>JAUMSH010000062.1 GCA_031292915.1 Collinsella sp.
GAGCCCGGCCACTTCCGCCTGTTCGTCGAGGGCGAGACGATCGTCGACGCCGACTACCGTCTGTTCTACGTGCACCGCGGCATGGAGAAGGTCGCCGAGACGCGCCTGAACTATGACGCCGTGACGTTCCTCGCCGACCGCATCTGCGGCATCTGCGGCTGCGCCCACTCGGTGGCCTATGCCGAGGCCGTCGAGCGCGCCCAGGGCATTCATGTCCCGCCGCGCGCCCAGTACATCCGCGCCATCATGCTCGAGGTCGAGCGCCTGCACTCGCATCTGCTCAACATTGGCCTGGCATCGCACTACACGGGCTTCGACTCCGGCTTCCAGCAGTTCTTCCGCGTCCGCGAGAAGTCCATGGACCTGGCCGAGAAGCTCTCCGGTCACCGCAAGACCTACGGCCTCAACGTGATCGGCGGCGTGCGTCGCGACATTTTGGCCGAGCAGAAGCTCTCCACGCTCACGACCATCCACCAGCTGCGCTCCGAGGTTCAGGAACTCGTCGACATGCTGCTCTCCACGCCCAACTTTATTGAGCGTACGAGTGGCATCGGCATTCTGGATCGAAAGATCGCACGCGACTTCTCGCCGGTCGGCCCGCTCATGCGTGGCTCGGGCTATGCCCGCGACGTGCGCTTTGACCATCCCTTCGACGGCTACGCCGATCCGGATGTCCAAAAGATGCACGCCGCTACGGCCGACACCTGCGATGCCTTCGGCCGTACCGCCGTCCGCATCCAGGAGGTCTACGATTCGATCGACATGATCGAGACCATGCTCGAGAACTGCCCGTCGGGCCCCATCCTCACCACGGATTGGGAGTACACCCCGCACAAGTACGCCATCGGCGCCACCGAGGCGCCGCGCGGCGAGGACGTGCACTGGGCCATGCTCGGCAACAACCAGAAGTGCTACCGCTGGCGCGCCAAGGCCGCTACGTATAGCAACTGGCCGGTCCTGCGCTACATGTTCCGCGGCAACACCGTGGGCGACGCGGCGCTGATCGTCGGCTCGCTCGACCCGTGCTACTCCTGCACCGACCGCGTGACGGTAACCGATGTCGCCGCCAAGCGCGACCACGTGCTCGACAAGGAGCAGTTCGAGAATGTCTGGCGTGACAAGTCGCCGCTTGCGGGCGAGGGCACCATGGCCGCCCCGCTCGATGAGGAGGCGCTCTAATATGCTGAAGCTTTGGAAGGTCAACGCCAAGGCCGGCGACGCGACGGTCAAGTACCCGTTTGCGCCGTTCCCCACCAACAAGGACATGCGCGGCAAGCCCGAGCACAACGCGGAGCTCTGCATCGCGTGCGGTGCCTGCGGCGTGGCGTGCCCGGCCGATGCCATTCGCATGGACACCGACCTTGCGGCCGACACCATCACCTGGTCGATTGACTACGGCCGCTGCATCTTCTGCGGCCGCTGCGAGGAAGCCTGCCCCATGGAGGCCATCAAGCTCACCGAGGAGTTTGAGCTGGCCGTCATGAGCAAGGACGACCTCACCAGCAAGAGCGTATATACGCTCGAGCACTGCTCGCGCTGCGGCAAGCCGTTTGCCCCGCACAAGGAGATTGACTACGCCAAGCGTCTGCTGCAAAAGACCGGCGGCATGGAGGCCATCCAGGCCGTCCGTACCGTCGGTATGTGCCAGGAGTGCAAGCGCGAGCTCGACGCCCAGCGCGCTGCCTCGGCCGTAAAGACCGGCAACGCTGCCGGCATGGCTGCCAACGAGACGCTTGCGTCCGGTGAGCCCCAGGGCCCCGGCATGGAGTATCTGGGCGGCCACGGCGTGAACCCGGAGTATATCGACCGCGAGCTCAACCCCGATGCGCCCGAGATTCCCGCCGGTCCGGCGCCGGTCGAGGGCATCATCATGGATTTTGAAACGAAGGAGGAGTAACCATGGCCGAACCCACGCTTTTGCCCGAGCGGCTTCAGTACCGCCCGACCAAGATCGAGCTCGACGAGAGCATCGAGAAGGCCAAGGCGACCCTTCTTAAGAAGATCAAGCGCTCGGTGTACGTCTACCGTGTTGACTGCGGCGGCTGCAACGGCTGCGAGATCGAGATCTTCGGTTCCATCACGCCCGTCTTTGACGTCGAGCGCTTTGGCATCAAGGTCGTGCCCTCGCCCCGTCACGCCGATGTGCTGCTGTACACCGGCGCCGTGACGCGTGCCATGCGCATGCCGGCCCTGCGCGCGTTTGAGGCCGCACCCGATCCCAAGATCGTGGTGTCCTATGGCGCGTGCGGCTGCACCGGCGGCATCTTCTACGACAACTACTGCGTCTGGGGCGGCACGGATAAGATTCTGCCGGTCGATGTCTACATCCCCGGCTGCCCGCCCAGCCCCGCGCAGACCGTCTACGGCTTTGCCATGGCACTTGGCCTGCTGGACCAAAAGCTCCATGCCGAGACCACGGTGGAGGCTGCCGGCGAGCAGGCCGATATCCTGCACCCCGGCGTGCCGTACAAGCTGCGCGTTGCCATCGAGCGCGAGGCTCGCGCCATGAGCGGTTACCGTTACGGCCGCGACCTGGCCAACGAGTTTATGGATACGCTCGAGGGCGCGCCCAAGGGTGATATCCGAGGTGCCATGGCGCTGCTCATCGACAAGCAGGACGATCCGCGCCGCGTTGAGGTCTACTCGGCGCTGCAGGATCTGGTGCTGGCCGGAGGTCACTAGATGGAGCTCACGGACCGCTCTGGTTACTTTGCGGGCCCCGGTATGCTCGGCGGCTCCTTTGGCGATGCCTCGCGCGCAAGCGACGAGGCCGCCGAGGGCGTCGCCGACCCCTGCTTGGGTCATGCGCCCGACCAGGTGGTCTTCTATGAGCTCACGCGTAAGTTTGTGGAGACCGAGGAAGACGTTCCCCAGGAGGCCTGCGACGTGCTGTACTACACGCTCGCCGTGGGCCACCACACCGGCGTGCTCGATTGCTTTGAGCCGCGCCTGTCGGTGCCGGTGGATGTCTTCTATTCGCTCGTGGATGCGCTGCCGGAGGGGGAGGCCAAGACCAAGTTCGAGGCCATCCGCTCCTTTGGCGAGTGCCAGCTTGACAAGGCGGCGGTGTCGTCGTTGCTCGAGGCCTGCGACACGCTGCTCGACGAGCGCGGTTTTCGCGGCTCGGCCAAGGCCGGCATCTCGGTGTTCGACGACGACTTTGGCCTGCATGCCCAGCAGGTCGCGTTTCTGATGAAGTTCCGCGATCTGGTTGAGCGCGTGCGCGATGTGTCGGGCGTGTACCTGACGGGAAGGTTGCAGTAATGGGTCGCGTTGTGGATGGACGTGTGAACGGCGCCCCGTTTGCGGGTATCGTGCTCACGGCGGGAAGCGTGCTGCGTGCCGACGATGCCGCCGGCCCCGTGCTCTCCAAAAAGATGGAGG
>JAUMSH010000011.1 GCA_031292915.1 Collinsella sp.
GCGGGAGAGGGGTGGCTTGTGCGATGGGCGCGGCGTGGCCGCGCTTGGCCAACGGTGCCTTGGCACATCCTCGGCAGCTTGTCCTAGAGCTTGTGGTGGCGCTCTTCTTTGCGCTCCTCGGCTGCCTGCTCCTCCTGCTTAAAAGCGGGGTCGTCGGGGGTGACCAGCTCGTCCTCGTGCGTGCGCTTGTTGTAATGGTGGCGCAGCACGGGTTCAAACAGGTGCAGGTGCTTGGCGAAGGCAGCCGAGCCAATGGCGAGCACGGTAAAGATGAGCACACGCATGGGCACCTCGACCTGGTTAATCGCGGCGGCGCCGGCCGAAAGCATGATGCACCAGGCATAGATGAGCAGCACGGCCTGTTTTTGGTTGTAGCCTTCTTGGATCAGGCGGTGGTGGATGTGGCCCTTGTCGGCCTGCCCGATGCTAATGTGGGCGCGCTTGCGGCGCACAATGGCGCTAAACGTGTCGATGATGGGCACGCCGGCAACGATGAGCGGGATGATAAGCGAGGTGAGTGCGGCGGTGCGGCTCACGTTGAGCAGCGAGATGGAGCCCAGCGCAAAGCCCAGAAGCAGCGACCCCGAGTCGCCCAAGAAGATGCTTGCGGGGTTGAAGTTGTAGCGCAAAAAGGCCAGACAGGCGCCAAAGAGCGCAATGGAGAGCGCGGCGGCGTCGATGCGGCCCGAGAGAACGGCCATCGAAAACATGGTGAACGACGCGATGCCGCAGATGCCCGTGGCCAAGCCGTCGAGGCCGTCGATGAGGTTAATGATGTTGGTG
This sequence comes from Collinsella sp., assembly GCA_031292915.1. Classification (GTDB taxonomy): domain Bacteria; phylum Actinomycetota; class Coriobacteriia; order Coriobacteriales; family Coriobacteriaceae; genus Collinsella. The sequence goes on from JAUMSH010000011.1 coordinate 784, forward strand.
AATGCCACCAGATAGATCACGGTAATGGGGTAGGCGAGCCATCCGAGCATAATCTCGCCGGGAGCAAACGGGTTGACGATGACGCCGATCCGCAGGCCGCCCATGCAGGCGATAAGCGCGGCGAGGACCTGTCCGGCCAGCTTTTGCTTGGGCGTGAGCTGGAAGACGTCGTCGATAGCGCCGGTCGCAAAGATAACGGTAAAAGAAAGCGCAAGTATGGGGTAGCTGATGTGCAGACGGGGGTGGGGCACCAAAACGGGCGGCCAACCCAGGTACCAGGTGCCTAGGATTTGCACAGTGCAGGCGACGACCAGGCCCAAAAACACCGCCGTTCCGCCCAAACGCGGGATGGGCTTGGTGTTGATGCGGCGCTTAGAAGGATAGTCGACGGCGTCGAGCTTGATTGCCAAGCGCTTGACCAGGGGCACCGCGAGGAAGGTCGTGATAAAGGCCGCCGCTGCCACGCATAGGTACGGTATGTAGCTCGGGGATGAAGCCATGAATCTAAAAACCGCCAAGCGTCGAAGGAAAAGGTCAGAAGAACGCCATGCGCAAAGGGCATAGCCGAACCATAATACTCGACCAAGGGGGGTGCATGGAATTGCACGCAGCGATAATCACGCGCTTACCAGATATTGGGATGTTGTCGATGGCTTGTCGGGATGCCGGCGGTGATCCATATGGACTGTAATGGTGATTTTCGGCAAAAGAAAACCACCCCCCACGTTACGAAAATGAACCCACCTAAAACAGGTGGGTGCCCTCATCGACTGTTCCAGCGTCCTTAACAACGAAGGATACCTGTACTAAGTACGACTGTGTGGGCTCCCTAAATAAACGCGACGGTTCACCCAGTTGCTCCGCGGGGGGCGGAATACCTACATCATAAAGCGGCACTTTGTTGATTCCAGTCTTGACATTACAAAAATCGTGTCGGACGATTACGGCGCCTTGGGCTTGGAACCGTCTGTGCGGTCCGGGCCTTTACGTTTGAGCTGCTGAATCGTTGTTTTGGAGCATGTTTTTATGCCAACGTCGTTGACCGAACTTTTTTCGCCCGCTTGCCATTTGTGTCCACGTCGTTGCGGCGCGGCACGCGACGAGGGCGCGCGTGGCGTGTGCGGCGCCGATGACACGCTTAAGGTCGCCCGCGCGGCGCTCCATATGTGGGAGGAGCCGCCCATTTCGGGCGAGGCTGGCTCGGGCACGATCTTCTTTAGCGGCTGTTCGCTCAAATGCGTCTACTGCCAAAACCACGAGATCTCGACGGGCAATTTCGGTCTTGAGATTACGCCCCAGCGTTTGGTCGAGATTATGCTGGAGCTGCAGGACCAGGGCGCCAACAACATCAACCTGGTGACGGCGACACACTACGCGCACCTGCTGCCGACTGCTATTGCCGCGGCACGGGCGCGCGGGCTGGACATCCCGATCGTCTACAACACGAGCGGCTATGAGCGGGCGAGTGCCGTTGCGGCGCTCGGCGATCTGGTTGATGTGTGGCTTACCGACTTTAAATATGCCGATGCGGGGCTTGCGCAGTCGCTCTCCCACATTAAGGACTACCCGCGTGTGGCCGTGTCGGGCCTGGCTCAGATGGCGCGCGAGATTAAGCGCCGCGGGGGAGAGCTGGTGGACGAGGACGGACTCATGAAGCGCGGCATCATCGTGCGTCACCTGGTGTTGCCGGGCCATGCGGACGATTCGTGTCGCGTGCTGGACCTGGTATGGCAGACGGTGGGCGACGTGCCGATTTCGGTCATGAACCAGTACACGCCCAATGCGCTCATGCGCGAGCAGGGCGGCGATCTGGCACGCGCCGTGACGCGTGAGGAGTACGAGCAGGTGCTCGATCATGCCGACGACTTGGGCTTTACGACGATGTTCTGGCAAGAAGGCGGAGCGGTAGACGAGAGCTTTACCCCGGCGTTCGACACCACCGGTGTCCTCACCAGCGCAAAGTAGCGCGTTCGCCGATGATTTTTCTGGGACGGGGATTAAAAAATCATCGGGTGGCTCGGGCGTTCGAAAAGTAGTCAAAACAGCCCCGTCCCAAAAAGACTGGGTATTGGGCGTTGACAGTTGGCGAGCCGTAGGTAAAATATCAACTTGTCCTGGGGACGTAGCTCAGTTGGGAGAGCGCTGCCGTCGCATGGCAGAGGCCGAGGGTTCGACTCCCTTCGTCTCCACCATTGGATTATTAGGCGAACCCTTTTCGGGGTTCGCCTTTTTTTGTTTGGGTTGGAAGTCATCACCCCAGTAGTCGAAAGCGAAATAAAGCTTGAGTTCATCCCCGTCTACCTCAATGAGTCGCACGAACGTCTCGATGATTTCGGCTGCATCTGGTTCCTGCGCAATGTGATCGAGCCAAGCGGCTATAGCTTCACCAGACAGATTCGCTCCTTCGTTAGCTTGAGCCTGCCGCAGATCGGCTTCTAATGCCGCTTTCTGCTCGCGGAGCATGGCAACGCGCTCTTTACCGCCGGGCGGCGCAATGCCGTCCTCGATAGCCTGCCAGATACGCTCAAACGCCGTGTCGATGCGCTTTATCTCGCGCTCAATGCGCTTGCTCTCCGGTTCTTCCTTCTCTTCATTCATTTCGTTATAAAGAGCCATTACATCAACGATACGTTGACGTATATCCGGCTTCTTAATCGTTTCGAGGACGGTATCAAACACGGCTTCTTCAACGGCATCGCGCCTAAAGGTGCGCTTACATTTTTTGCACTTGTAGTAGTGGTACACGCGGCCTGTTTTGGATGTTCCGCAGGTGCCAACGTAGTATTGGCCGCACTCTGGGCACCACATCTTGCCCGATAGCGGGTAATCGTTGGTGTCACGTGTCTTGTTGTGTTTGCGCCCGTTTGAGCCCAAGATGCTGTTGATCATGTCCTGGTCTTCGCGCGACCACAACGCAGGCATGCCATCTTCGATTCGCACGCCCGCGTAATCATAAACGCCGCAGTTCTGTTCGCGCCTAAGCAGCTTTGTTATCACGCCGTGCGTTAGTGGCTTGCCACGCTTGCCGCGTTCACCTGCGACAGCACGCTTGATTTCGGCTACAGTCGAACCAGCAAAGAGCATGTTTTTCATACGGTGCATCACGGCGGCTTCACGCTCGTTGACCTCGTAATACCCGTTAACAATGTCCCAGCCGTAATGCGTGCGACCGTTTGCCATTCCGCGCTGGGCGTTCTTGTTGATACCGTCGCGGATACGCTCGCTGTCGATTGCGCTTTCCCATTCTGCGAGCACTTCGAGCATTCCGAGATTCAAGACGCGCGTTGAGCCTTCGCCAAGGCTTTCGCCGGCGTAAAGGATTTCAACGCCTGCCTTGCGCAGCCTGATTCGTGCAAGCGCCATCTCGTCACGGTTGCGCATGATGCGCGTGACCTTATAGATCACTACATAATCGAATAACCCTAGTTTTGCGTCTGCCATCATGCGTTGAAACTCTACGCGCTGCACGTCACGGCCTGTTTGCGCGTAATCGCTATATACGCGCACGACGTCAAGGCCATTTTGTGCGCAGTATTCGCGTGATTTCTCTACTTGGATGTCGATACTTTCACTTCGCTGGTTATGCGAACTGAAACGTGCGTAGATGGCGGCACGCGTACCCTTTGGCATGATAAAATCACCTTGCCTTTTTTAGGTATGCCCCTGCGAGACTTTGGACGGTAGCGCTGGGGCTTTTTTATTTTCTTTTTGATTCAGATGCCGCAGCTCTGGCGGTCATCGAAATGTTCTGTTGCCATTCCGGCGAGCTGTCACGGTAGTTATCGACGATTTCGCGTTCATCGCTAGTAATTTTGTCACCTTCGTTTTCTCCACCATCCCAACTCAATATCTCATTCGGCGAGCAACCTAACGCCAGAGCTGCGTTCCAAACCTGTTCGGCGTTTGGGAATGATTCGCCGCGTTCCCATGATCCGACTGTGCGCATGGACACGCCAACGGCTTTTGCGAAGTCAGCTTGTGAAATGTGCAGCTTTTTTCGCAATCCCTTTATGGCAAGCTTCATTTCACACCTCCTGTTTTAGCAACTATCTGCCGTGAATTCTATTCTATTGGACGAGAATAGGCAAATTATTTCATATTTCTCTCTTGCAATAGGCAGAAACTCGCCTATACTGCAATGCGTGTTAGGAAGAAACCTTCCTAAAGCCGTATGTTTAACGGGTAAACCCGCTAAACATACGGGTGCAAACCTTGACAAGCAAGGTTTGCAATCATCGCTCAATGAAAGGAGGTGAACCGTATGAAGTTCAACAAAGAGGTTTTCGCCGCAAATCTTCGTGCCGCTCGCGCCAAGCTCGATATCACACAGGATGAATTTGCTAGCCGTGTTGGTATCTCCAAAGATTCCGTTGTCAAGTACGAGAGCGGCGAGGGCTATATCCCCGGCGCTGACAAGATCATGGCCATCTGTGATGTTGCCAATATCAGCCCCAATGACCTGATGGGATGGGAGGAAGTCGCGTAATGGATGAATTTATCGATGTATTGACGCTCTGGTTGTTCATAGCAACTGCCGTTGCCGTCGGCACCATGATCGGCAAGTAAGAAAGGAGGGGTTTCAGATGTATGAAACCCAATCGCAAACCAACGGTTTGCATCGTGGTTTTGACGAGTGCGAAATGTCGCAAACTCGATGTTTCGCAGGCGGCATTTTGCCGGCGCGTCAGAGCTATGGCGCAAGCTCGCGAAACGAAAGCGCCCGCACCTGGCGGCAACCGGGCACGGGCAATGTCAAAACCTTGACCAGTAATGACAACGATAATTTTACACCACTAGCAACGGTTAAGCGGTGGTTTTGCGGCGCTATTGCCCTGCTGTCAGCAACGGGAATCCTGCTCATTGCCCTGGCGGGTGCCATTATCTGGCTTACCGAAGCATGCAACCTGTCTTGGCTACCGTTCGTCCTTGCCGGTCTTGAGCTGTGGTTTATCGTCCGAATGGTCGACCAATGAGGGGCTATCTCGACCGTGACGCGAACGGTTTTTGGGTCGCGCTGCTGATCATCGAGGAAGCCCGCAGACCGGGCGTGAGCGGCGCGGGAGACGTGCGCACGCGCCACAGACTGCCCGTGCCGCCATCGGCACCGCGAGAGGTCGCAGAGGTGGCGTTCAGGCGCTTTATGAGCCGCGAAGCAAGGAAGCGCCATGGATGTTGACGATTACACCCAGCCGCTCGAATCCGTGATGCGGCAGGAACAGTTGGCAATGTACCCGGTGCCGCTCAAGCTGCAAGACCGGCAGGAGCTTTTCAAGCTCTGGTGCGAGCTCAATCCAAGGGCGCTGCGGCAGATCGAGCTTACGGCGCTCGCAATCGACCAGCGCGGTATCCGAGTAAGCGCCAAGTACCTCATTGAGAAGCAGCGTTACGAAGGTAGCGTCAAGCTCGTCGGCGTTCCGTTTGTTGACGGCAACGGCGTTGAGCATGTCTACGGCATTAACAACACAGATACGCCGCTTCTAGCCCGTTGGCTTCTAAAGCGGCATCCAAAGCTGAACATCAAGCTTCGCAATTCCATCTATGACAAGGAGAACAATCATGAAGCGTAAGGAAGCAATCAAGTTCCTCGATTCCGTTGCCGAGTATATCAGCGATGTCGACGGCTCCATTTCGCTCTTAAACCGCAAGAGCGGTGAGAGCGTCGAGCTTGATACCGATCTGGCCTTCTGTTTCATGGGGACGCCCATCGTAGCCATGAAAGACATGCTCGAGAGCGACAAACTCGACGATATGACGCCCGGCATGTTTGTCCACATGATGGCCGTCTCGGCGTGCAACGCGTATGTGCAGCAGCTCAAAGAGCGCTGAGCAGCTGGCGCTCGATCTTTTTGGTGAACAGCCGATGCCAACGCCCGGGCAATGCCGGTTCGAACTTCATCTACTCGAGCACGGCGAAAAGCCCAAGAGCGCGTGCAGCTTTCGCGGAACGACCGTCTGGACTAACTGCCGCGAGGTCGGCAAGTGCCTTTGGGACGGCTGGCACCAGCAGGGGACAAGCGATGGATTAACGACGGGAGGTGATGACGATGACGGCGATTCCTAAAGACGTGCACGATCAGGCGCAGGAACCCATGGCATGGTTCCAGCACGACGCTAACGCGCAGCGGGACATCAAATGCCAACGGCTGCTCATGCGTCGCGGTAACGAGGGCTACGGCGCTTACTGGCGGCTCTGCGAGCTTCTGGCGAGCACCAAGCACCACTCAATTGCGGTGGACACCGATGAAGACTGGCTCATTCTGGCCGGCGCAATCGGTATGCGCTCGATGGGGGCGTTCGACGAGACGGTGAGCATCGCCGAGACACAAGATTTCATCGACTGCCTGCTTGAGATCGGCTTGCTCGTGAGAGACGGAAAAGGCCGAATCGAGAGCGAGAGGATGTGCAAAAACGCCCTTTATTTTGGCAAGCAGCGCGTCAACGGAGCCAAGGGCGGCAGGCCGAAAAAGAAGCAGGAAAACCCGCAAAACTAGCAGGTAAGAGCGTATGTTTGTGTTGTTGCGGATTGAAACCAGCGCGAAACCATCGGTTTTAGGTTGGGCTAAGCCTAACAATACATAACATAACAGTACAGAAGCGGGTTTTTGGGTTTGGGTCATAAAACCCAAACCCAAAGCCAAAAACCCGCACTTGCTTGTTATGTTGACTTACAAGCAAGGTTCTTCTTTCTTGCTTCTTCCTTCTTGATCGATTCGTTTTTTGAGCGATTCCAAAGCCTGTTTTTGAGTCTTCAGCAGTAGTTATCAACAGGTTTTCAACAAGTTTTCAACAATAGAAAAGTTTTCAACAAAGGAGCGTTGGCGATGCCTTACGGGAGCTATGTCAACAAAGTCCGAAAGCACACGTGTCCTTACTGCGGCATCGAGCGAAATCTGGACTGGTTCATCAAGGATAGCGAAGCCTGCTGGAAGTGCAGGGAGACGAAGAAGGACGAGAAGGAGGTGAAGAGAAATGACAGCATCGGTTGATCTCGAAGGCCGCGCTTACGTCAAGCGTAGCCTTACGCAAGACGATCTCGTTTTTCTCAAAGAGCTACAGCATGAGCTGAACAACCAACCGACATTAGCAACGGCTGACCCACGTTTTTGGGTCATTCGTGACTACAAATATCGCGAAGCAATAGATGGTGATGACATCGAAGCTGTTGAGCTTTTTGAAGACGGCGAAGGTGAAATCATTGGCTTATGGGAAGCGGTATCGCGAGCCTACAAGGACGAGCTTGATATAGGCGGCGAAGAGTGCGCCAAAGAATGGCTTGAAGACAACTGGCTTGAGCTTGACGAGAACGGATGCATTCGGGCACGTTTCACGAATATGGGCATCAGCACCTCTAAGGGTGTAATCAAGGAGTATGCCGAAAACAACGAGCTTGGTTGCGTGTTCCTTACGAAGAAGTGGGCAATCGTCCCCGACACCATGTTTCTCACGCTTCGCGAAGCGGAAGAGCACCTTAAGGCCAATTACTACCACTACACGACAGGGGCGCATACGTACGGCATGCACGCTTGGCGCTCACCAGAGGTCGCGCAGCTGATAAAGCTGCTCCATACGGTCGATTTTGACGAGTTGTCGAAGCTGGTTTCGAAGGAGTGATGGCAATGAGTTCTTACGTTAAGCGTGTAGGTGATCTGACTGAGCCTGTTGAGCTCAGTGCTTCGCAGGTTGTCGAGAAGATGACCCCAACGGTCGATACGGGGTTCGACCCTGTGACCAAGCCTGCGCATTACGCGGGGCATACCGGCATCGAGTGCAAGCAGGCAATGGAATCGATGCTCGGAACCGATGAATACGTGTCCTATATGCAGGGATGTGCCTTCAAGTACCTGTGGCGCTGGAAGTCCAAGAACGGCATCGAAGACCTCAAGAAGGCGCATGAATGCATCGAGAACATGCTTGAGACGCTGGAAGGCGGCGCGTCATGAGCGGTGGTGACTTCTACGCCGCGCCCAAGATCATCACTGTCCGCAAGGCGCATGAGTGCGCGTACTGCGGCGAGACGGTTCCGGCGGGAACGCGTGGCGTGCTCATGGAAAGCGGCCTTTGGATGCGTCTGTTCTGGAAGCGTTACGCATGCCCGCGCTGCCAGCCATATGTCAGGGAGTTTTGGGGCTGGCAAGGCTTGGAGAGTGAAGACATCGAATGGGATTTCGACGAGTTCATGCGGGAGTATCACCGCGATGTGTGGGTGACCGACGATGACGATTAGAAGCGACCGTAAGACCCTTGAGAACCTATGCGCCGTATCGCAGGACATTGGCAGACGCATTGCGACCTGCGAGAAGCGCGGACGCGATGGTGCGCGGGTTGATTACGACGATCTTATCTGCTGGTGCGACTGCGTGGACGATGCAATCGAAGTGATTCATCGAACTTTGGAGGAAAGAAATGAAAGAGCTTAAGACCAAGAAAGAGTATGAAGAGACATCGTCGATGCTGGTTGGGTGCGCCCTGCTGATCGTCCCGTTCGCGGCGCTGGTTGCCAGTATCGCCATTGGCTTCATCTTCGGAGCTGGATATGGGTTCCTGGCCTTCTCCTGCTTCCTGCTGATCGTGTGCATCTACTTCATTTACGTGGCAAAGCTCAGCATGTACAAGGCGAAGAAGGCGGCTGAAAAGGAGCAGGACGATGATTGAGAGTCCAGGCCATGTCTTCAACCGCATCATTAAGGATTTCGACAATGCGTACATATCTGCGCTTCGCGGAAAAGGAAACTTCCTATATGAGGTTTTCAGCGCAATGAGCCGTGCGCATAGGGAATTGGTCAAGTACGAGAAGCGTTGCAGGAAGTATGTAGACCCTAAATGGCAGCGCCGGTATACAAAGGCGCTCAAGCGGTCGCGCAGGAACGTCGACCATCTCAAGCGCATCGGCAGGTGCCGGTGATGGGCATCGAGGTCAAGCGCGACCAAAAGGGCGTGTGGTACGCGCAGCCGTATCTTGGCAAGGCACCTGACGGGCGGCAGATACGGCCACGACGTAGCTTCCCGGATGCCGCGACGCGCGAGGAAGCACAGGCTTTGGCTGATGCTTGGGCTTCACACCTGACCTTTGACGGCAAGGTCAAGAGCACGCTTATAGTCGACCTGCTTTGGGAATACATCGAGCAGCGGAAGATTAAGGGCGCAGGATTGAACACCGTGAAGAGATGGTCGCTCTTCACGCGAACCTACGTGGGCAAGTACCTCAAGGGCAAAGTCGCTCGCGACCTTACCGCTATCGAGCTGAACGACTTTGAGACGCGGCTTGGCGTGAGCAAGAAGAACGGCGGTCAAGGTCTTTCGCGCAACACGATCATCAGCGTCCACCACTTTTTGCGCGGCGCATATAACTTCTGGGTGCGTATCGGCATCTGCGAGAACAACCCAATGCTCATGGTTGCAAAGCCGCCAGAGGAACGCCATGAAGCCGTGAGCATCGACGAATGGGATTACAAGGCACTCGATGCCACGGTTTCTGAAGAGCTCGACCTTGAAGCGCCCGAGAAGCGCTTCATGCGCCAATCAGCCTACGCTTTCGCGGCTTGGCTCGCACTGCATACGGGGATGCGCGTCGGCGAGGTGTGCGCCGTAAGGCGGCGCGACCTCCACAAGGCGCAGGGGTTCATCCTCGTGAGCGGTACGGTCATCGAGGTTCCGGGCGGCGGCGTTATGCGATCCAATGTGACCAAGAACAAGAAGACGCGGCCCGTGGCGTTAATCGACGAAGAGTGGGAGCGGATAAAAGCCTATCTCGCGCAACAGGATTCGATTTCAGACGCTTTCACGCCTGATTCGCCACTGGTGAGCGTAGACGGCTCTTACATGCGCCCAACGACCGTCTCAAAAGCATTCAGCCGCGCTCGCGACCGTGCGGGCATGCCGAAGGCGTACACGTTCCACTCGTTACGCCATACGCACGCAACGTGGTGCCTGGCGAACGGCGTTGACCTCAAAACGCTCGCAGATCGTCTGGGGCACTCGAACGAAGCGACCACGCTGAAGCTCTACGCGCACCTTCTGCCGGGGCGCGACCAGGCTGCGGCTCAGGCGTTCAACAACTTCGCCAAGAAGCTTGAGGACGGAGTGTAAACGGTGTGTAAATGGCAAGACCTCAGCCATTTGCGGCACGACACGAAAACGAGAGGTCAGAAAGCAAAACCGATGGTTTGGGAACGGTTAGCCGCCGTATTCCAAGTAAGAATCAGGAGATATTGAAAATGGTACCGAAATTGACTGCCGAACAGCGGCGTGCAGCCCTCGATAAGGGGATGCAGATCAGGATTAAGAGAGCGGAGTACAAGGCCAAGCTTAAGAACGGCTTGATGTCCATTGAGCAGTTCTTTGAGTTGGCAGACGGCGGAGACCAGGCTGCATCGGGCATGCGTGTCGAATCGCTGATTAGGTCGATGCCCGGTTTTGCCGCGCCACGAACCCAGAAGCTCATGAAGAGCCTGCACATCAGCACGAGCCGCCGCGTGCAGGGTCTGGGATACATCCAGCGAGAGGGGCTTATCGAGGCTCTTGGAGGTGGACGCCGTGAGTAGGTCGAATGAGCGGGCACGCCGACGAATTAAGAGACTGAGTGTGCTTTTGGCGGTGCTCATAGTGTTGTTGGGCTGCATCATCGTCTTTCTTTGTTTTTGCCTTATGGAACTGCTCATAAGCGTCATTACTGGTTGCCTGTTCTCATGGCTCGTCCCATTGCTCGCAACCGCGATGGTGATCATGACCTATATCGTATTGGCAATCGTGAGGGGTGGCAACTGTGAGTGACAGCCTTAACAGCGTCACCTTGAGTGGCAACCTTGGGCAAGATGCAGAGGTTAGGTACACCAACAGCGGCCTTGCGGTAACGAGCTTTTCACTAGCAGTGAACAAGAGCCGCAAGCAGCAGGACGGTAGCTATAAGGACGTGACCAGTTGGGTTGACTGCGTGATGTACGGCAAGCGTGGCGAAGCGATGTTTAACAACGGCCTTCTGATGAAGGGCGCACGCCTGGCCATCCTTGGGCACCTGCATCAGAACGTGTGGGAGAAGGACGGCAAGCGCTATCGCAAGCTTGAGGTCATCGTTGATAACGTGGCAATCATGACCTCGCATCGACAGTCGCAGCAACCGGCGGCGGTACCGCAGGCTGCGACCTACCCAGATGTGTACGACGAAGATATTCCCTTCTAAGGAGCTGACATGTACGGACGAAAGATGAACGTTTGCCTGGCTGACGGAACGGTCATGCCGACATACGCGCACGATGGCGATGCAGGCTTCGACCTTTGCATCACCGAGGATGTAAGGCTTGAGCCAAACGCAAGCGCTGTCTGCGGACTTGGCTTTGCCTGCGAGATTCCGAGCGGTTGTGTCGGCTTGGTCTTCCCGCGCTCCGGCCTTGGCGCTCACTACGGCGTGACGCTGCGCAACAGCGTAAGCGTCATCGACAGCGGATACCGTGGCGAGGTGCATGCACCGCTGGTCAATCTCAGCTGTGACACCGTGTTTCTTCCCAAGGGTACGCGCGTGTGCCAGATGGTCGTTGTCCCGTTCGTGCCGTGTGATCTTGTCGGGGTCGATAGCCTGACCGACACCGAGCGCGGTACAGACGGCTTCGGCTCTACGGGCATCGACTAGGGTTGATGCCTTATGGATGCCAAGGAATACTTCGAGCGCATCCGTGACGAGGTGGCTAGCATCGAGCACGCAAAGGAGATGCTAGCCCGCCTTAAGGCTCGCGAGGGAGCCAAGGCGCAGAGCTACAGCACGGGCGGCGGCGGTGGCGGCTCAGACCCTATGGATGCGATTAACGGGCGTATCGACTTTGAGGGGAGGTTGGAAAGGAGGATCGCGGACAGCCAATCCGAGGTGGACGAAGCGTGCGTGCTGCTCTACGGTGCTGACAATCGCGGCGGCTTGGCTAAGCTCAAGGGCAACCGATACGCCGACGCGCTGTGCATGGCCTATCTCCAAGCGATGCCATGGGACGAGATAGCCGATGTGATGCAGTGCTCGCGCCAATGGTGCAGGGAGCTTTGCAACGTTGGGTTCCGCTATATCGACGAGGTGGGCTTTGCCGCGCTCAAAGATATTTGAGATTGGTACTTGTCATCACTTTTCAGTTTGTGCTACATTTCGGTACGGTGGATTATCAGAAAGGGACACGGCCTTGGGTCGCGTCCCTTTTTTGTTGGGGGTCGCGCAATGGCAAAGGGCTTCTCGTATCGGTTCTACCATTCCAAGGATTGGGAACAGGCGCGAGAGCTCGCATTGCAGCGCGACGCCTATCTTTGCCAGCACTGCCTTAAGGCTGGCATCGCAACACCGGCAACGATGGTGCATCACATCATCGAGCTAACACCATCGAACATCAGCGATCCGAACATAGCGACCGACACTCGCAACCTTGTAAGCCTGTGCGACCTCTGCCACAAGAAGGTGCACGGCTGGGCAAGGCAGGGCAGCACAAGGCAAGGGCTGCGCTTTGACGAGGACGGCAACTTGATTTCGCTGACAGACGAAAACACAGACTGAGCACAAGCGCACAGTCAAACAAAATGACAGACAAAACAGCAGGTCACAGCTTCGAGCTATCCCCCCGGTCTAAAACCAAGGCACCCAGCATAGGGCACCAACGCCGGAAGATAGAAATTTGCGTGTGACGGGTTTCAGAACGGGGGTGGTCTTGTGGGAAGGCGAAAAGTGTGCGAAAGTAACGACCTTTTGCCCAAAGCCACGGAAAGTCCCCCGAAGAAGCGCACTGCTTCTATCGAGAGCCGATACCAAAGCGAGCTGAAAAAGCTCCAACGGCTCACCAAGGACGCGATACCGGACGAGAAGCGAAGCGCCGTGCTTCCGCTGATGTCGAACATCGCGTTCTTGAAGGTCAAGCTTGACGAAGCCCGCCGCGAGCTGATGTACGAGAGCATTTTTACCGAATATGACAACGGCGGCGGTCAATCCGGATTGCGCGAGCATCCGGGTTTCAGCGCCTATAACAAACTGTTCACAACGTTCTCGCGCGGCATCAAGCAGCTCACCGACATGATGCCGTCCGGCAGCACCGCAGGCGATGCGCTCATTGACTACCTCAATGAAACGCGCTTCGGCGGCTAAGAAGCGAAGCGGCGCTGGTCGCTGCGAGCAGGCGATACGAAGCTACTTCGGTGGCATCATAAACGGTGAGATCACTGCTTGCGAGAAGATGCATCAGCTCGCAGAGCGCGTGCTGCGCGACCTGGACAACACCGATCCGCTCTATCCGTACCATTACCGCGAGGAATTTGCGGCAAAGCACGTTGTATTCATCGAGACGTTTTGCAGGCTTCCGAGTGGCAAGCTTGGGCGTAAGTTCAAGCTCGAGCTTTTCCAGCTGGCCATTCTGTCTGTAATCTACGGTTTCGTCGATGCTGAGGGTGTGCGCCAATACCGTGAAGTCCTTTGGATTATGGGGCGAAAGAACGGCAAGACCGCGCTCGCGTCTGCAATCGAGCACGACTTGCTCATTAACGATGACGAGGGCGCACCGGAAGTCTACAACGTCGCCACGGCTCACGATCAGGCGGCGAAGGGCTTTAATAACGCTTGGAGAATGGTTCTGACCTCGCCGGCGCTGGCAAAGCACGTGCGGAAACGCGTGAGTGACCTTTACTGCGACCTCAACATGGGGTCAATCAAGGCGCTATCCGCCAACACGAATCACCTTGACGGCTTGGACATCTCAGGCGCTATCGTTGACGAGCTCGCAGCCATGCGCAACCGCGACCTCTACGACTTGACGATTCAGGGCATTTCCGCCCGTAGGCAACCGCTGGTTCTGGAGATCACAACCAACGGCTTCGTGCGCGGCGGCATTTTCGACGCTCAGTACGAATACGCCGCCAAATGGCTGAACGGTGAAGCATCCGGCGAAAAAGCCGAGCATTTTATCGCTTTCATTTTCGAGCTTGACGAGCGCGAGGAATGGAAAGACGAGAAGTGCTGGATTAAGGCGAATCCCGGGCTTGGAACAATTAAGTCCCTGAAATCGCTCAGGGAAAACGTCTCCAAGGCACTCGATGACCCTACATTTTTGCCGACGCTTCTGGTAAAGGACTTCAACCTCATTGAGAACCAGAGCCAAGCCTGGCTCAAATGGTCTGAGATACACAACGAAGCCACGTTCGACCCATCCGACGGGTCTTTTTCTTACGCAATTCTCGGCGTGGACGCTTCGGATACGACCGACCTAACGGCGGCGTGCCTGCTTATGATGCGCCCGAACGACGAGCATATATACGCAATGCACATGGCGTGGATTCCGCTTCGCGCCTTGGAGCAGGCGGAAGCCGAGGGGCGGCGTGGAGGTCGAGACGGCGTACCCTACGATGCCTGGATTGCCCGCGGGCTGCTCAGAACGTCGGCAACGCCGATCATCGACAAGCGCGACGTGTTGGATTGGGTCACGGAGGTTCAGGAAAAGTACGGCATCTACTCTGTCGCATGCGGCTATGACCCGTGGCATATGCGAGATGTTCCGACTGTCGAAGCGTACGAGGGCTATTTCGGAGCCGATAACTTCAAAAAGGTAATACAGGGTGCGCAAACCTTGTCAATGCCAATGAAGGAGCTTCGAGCGCTCTACAAGGAAAACCGCATCGTCGATAACCAGAACCCTATAGCGGAATGGTGCCGCTCCAACGTGATGATCAGAAACGACGCGAACGGCAACATTTCGCCCAACAAAATGAACCAAGACCCGCGCAATCGCATTGATGCTTGGGCGGCTGAGTGCGATGCATTCGTTGTACTCAGAGACATGATGGATGACTACCAAAGCATGATTGGAGGTTAAAACGTGCGAAAACCAACGCTTTTCCGCTCGATGTTCGATGCCGTGTTTCATAAGCCTATCATGCAGGCAGTCGATGGCTATTTTCAGACGTTCACGGCGTACTCGCCGCGTTTCACGTCGTGGTCTGGCGGTATCTACGAAGCCGAGCTGACGCGCTCCATAATCGAGCGAAACGCCGACCATGCTTCAAAGCTCCGTCCCGAGATTTCTGGCACGGCGCAACCGCAATGGACGCGCTCTTTGCAGTGGCAACCGAACCCGTGGATGACCGTGCCGCAATTTTTGCATCGCGTCTCAACGATACTTGACGTTTGCGACACGTGCCTGATCGTCCCTGTTGACGGCGGGGACGGAATCACGTCCGTTGGCTATTACCCAGTGCTGCCAAGTCAGTGCGAAGCCTACGACGTTGACGGCGCTTTGTGGCTTGAGCTCCGTTTTCCCGGCGGCGATAAGACCTTGATTGAGTGGTCGCGCATCGGCGTTATGACGCGGCATCAGTTCAAGAGCGATTTGTTCGGAGACGGTACCAACGTGCTCAATCCGACGCTTGACTTGATTCACGCTCAAGAGGAAGCCGAGAAAACAGCTATCGAGCAGGGCGCGGCGGTGCGCTTCATCGGCAAGCTTTCGCAAAACCGAAACCCGGAAGACACGAAGAAGTCTGCCAAGGACTTCAACGAGCAGTTGGGAGCGTCGAACGCGGGCGGCATCGTCGTTTACGACAACAAGTATCAAGAGGTTAAGCAGATTGCGCCACAGAACTACACCGTTGACGCCGCACAAATGGAGCGCATAGAAAAAGCGGCCTATCGTTTCTTCGGATCGAGCGAAGACATCGTTATGAACCGAGCCGACGAGGACACGTACAACGCGTTTTATGAGGGACGTACTGAGGTCTTCGCTATCCAGCTCGGGTACGTACTCACGGCGATGACGTTCACACCGAACGAGATTGCACATGGCAACTCGATTATGTTCAGTGCAAATCGCCTTGAGTTCGCGAGCAACCAAACGAAGCTCAACGTTTCGACGGCGCTGTTCGACCGAGGGATTTGGTGTGGCAATCAGGTTGCAGAGGTGTTCCAGTCACCGTCTTACCCCGGCGGCGAGCGTCACGTAATTCGCGGTGAGTACATTGACCTGGACTTGATCAGCGAGCACACAACAGATCAGGCGGCGAAGGCCGCCGAGACGAACGCGAATATCGCCAAAATCGATGGAAAGGGTGGTGATGCCGATGCCGGCGAAACCGAATGAGCGCCAGTACCGCCAGATGTCGGTGGTCCTGAGAAGCCTTGACGGCGGCGAAGGCCGCGAGAAGCGCATCGAATCCGACTACTACGTCGAGGGATACGCTTCGACATTCAATGACCCATATGTCCTATATGAAGACCCTTGGGACGGTACCGAGTACCGCGAAGTCATCAGCCCAGACGCATTCGTCGATACAGACATGAGCGACATCATCATGCAGTTTGACCATGTGGGCGACGTTTTGGCGCGCCAGTCGAACGGAACGCTCATCGTCGAGCCCGATGAGCACGGGCTTTTTATGGCCGCAGACCTCTCGAAATCAGAAGCCGCCCGAAACCGATTCGAGGAAATCGATAACGGCCTTGTTACGCGCATGTCGTGGGCGTTCACCATCGGCGCGTCCGAGTACGACCGAGACACGCATACCACGACAATCACGCGCGTCAAGAAGATTTATGACGTGTCCGCAGTCAGCCTTCCTGCTGACCCGAACACCGAAATAAGTGCAAGAAACCTGCTCAACGGAGTGATTGAGCAGTCGCGCAAGGAGTTTGCGCGAAGGAAGGGCGCGTTGCTTCGAGCAAAAGCGTGCCTGGCAATTACCAATGCGAAGAAAGGTAACTAGCAATGACACTTGAGGAACTTCTTAACGACCTGCAAGCGCTTGTCGACCAGTATTCTGACGGTACTGAACCGACGGAAGAGGATGCAGCCCGCATGGCAGAGCTGACCGACCAGATTAACGAGCGCACCGCCCAGACCGCACAGGCGGCGCAGGCACGCAACGCCGCCGTCGCGAATGCCCGTGCCGCCATCGACGCAGGCCGCGCACAGCGCGTGGATTCCGTGCCGCTGGCGCGTTCCGCCAACGTCACTGGCGCTTCCGGCGCTGTCTACGATGTGACCGACTATGACGCAGCCGAGCGCCGCGCGTGGGTCAAGGGCCTTGCCGAGCGTTCCGGCATCCAGCTTGTCGGCGGCACCGCGCTTACCGATGCCGAGCGTGCGGCTCAGCGACACGCAATCGAGCAGCGAGCCGAGTTCACCATGACCACGGCCAACACCGAATCCCTCGTTCCCGTTGCCGTGCAGAACGAGATCATTTCCCTCATCGACAACACCGCAGTTTTCTTCGGTGACATCAGCCGAACGAACATGTCCGGTCAGGTCGAGTTCCCGCGTCACAAGTCCATTACCGCAGGCGACGCGGCCAAGACCAAAGAGGGCGAAGCGCCAACCGACGTCGAGCAGAATGATTTCGACAACGTTCCGCTTGTGGGTGAGGAGATCAAGAAGACTGTCGAGATGTCCCGCAAGATGGCAACGCAGTCTCTTTCCGGCTTCGAGCAGTACGTCATTACCGAGGTCTCTGCGCGACTTTCTGTCGCGTGCAACGCCTTTGCCCATGAGAAGCTTGGCGATGCCAAATACGGCATGGCAGCGGCGAACAAGATTCAGACCGCAGCGGCAAAGAGCCTTACCAAGGCCGATATGGTTAAGATGCTCAGCCTGCTTCGAACCTACGGCAACGCCGCCGCAAAGGGAATTATCATCTACGCCAACAACAGCACCATTTGGAATCAAATTGCCATGATCGAGGACACAACTGGTCGTTCTTACTTCGTCAACGAAGCGACCGATGACCCGATCGTTCAGGGTCGCATCTTCGGCAAGGTGGTCAAGCAGGACGATTCCATTGCCGATGGCGTTATCAAGGCTGGTTTCCCCGACCTCTTCAAGGGCAATATCTTTGATGGCCCGGATGTGACGCCTTACGTCCAGCCTCGCACCCAGAAGCGCTGCTTCGACGGTTACGTTCTGTTTGACGGCGTGCTTGCCGTGCCGGAAGCCTTCGCGCAGCTCACCATCAAGTCTGCTTAAGGAGGTGGCGCGGTATGGCCGTAAAAGCTAAAGAAAAGCTGCTGGATGCGTGCCGCGCCGCGCTTCGCATCCCGGCTTTCGTCAACGACTATGACGAAGAGATCTCGGACGTTATTGAAGCCGCCCGCGCCGAGTTGGTGGCGGGCGGCGTGGCGGATGCCAAGGCGCACGACGATTCGGACGGGCGCGTTCGACTTGCGATAAAGGTTTACGTCAAGGCGAACTTCGGCATGGACAATCCGGACGCCGAGCGCTTCATGAAGTCGTTCGAAACCATGCTCACGAGCATGAGCGGTGATTCTGCTTACAACGGCGGCGATGTCGCATGAGCGGGTGGGCTGGCATCTGTACGCTGATCGCCACGGTATCCGAGCGTGACGAGCTGGGAGTATCGCACAAAAAGGAGCGGTGCCGCCGTGTGCCGTGTAACGTCTACGGTATCAGCCAGGCGGCGTATTACGCCGCCGCGCAGGCAGGAGTTAAACCGCGGGCCGTTATCACTGTACGTGCGTGCGCCTACAGCGGTGAAAGGCTTTGCGAGTTCGGCGGCATCCGCTACGCCGTCGATTCGGCAGTTATGTCGGGAGCTGATGACATACGCCTAACTCTCGTCGAGAAAGTAGGCAACCGGTGAGCGGGATAAAGATTGACCAGCTTGAATCGATTATCGTCAACAGCATCGAAGAGGTTATCGAGGACAACGAAGAGATCTTGCAAGGCAACGTCAAGGCCGCTGGCAGCAAGGCGGTCCGCCTTCTGAAAGAGCGAAGCCGGAAGAAGAAGCGCCACGGCGGAAGCTATGCAAGGGGATGGTCTGCCGACGTTAAGAGCGAAGCGACTGGCACCACCTGCGTTGTTCACAACAGGCAGTATCAGCTTACGCATTTGCTTGAGAACGGCCACGTTATCAAAAACCAGCACGGAAGCTATCCGGGCAGGGTCGAAGGAGATCACGTTATCGAAGGCGTTTACAAGGAAGTTGCCGCTGAGTTTTCCAAGGGGGCGTAATGAACAGCCTTAAAGACCTGGCACAGCTTCTTGATGCATTCGGCCTGCCGTGGGCTAACGGCGGTTTCCGCGATGGAGAGTTTCCCACACCTCCGTATATCGACATCGAAGCCGGTTACGGCGATGGCGTGAGCGCCGACAACGTGGGATGGTGCCGCTGGATGCCCTACGATGTGGCGCTTTACGTTCGAGAGCGCGACTACGAGCTTGAGAAGCGATTCGAAGCGGCGCTCGATGCCGCAGAGTTTAACTACAACAAGACGGTAACGTCGCTTGACGGTGACGAGCTGGTTGAGACGGCTTACGAAATCGACGTTACCGAATGATGAAAGGAGCCGACATGGCGCGAAATGGATTCTTCGGTGTTAAGAACGCGCACATCGCGCGTTTTACCGACGAGGATACGTTTAAATATGAGAAGCCTGTCCACATCCCCGGCACGGTCGAAATCAAGGTCGATCCGTCCATTGAGCAGGCAACGAGCTACGGCGACAACGAGCCGTGGTTGGACAAGTACCAGGACAACGGCGGTTCCATCACGTGGTCGCTCTACGATATCGAGAGCACACCTGAGCTGCGCGAGCTTATGGCCGACATCAACGGATTCGACATCGACGAGAAAGGCCGCGTGCTGGCAACGTCGGGCAAGACTCCTAAACCGTTTGCGCTCTTGTTCGAGCAGCCCGGCCACGCCGTCGGAAGGCGTCGATGCATCTACAAGTGCGCCAGTAAGCCCGTCTCCATTGATGCCAAGACGCTTGAAGAGAAGCCCGACATCACGCAGCTTGATTACGCGCTTACGTTCCGTCCCGTCAAGCTGCCGAGCGGCTGGCGCGGCAGCTACATCGATACATATGGCGATATTGACGGTTACGACAAATTCTTCGAAGAGGTAGATACTGCCGTCACGCCCAAGACTGTTAGCGTGAGCGCGTAATGGACGGCGGAATCATCGAGGTAGGCGGAGTTGAGTATCCCGTCGCTTGCAACGCCTTTACACCTATTGCGTACTCGCGCGAGTTCTTCGTTGAGCGCAAGGACGGGAGCCGCCGCCCCAAGGACATCAACGAAGCCATTTCCGTTGTTCTTGATGTCTCGGCAGCGTCGAATATTCCGCCTATCGTGCCGCTGCTTGAGATTTTCTACGCCTGTGCGAAGACGTACAACGCCACAGCAAAGGAGAAGACAGATCTTGGCAAGTCCTTTGAGGATTGGGTTTGCGGCTTCCCGCAATCGGAATTCGACCTTGAGCGCAAAGGTGGTTGGGCATCTGACGTGATGCAGATCATCAAGGACAACTTTTTTCCGAACGCAAAAGCGGACGTGGAAGCCGCGACCGCCGAAGCATCAGATGCCGCCGCTTCCGCCGGAGCTGGAGAGTAGCTGCGACACGCTCTATATCTATTCTTGCCAGCAGGCTGGATTGAGCATCCAAGACCTGCACACGCTGTCTTATGCGCAAGTGCAAAATCTTATTGATATATACAGCTTCGTCAACGATGCCGTGGCGTATGCCGAGGATGACGAGCAGGCGCGGCAGGGCGAAGCGGCCTTCTGGTCTGGACTGTGAGCGTAAAGCGCCAGCGCACCTATGCGGTGCGCTGTTCTGTGCGCTCATTTCTTTCATTGACAACTGAAAAGAGGTGGAACTGTGGCTGTCACGTACAAAGGTCTGACTATCAAGTTCGGCGGAGATACGACCGAGTTGCAGGGCGCATTGAAGAGTGTGCAGAGCACGGCGAAGGATACGCAGGGCGCGTTGAAGGACATCAATCGCGCCCTGAAATTCGACCCCGGCAACACGGATTTGCTCGTTGAGAAGGAAAAACTTCTCAATCGAGCATACGGCGAGACGAAAACGAAGCTCGATGCATATAAAGCAGCGCTCGCGACACTTGATGAAAAGAAGCGGAGCGGCGCGGCACTCACCGAGCGCGAGGAAGCACAGTACTCGAGCCTTAAGGCTCAGATTGCCATTTGTGAGAACCAGCTCGAGAGCTATTCCGACGATTTGAAAAGCGTCAGCCGCGAAGCCCAAGCATCAAAGAGCAGCCTTTACCAGTTTGGTCAGACAATTCAGGACAACAGCGATAAGCTGGAAAAGGCCGGCAAGGGTCTAGAGACTGCCGGAAAGACGATTACCGGTGCCGTCACCGGCACTGCTACCGCGCTTGTCGGTCTTGCCAGCAGCCAGGAAGAGCAGATCGAGCAGACGCATCAGCTGGACGCTGCCTGGAAGGACGCAGGAGGTACGTCCGAGCAGGCGCGAAGCTCCTATACCCTGTTTTATAAGTTACTTGGCGAAGAGGACACCGCGACCGAAGCCGCACAGAACCTGTCACGCTTGACCACTAACCAGCAGGAACTGGACAAGTGGAGCAACATCGCCGCAGGCTCGTTCTCCAAGTTCGGCGATGCATTGCCGCTTGAAAATCTCGTGGAAGCATCGCAAGAGACGGCGCACACCGGCACCGTCACCGGCGGTCTTGCCGATGCCCTCAACTGGGCAACGGCAAGCAACGAGCAGTGGAGCGCAGCACTCTCTGGCAACCATGCGGCACAGCAGGCTTTCAACGACCAGATCGCTCAGGGCGCTACCAAAGAAGACGCTTTCAATGCGGCGCTTGCCGCCTGCGGTGACGAGCAGGAGCGCTCCTCGCTTATTACGCAGACACTCGATGGCCTTTACGGCAACATTGGCGAGACGTATCAAGAGACTAATAAGACGATGCTCGACACGCGCGAAGCGCAGGCCGAGCTAAACCAGAAGATGGCCGAAGCCGGCGAAGCGGCCATGCCCTTCAAGGAAAAGGCGCTCGAGCTTGGAACGACCTTGCTTGAGAAGGTAACGCCGGCGCTCGAGGGCGTTAGCGACTGGTACAAGTCCCTAACGCCAGAGCAGCAGGACATGGCAACCAACGTCGTTTTGGGGACGGTCGCGTTCGGCGGGCTCACAGCGGGCATCGGCAAGACGCTCCAAAAGGGCATCGAGATCGGCCAGACGTTCAAGGACGTTGCCGGCGGCTTCGCTTCCCTCGCAGACAAGTTCGGCGAGGGCGGCGGCGCTATAAGCACGGCTGCAACAGGCTTCGGCGGCATCGCCGAGAAAGCTGGCGGCTTGGCATCTACCCTTGGCGGCAAGCTCTCTACAGGGTGGACATCGTTCACCGGATTGATCGCCGCAAACCCAATCTTGCTTGGCGTGGCTGCGGTTGCCGCTGCCGTCGCTGGCCTTACGTGGTTCTTCACCCAGACCGAGACTGGTAAACAGCTCTGGTCTGATTTCACCGGCTGGATTTCAGAGAAATGGCAGGGCGTGCAGGATTTCTTCGCAGGCGTGCCGGAATTCTGGTCTGGGATTTGGGACGGGATAACCGGAAAGGCCGAAGAGGCCAAGAACGGCCTTTCGGAAAAGTTCGAAGGCATAAGGCAAGGCGCGTCCGATGCTTGGGAGGGTTTGAAGACCAACGCGTCCGAAGCTTGGGAGAATCTGAAATCCGGATCATCTGAAAAATTCGGCGCTATCAGGGATTCAATCCAAACAGATATGAACACCGGCAAAATTGTCGGTTCTTCGGCTTCAAATGCCCTTAAAGCTGCCATGAACGGTGATTGGGACGCTGCGAAGTCGCAGGCCGGTATTGCCTTCCAGGCTATCCAAAGCAACATCCAGACGAAGATGAACAATGCGAAGGATAACGCGATAAACGCCGGAAACGCCATCGGTGAAAAGCTTGGCTTCCCGGGGCTTGGCAGCAAGGTCGCTGGCGTTTTCTCGAACATCAAGAGCAATATCACTTCTCCGATCAACGATGCATGGAACTTTGTCAGCAGCATCCCTGGCAGGATTCAGGGGGCGTTCAGCGGGATTCGCATCAGCTTGCCGCATATCAGCTTGCCGCATTTCCACGTCAGCTGGCGTGACATCGGTGGCGTTGTGGAACTGCCGTCCATCAGCGTCAACTGGTATGCAAAGGGCGCATCCTTCGACAAGCCTTCAATCATTGGCGTTGGCGAAGCTGGACTTGAGCACGTCGCGCCCGATGCAAAGCTGCGCACAAGCGTCAGAGAGAGTGTCGAGGCGGGTATTTCTCGCGTGCTCGACCGCATAAGCGGCGGCTTCGGTGGCGGAGCCCAGGTGAACGTGACCGTCAACGCCACCGTTGCAAACAGCATGGACGCGTACACGACCGGTCAGCAGATCGGCGCTGGTATTGCCAGCAGGTTAAAGCAGAAGGGGGTGCCCGTTGGAGCTTAAGCGTAAGCGAAACCAAAGCGACAGCATTGTCTTCAACGGGCACGACCTGTCGAAGCTCGTCTACTGTAAGGTGCGCCGCCCAATCATGGCGGACGTTTCGGCGAGCTTCGAGGATGCGCCCGGGCGGCACGGCGAATACTTCAAGAACGTCCGCCGCTCCGGTTACGATTTGCAGATTGACATGTGGATTCGCACCGAGCACCGGCGCGAGGTCGCAAAGGCGCGTCATGAGCTGGCGGCGCTGCTCTGGTCTGACGAGCCGGCGCCGCTTTATTTGCCTGATGACCCTACACGTTATTTGATGGCGATTGTTAGCGGTGCAACCGACCTTGACGAGATCACCGACGATTGCCCGCAGGCAACCGTTACGTTCCACATTGGCGACCCCGACTATTACGGTCAGCATCGCCGGATGGACGTGAGCGGCGCGGCATCGTTCGCTGTCGGCGGCACGCTGCCTGCGGCGCTCACCGTGACGGCCAAGCCTGGCGCTTGCAGCTCTTGGCGCATCACCAACACCGACACCGGCGAGTTCGTCGAGGTTGTCCAGCCGTTGACGGCTTCGAGCGTGGTTCGGATGGATTTCGATAAAGAGCACGTGACCGTTAACGGCTCTGTCGCTCAGCTCAACATCATGAGCGACTTTTTCAGTGTTAAAGACCGTGCGCACATCAAAATCTCTAGCGGTTCCGCGACGTTGCAATGGGAGGAAAGATGGCTTTAACCAAGAAGGTCAACTTCACCCGTTTCAGCCGTTTTGGCGCGAACCTCGGACGGCTCACCTACACCGCAGCGACCCATGAGGACGCCACGGACGGCACCGACGAGCTTAAGATCAGGTGCGAAGAGGATTTAGGCAAGGGGGAGTACCTTGTTTGGGTTGACCGCCAAGGCGTTGTGCATGAACACATCGTTGATGAAATCGAGCGGCTGCACGATGACAGCGGCAAGCCATATACCAGCGTAACGTGCATCAACTCCATCAACGAGACGTGGGATGACTATATCGAGGACAAGCGACCGTCCGGCAGCGTGGCTGTGGCGCTCACGTCAATACTCGCTGGCACACGTTGGGAAGTCGGCAACTGCGACCAACCAGGCAGCGCTTCGCATACCTTCTATCACGTAAAAGTCCGCGAGGGCTTGAGCGACCTGCTCAAAACATGGGGCGGCGAGCTTGAAACCGTCATCGAGACGGACGGTGTACAGGTCACACACCGATACGTGCGCGTGGTCGCGAAACGCGGAAACCAGCATAGTCCCAAGCGCTTTACGTGGACTAAAGACCTCATCAGTATCAAGCGCAAGACCGGCAGCGCGAATCCAAAGACGCGCGTTTACGGTTACGGCAAGGGCGTTGAGACCGATGGCGGCGGTTTTGGCCGGCGCTTGACTTTCGGCGATATAAACGGCGGCAAGAATTACGTCGAGGATACCTCCGCGACCGAGGTTTGGGGGCATCCCGACGGCAACGGCGGCATCGCGCCCGCCGTGGACGTTTACGTTAACGAGCAATGCGAGGACGCGGCGCAACTCCTTGCCGAGACGAATGACTACCTCGAGCAAGCCAAAACACCGACCGTCTCATACGAAGCAAGCGTGATTGACCTGTTCGCTTTCGGTCGAGATTGGGAGAGCGTTGCCGTCGGCGATTGCGTGGCGATCATCGACAAGGGCTTCTCCGCTGCGGGAATCAGGCTCAAGGGGCGTGTCTCGAAGCTGACCCGCGACTTGGTGACCGGTGATGCCACGGTGGTGTTCGGCAACTTAACCGATGATCTGGCCGACATCTTTCAGTCAATGGCTCAGCAGATCAAGAGCGGCAGCAATCAGCGGGCTAACTACGATGCGGCGGCTAGCACGTCCGTCTCGTGGCTCAACCAGCTCATGGCGGCGCTCAACAAGGCGTTCAATTCCGTCGGCACCTACAAGGTCGAGACGTTCGAGCTTGGCGTGATCTACTCCAACGTGCCGTTGGATGCAGAAACAGGCTTTCCGCTCAAGGCAACCTCCGGCATGTGGGCGGTAAACATCAACGGCATGGGCATCCGCCTTGCCGCATCACTTACAAGCGACGGCCAATGGAATTGGCGAACGTTTATAACCGGCGCACAGGTGAGCGCCGATTGCATCAACGCCGGGACGATGCGGGCAGACCGAATCCGCGCCGGCCTGCTCACCGACGAGGTTGGCGCGAACTATTGGGACTTGGAGACAGGCGAATTCCAGCTTTCGCCAAATGCCAAATACGGCGATGGCGGCTGGACTGTCGATGGCGTTATCGAAGATCTGCACAGCGGAATGACGCAGAACGGAAAACACATCGAGGCCCTTGGGGAAGACTTCCAGACAAGGAATAAGGAACTCGACGAGACGATAAGCAGCCTCGACAAGACGGTTGACGACATCGCCAAAGACGGCATCGTCACCGAGGCGGAGAAAGCTGCCGTAAATAAGATTCTCCAGACCGTGCAGAAAGATAAAGAAGATCTATCTTCACAACACAAATCGCTGTCGGCAAACAAAAACCTGCAGGTTCAGTTCAAGGCGCAAGTATTAGAGCCGAGGTACAACAAAGCGTTCGGCGAGGGCGGAGCGTTCGATGTTCTGATGTCAGCCATCTCGGATGTCACAAACTGCTCAACAGCCGAGGCGCTGAATGCCGCCATGTCGGATTATAAGAGCGCCTATGAAAACTATTCATCCGCAGTAACAGTCTACGCGGAGGTAGCGCGACAGGCGACGAGCATGATTGCGCAAGAGGTAGCTAAGACCGATGCGGAGAAACTTGTCGACAAGCTCGACGAGAGTCTCAAACAGCAAGAGATCTTCAATCGCCTTACCAACAACGGAGCAAACAAAGGCATTTACATGTCCAGCGGCGATCTGTACATCAATGCGACATACCTCAAGAGTGGAACTATCGGCGACGGTCAGAGGAAGAACTACTGGAATCTGACGAGCGGCTATTTCCAGACAACCTATGGTGTCATCGGCGGGCTATCAATCGATAACAACAAATTGTATAGATATAAGCTTACGCTCGATTCGAACACCTCTGGTCTCTACATAGGTACAGACGGTTTCAGCGTCGGCGGCGGCACCTGCTACACAGCAATGGCAAACGGATACCTATACGGCGGCACAGCTGAGGACATTACGGGCTACGTCGGATTCAACAACTACAACACCAAGTCCAAGGTGTATGGCGCGCGTCTCGCTGGCAAAGGGTGCATTTGCCTTCTCACCGATGACTGGATCGGCGTCGGCGAATACAAAGACCGTGGCGAGTACGTCTCCTGTAAGACCGGCATGAGCGGCAGCGTCACGCTCGTCGGGAACCTGAAAAGCTCGTGGACAAATCTTCAACTGACCGGAACGTATAACGTGTCCGGCCTTTGCCAAAACCTGTCTATGACTTGGACAAATTGGACGATCACTTTCGACCATGGACTAATGATCACGTCGCTATAAGGAGGTATGGAATGACCACGTACAGAGTTGAGAAGGATGGACTCTCGTTTTACGTCCAACCGCACATGCTCGATTACTACGCTGCGAGTGGCTATGCCATATACAAGACTGTAGAGGAAAGCGTCACAGACGTTGCCGCGGAAATCGCCGCGCTTGACGATTCGGCACCGATTGTGGAGGAAGTGAAGGTCAATGGATAAAGGAATCGAATCTCTGGCAACCGCGCTCGGTGCCAGCGTTACGGAAAGCAAGCAGAGCATCGAAATCGAGAACATCATCCCCGATGAATATAGCAATACCCAGATGGAGCAGATGCTTATTGCGCTCGAGCCGCTTCTTGACCGCCGCGACATCGTAGGCTATGCCGCCGCACGTAATACGAGGGTGTTGCGTGCGGAGGCGCTTGAGTACCTAAAACGCCGCGATGAGCTCATCGCGCAGTACGGCGAACCTGAACTTGGCGATGATGGGCTTCCCACCGGTCGCACGCAGCTTCGCATCGGTTCAGACGAGCACAAGGCTTTCTGCCGCGAAATCGAGATGTACGCAAACATCAAGCATCGACCCAACCTGTTCAAGATTGCCTATGCCGACGCGATCGGAAAGATGACAGGAAACGAGATTTTGGCGTGCGAGTGGATGCTGGTCGACGGTGATGCTTAATGAACACTCAGACTATCGAGCTTGACATCGACAAGCGCGGATGCGGCAACAACTGCATCCGAATCGCCCAGGGCGAGGGCGGCGGAACGACCATCAAGGCGCTTATCTACGACAACGGCGGCGAGCTGTCTTTGTCTGGGTACAGCGCCTTTTTGGTTGCCCGATTGCCCGACCGAATCCACTATTACCGTGGCAGCGCCACGGTCAGCGGCAATACGATCACCTACGTTTGCGATGAATCCAAGCTCGCAAGCGTTCCCGGCTACACCGACGAAGCCTATTTCGAAATCGTCAAGGACGATTTCCTTGCACAGACGGAGCGATTCGCCCTGGACATCCTGCGCAGCGCCAAAGAGGGTCAGCAACCCGCGCAGTCTTGGGACAACGCGATTGATGACCTTATCAGGCGTGGAGAAAACGCCGCCACCAAGGGCGAACAGGCCGTCACTGACGCGGGCAGAGCGCTGAATAACGCCAACGCTGCGGTCAACATCTGCAAGAGCGCCACGGACGCGGCCAACACCGCGACGGGCAAGGCGAACGCCGCGACAAAGAGCGCCACAGATGCAGCATCTGCGGCAAATACAGCCAAGACGAACGCCGACACCGCAACCAATGCGGCGAATGCCGCGACAAACGCGGCGAAAGCATCCAAGGACAGCGCGTATCAGGCGGCTGCGGACGCTCGTAAGGCGGCTGAGGAAGCTCGCGGCTCCGTGAGCGCGGACAGACAGTTTTATTTCAAGCGAATCACAGACGAGAACGGGGACACGCGCCCTGTTCTCGTCGATATGACAGTTAGTTAGGAGCTGGCATGGACTATAACTTTCCGACCGATGAAGCGCTGAAAGACGGCCTTGCGTCCATCGCAACAGCCATTGGCAAGCTTGCCGACGTGAAAGCTCTTGAGCGTGATGAAGCGACCGGACGATACAAAAACAGCGCAATCAAAGCAATGGTTGACAAGCATAAGACCGGGCTTATTTACACGTGGCGTGTTCCCGCTGGAAGCCCTACGGCGCTGATTCCCGTGAGCGCTGCGGCAAAGCGCCTTGCTGCGACAAAGTTCGTTGCCGCCACCGCAACCACTCCAGCCGTAGACCCATGTAATGCAGAGGGCGGGCCGTGGTTCCACGTCTCCGCGAACGCGGGTGCCGATCCCGACGGCGCACCGTGGGTTGTCGCTATCGATTCGGTGGATTACGGTTTCTCGCGCATCGACAACAGTAAGGGGAACAACGTCTACGAGATTGCGCCTGTGGTGTGGCAGCTTTGGGAGCCGCTTGAAAACGGCGATGCCCTATGGTCTGTCTCCGACACGAAGTTCACCGGCGCCGCCGCGTGCCCGGATGCATACTTGCCTGATGGAAGTCTGCGACCGTATATGCTTACGCCGTCATACCCTCTATCTATGGATTCGAATAACAACCCGCGCTCCATCTCGGGTATGCCGGTAAAGACGCGCACGATCAGTCACGATTCGCTTATAGACATTACAAAGTGCGCCACGACGGGCTATGGCGGCATGAGCGCCTACGACCAGTGGTATATCAACTTTCACCAGCTCACCAAGACGCTTAACAAGTCCTCGCAGGTGGATTTTCAAGGCTGCTCAAACTTCAACGTACAGTTCCATCCTGTGATTGCCGAGAGCAATACAACGCGTATCGTCGTTGCCGCTTCAATCGCCGCTTCGCTGCCGGTTGGATGCGCCCTCATGTACGGAACCAGCAACGCGGCTTCTTGTCCCGACCGTGGCGCATCGAACGCCTATGACGTGTTCGATGCTGCGGTAGTTGAGGGCAAAGAGACGCTTGCGGAAGGCAACGTTGCCCTGCTGATGCGTGTTGCAAAAGCGTTCACCACTACCACTGATACGTGGGTTCAAACTTCGCCGTGGAACACCGGCTCGACCGACGAGCTCGTGGGAGATGGACAGGTTGCCAATGATGGCAAACATCCGTTCAAGATCGGTGGCGTTGAGACAGCAACAGGTGCTTGGGAAGTCATGGGCTGCGCTCTGTTCATGAGCGATGGAACGGGCTTCGGAATCGCCGTGAACCCCGACAGCCGCAACGAGAAAAAGGGAGCTGTTGCCGACGGCGTTGTTGCAACTGCGGCGTGCATGCCGCTCAAAGAGGGCTACACGCTCAACTTGCAGATGGTGTGCGGCCTAATCCTCGAAAAGGATGTTGGCGGCTCCTCCACGACCGGCACGGGAGATTACTACTACGTCAACGTTAACGACCAAACCGTGAAGGGAACTATTCGCGAGGTTCTGTTCCTCGGCTACCTGGGGGACGGCACGTGGGCTGGTCTTCGCTACGCGAGCGCGAACACGTGGTCTGGCGGGGCGAACTGGGACGTCGCTTCCCGGCTTTCTGCCACCAGCCGCAGCCGGGGGTGAATCATGGCGTAGCCATGAGAGGGGGTTGACCCCCTTCTTTCTAGCAACAAACAGGGATACACGGTGAGGGCGGCGCTGGTGTCTGGTTCAGTTCCTCGGCAACCTGAGGGACGGCACGAAGGCTGGTCTTCGCTACGCGAACGCGAACACGAGGTCTGGCAGGGCGAACTGGAACATCGCTTCCCGGCAATCTGTCTATAAACAAGAACCAAAAGTTCTCGCACCGTGCCTACCCGGCGCGTCTCTTTCTGACGCGACCGGGCTAGCCTGGCTCAACTGAGCGAAATTTGTCCGCAAGGCTCGCGGGCTAGTAGCCGCCTGGCGAAAGCTCGTATGACAGACAGAAAGAGCTTTGGATTTGAAAACCTATTGCAAAAACTACGTCTTCACGCGCCAAAAGGTTGCAGAAGCGCTTGAGGAATGGAAGAAGGGCGATTCCGGCAGGAAGAACGAGCACCGAATCCAAGAGGAATACGGCTCGGAATCGTCCTTCATCGACGTTATATGGCTCGAATTATCAACTGAAACACTGGAATTCGAGCCGATCAGAACGCATGTAAAGCACGACCCGAATTCAGGCAAGTTGCGCGAAATCAGCGTCGAGAGTGTCAAGCGCCAAGTTTGCAACTACCTGTGCGTCAATGCGCTCGAGCCCCTACTGTCGGCTAAAGTCGGCTTCTGGCAAGTCAGCGGCGGCGTTAAGGGTAAGGGTGCAGCCCTCGGCATGCGTAAGCTCAAGCGGGCGATTCGGCGCTATCTACTGCACGTCCACGTTGACATACGAAACTGTTACGGCTCCATGCGAACAGAGATGGTCTTTGAGCTTGCAGCACGTTACGTGCGAAACCACAAAGCGCTCTATTTGCTCTCCGCGCTGCTATCGAGCATGGGTGAAGTGCTTATTCTCGGTAGCTATCTATCGCTGCGACTGGCTGCTTTTGTCATCTCGTTCGCCTACCACGCCATTGAGGGCGTTGGTACAGTTAGGCGCGGCAAACGCACGAATCTAGTAGGTTGTCAAGTCTGGTACGCAGATGACGGCTATTTGCTTGGCAACTCTAAAAAGGCGCTGAAAAGAGCAGTCATGCTCGTCGCTCACGTGCTCGCAGGCTTCGGTCTTGAACTTAAGCCTTGGAAGATCATGCATAACGGCGTTGAGCCAATCGATTTCGCGGGTTATCGAATTTGGACAAAGCACGTCGATTTGCGGAAGCGACTTTGGAAGCGTCTCCGCCGCGCGTTTTTCCGATTTGACAAACGAAGAGCGCCGAGACTTGCCCGCCGCGTGTGCTCGTACTTTGGGTGGATGAAGACGGCGGAGATGGAAGAGCAATTAGTTGTACGTCAAAGAGTGTTCAACGCGGCAAGAGCCGCGAGTTAGGAGAAAACATGATTGTTAAAGCCGAGCGCACTGGCGAAGCGCCGGAACCAGTCGAGGTTATCGGCCAGAATGTCTGGCTGCGCAAGAATATCGAGACTTCTACACGCGATGTCGGTTTGAACGATTCCGACACGGCCGCGGAAACTGTATACAGGTATGACGAGGTGTATTTCGTCGATTGCGGCTTTCCGACCGTTGAGAGCGTGCGTGAAAGCTTCGACGAGCTTTGGAGCGTCCATGCGGCAGACGGAATGCCCGATTCGGCGCGAATCGACGACGCTATCAGGCGGTTGGAGGCGGTCAAGGCATCTCTTGCGGATACCAACGCAGCGCTTCTCGAAATCGGCGACATTGTTGGCGGTGAGTAGCGATGGCGAAGATCTACTACGAAGCCGTCATGGATGACAGGCGTACCGTCGAGAGCGTACCCAAGCTTTGGCGTGCCGCCGTGCAGAAGATGATCGATGACAATGCGAAGGAGAAATAATGGGAGCTATCTACACGTTCACGGAGCAGCAGATCTGGGCAATCGGCGGCGCATTCCTGATGATGCTTATCGACATGGTTACAGGCATCGCCCAGGCAATTTACAACCGTAGTTTTAAGTCTTCGACGATGCGCCGCGGCTTGTGTCATAAGGCAACGCTTTCCCTTATCATCATGCTGGTTATATGTATCGAGATTCTAAGCTCGCATATCGTTGGACTGAATTTCGGTGGTATTACCGTCTATGTCGTTTGCATCGCCATCATCGGCATGGAGTTCGCTTCTATCCTCGAAAACATCAAGCAGGCATATCCAGAGCTTGCCGATACGCCCATCATGAAGATTTTCGAGCACGCCAACGTTGACACCGATGATATTACGAAGGCGATTGCTGATGAAGTCGCGAAGCGCGGCTAGGATGCGGATTGCCGTCGCACTGCTGCTGGGCTTCGCGGTAGGCATGGGCTTATGGTTCGTTTTTACTATCGACCACATTGACAGAGATACGGCAGCATTTGGAAAAGCATATAACCAAGGCTATAGCGATGGTTATACAGCGGCTTTGCCTGTTTATGAAAATAAGACGAGTGCGAAGAGCGGCTATATGCCGCTCTTCTTGCAAAAAGACCCTCAATGGGCTGATGCCGCCTACTCGGACGAAACTATAGGTACATACGGCTGCGGCCTGACGGCGGCGGCAATGGCGTTGAGCTACCTCAACGGTCGCGAGGTCACACCCGACCTGCTGGCGGCTTTCGTCGGCGAAAGCTGCCTGACCGACCGGGTTAACGATATGGCCAAGTTCAGCGCCTATCTAGCGAAGACCTATCATCTCAAAACCCGTGACACGTTTT
The DNA here is from genome assembly GCA_031292915.1 of Collinsella sp. Taxonomy (GTDB): domain Bacteria; phylum Actinomycetota; class Coriobacteriia; order Coriobacteriales; family Coriobacteriaceae; genus Collinsella. The sequence goes on from JAUMSH010000011.1 coordinate 33,272, forward strand.
GGGGCACGGGCGAAGCCCTCAAGGCCGTCGATGGCGGCTGGATCGTCTTCGCAGGCGTTACCGGAACCCTTGGCGATCGCTCTTACAGCTCGCACGTCGTGATGATTTGGCGCGAGAACACCGACGGTACCTATGCGCTCCGCGACCCTGATGACGGCACCAATTCAATCCATGCATGGACATCCGACGAGCTTAACGCCGTTACTTTCACGCAATTCAATGCAATTAAGAGGTGATGCAGATGACCATGAAGGGCATCGATATTGCAGACTGGCAAAAAAACCTTAATCTCGATTCAATCGAATACGATTTTGTTATCATCAAAGGAACCCAGGGCACCAATTACGTCAATACGTTTTGCGACGCGTTTGTGCAAAAGGCTATCAAGGCGGGTAAGCTCTGGGGCTTCTACCATTTCATGAATATGGATGATCCTGTCAAACAGGCGGATCACTTCTATCAGAACTGTAAAAACTATTTCGGCAAGGGTATTCCCGTGCTCGATTATGAGGACGGCGGCAGGATTGGCACGGACGGTGCCAAGAAATTCCTTGATCGCATCTATGCGCTTACTGGCGTGAGATGTCTCTTGTATACCTACCGCAATCTCACCAAAGAGGAAGATTGGTCTAGGATTGCACCTAACCACGCCCTCTGGGTTGCCCAGTATGCCAACGAGAATCAGACTGGATACCAGGATTCGCCATGGCTTCCGGATGGCGGCTTTGGTGCTTGGAATACCTGCGTGATGCACCAGTATTCTTCGCACGGTAGGCTATCTGGGTACAACGGCAACCTCGATCTTGACATTGCTTTCATGGACGCTGCCGCCTGGTCGCGTTATGCGAAGCCCAGTACCTACAATGCGCCGGCTGCGACTGACAATGAGAATTGTGGTAGCACAGTCGACCTTGCAGCAGGTGTAATGCGAGGGGAGTACGGCAACGGTGACGAGCGCAAGGCCAAGCTGGGCGCTCGATTCAACGAGGTGCAAGACCTCATCAATCGCACGGCCACCGCAAGCGCCGACGATCTTGCAACGGATGTGCTCAACGGCAAGCTCGGCAACGGTGAGACACGCAAGGTAATTCTTGGCATCCGCTATGACGAGGTGCAAGCCGTGGTCAATTCCCGCGTCAACGCCGTAGACATCGACGCTCTTGCACGCGCCGTCATTCGTGGCGAGTACGGCAACGGTGACGAGCGCAAGGCCAGACTTGGCGCTAACTTTGATGCTGTCCAAAAACGAGTAAACGAGCTTCTTTAACTAAAATGCCCGCGCCCTGTAATGGGGCGCGGGCATTTTGCGTTTAGGGGACACTGCAACAAGTCTCTAACGGTTCATGTCCTCTCGAATCAAGCTCTTGATGTACTCGGTTGTATTGTCCTGCTCCTTGAGCCATTTATATATACTCTCGTCATCCTCGTTAGGGTAAAAGCGTATGACTAGCTGTTTCACCGACCTTTTGCGGTAAGAGGATGTTGCGCGTCTTTGCGCTTCGGTTGCCACTTCATTCACCGCGCTTTTCTCTGGCCTTGCGCCAGATGCGAAACGAGATAAACGAGATGACAAAAACTACAATGCCTGTTTTCATCGCTGCACTCCTGATGTAAGATGATTTTGGCTAGCGGGGCACCGCGGAAGCGGCGCCCCTTGCCCTACCTAGACCTCTTTGTGTGCTTTCCGGGCTTGCGAGAGGTCTTTTTCTTTAGGGCTTCGATTCCTTCATCCAGCGCCTTTGCCAGTAGAACGCTGATGACAACAATCGTTAAGTCCCATATTTTGTCATCCATTTGAACCACCTCCTTTCCTTCTTACGTCTATTATTATAAGGTATACCCCATAGTAAAGCAAGCTCATATTGAATTTTGCTAACTTTTTTTCGAGCTAAACAGTGTTATTATGCAAAACCAGTTAGTGGAGACTTTGATTTCGCGTCCGTTCGCGGCTATCGTAGGGTTCGCAAAGATTTTCTGAGGCTCCACCCTTGGATTTGATAAGCCGCTGACATTGTGTCGGCGGCTTTTTTTAAAAAGAAAGGGCAATACCATGGCCGAGCTTGAGTCCCAACCACTGTCTGCCGAGGAACGCGCCGAGTTGGAAGAGCTCCGCGCCGAGAAGGCTCGTCGCGAGGCCCAGGAAGAGGCGCGCCGCGAGCGTGAGGAGCTGGCCGCCCTGCGTGCCGAGCGCGAGAAGGCCGAGGAGGCCGCTGCGAAGGTTGCGCCCGCGCCCGCGCCCAAGCCCGCGCCTGCACCCAAGCCTGCCGCCGCGAAGCCCGCGTCCACCGCACCCAAACCTCAGCCCAAAAGAGCCGCTCACCCCAAGCCCGTCGAGCCCAAACCGAGCCGTGACGAGATGACCTTTGCCCAGCGCATGGTTACCTCCAAGGAACCTACGGGCGAGAACGAGATTCCTGGCATGGCGCCGGCTCAAAAAATCATCATCGTGCTCGCCCTCATCGCGTTTATCGTCTTTATGGTCTACACGATCACGGGCAGCATGGGCCTGCACTAACCTGTTCGCGCCGGGCTCCATGCCCGCACGTTCGCCTCGCCCAACCCTCAACCTCTGCACAACACATCCGAAAGGTCGCCCCATGGCTTTGACCGACATCTCGCATCCTACCGACATCGCAATGCTCACCGATCTGTACGAGCTCACAATGGCCCAGGGCCTGTGGGAGAGCGGCAAGGCCAATGAGCAGGGTTGTTTTACGGCGTTTTACCGCGACCATCCCTTTGGCAGCGCGTATGCCGTCATGTGCGGCACCGCCGAGCTGCCCGAGCTTGTCGAGAACCTGCGCTTTACGCCCGAGGACATCGACTACCTCGCCTCGCTCCAGGCTCCGGCCGGCGGCGCGATGTTTAAGCCTGCATTCCTCGACTACCTGCGCAACTTCCGTGCGCACGTGAATATCGACGCCGTGCTCGAGGGCGAGCTCGTCTTTCCGCGCGAGCCCATGGTGCGCGTCACCGGCCCGGCGCTGGAGTGCCAGCTGCTCGAGACCGCGCTGCTCAACATCGTCGGCTTCCAGACGCTCGTCGCCACCAAGACGGCGCGCGTGGTGCTGGCCGCCGATGGTCGCCCCGTCGCCGAGTTTGGCCTTCGCCGTGCCCAGGGTCCCGATGGCGGCTTGGCTGTTGCGCGCGCAAGCTATGTGGCCGGCTGCTCGTCCACGTCTAACGTGCTTGCAGGGCGCCGTTACGGCATCCCCGTCTTTGGCACACACGCGCACAGCTGGGTGATGAGCTTTGACTCCGAGCTCGAGGCCTTCCGCGCCTTTGCCAAGTCGAGCCCCAAGAATTGCACGCTGCTCATTGACACCTACGACGTGCGCGAGGGCTGCGAGCATGCCATTACGGTTGCCAAGGAGATGGAGGCGGCGGGCGAGCGCCTGTCGGCCATTCGCATCGACTCGGGCGACCTGGCCAAGTTGTCCAAGTATGTCCGCGGCCGTTTTGACGCCGAGGGCCTGCCCTATGTGGGGATTTCGGTCTCCAACGACCTGGACGAGTACACGATTCAGTCGCTGCTCGACCAGGGCGCGCCCATCGATAGCTTTGGCGTGGGTACCAAGCTTGCGACCTGCTACGATCAGCCGGCGCTGGGCGGCGTGTACAAGCTTTCCGCCCGCCGTGCGAGCGATGCGGACCCGTGGACGCCGGTGGTGAAGCTCTCCGAGCAGCCCTACAAGCGCACGATTCCGGGCGTGCAGCGTGTGCGCCGCTATTACGACGGCTTTGGCGGCCCGGTCTGCGACATGATCTATGACGAGGATCATCTGGCGGGGGAGGGCGCCGCGCGCGGCAATACCCTCGTGGCCGTGAACGATGCCGCCCTGGTGACCGATGTGTCCGAGCTTGAGTATCGCGAGCTGCTGGTGCCGATCGTGCGCGATGGCAGCGCCGTTGCCCCGCGTGAGGGCATTGAGGACGCGCGCGAGCGCTGTGCTTGGGCGCTTGATCATCTGGACGCGGCTTTCAAGCGCTTCCTGTATCCGCAGACCTACGTGGTGGGTATGGAACAGGGCCTGGCCCAGGTGCGCGACGAACTCGTGCGCAAGAACATGGCCGCGGCTTCGGCCTTCCCCTGGGCAAAATGATCTGAAGGGGACGGAGGAAAACGGACCATATTCCCGTTCGCCCGTTCGCCCGCCTGCTCAACACTCGATTGGTTTGACGTATGACGACTTCTTATAAAACGATGGTGGTAAAGATCGGCTCGTCCACGGTGGTGGGCGCCGATGGCAAGGTCAACCGCGCCTTTATCGGCGGGCTTGCCGATCAGGCTGCTGCCCTGCGCAAGCTCGGCTGGCGCTTGGTCGTGGTGAGCTCCGGCGCCATTGCCTGTGGCTATCCCGTGCTGGGCTTTGACCGTAAGCCGGTCGGCGATCTGCCGAGCCTGCAGGCATGCGCTTCGGCCGGTCAGTGCATCATCTCGTCGGCCTACGACGAGGAGTTCCATGCGCGTGACCTACTCACCTCGCTCGTGCTGCTCACGCGCCACGACACGGCGCGCCGTACGTCCTACCTGCACGCGCGCGACGCTTTGCTTCGCCTGGTGGAACTGGGTGTGGTGCCGGTCGTCAACGAAAACGACACCGTCACCGTCGACGAGATCAAGTTCGGCGACAACGATACGCTCGCGGCCCTCGTGAGCTGCTTGGTTTCGGCGGACCTGTGCGTGACGCTCTCGGACATCGACGGCCTCTACACCGCCAATCCGCACGAGGACCCGACGGCCGAGTTTGTCCCGGTCGTGCATAAGATCGATGCCAAGATTATCGCCTCGGCGGGCGATTCTTCGACCTCGGTGGGTACGGGCGGCATGATCACCAAGATTCGTGCGAGCCGCATTTTGATGACGGCCGGCATTCAGAGCGTGATTTGCTCGGGCGAGGAACCCGATGCGCTCGTGCGTCTGGCCCGCGGCGAGAGCGTGGGCACGCTGTTCGACCCGCCGGCGGAGCGCCTGGATATTGCGCCGCGCAAGCTGTGGATCGCGCTGGGTGACAAGGCACATGGCTCGGTGACGGTTGATGATGGTGCTGCGAAGGCGCTGGTTAGCCGTGGCTCTTCCTTGCTTGCGGTGGGTATTCGCGAGGTCGATGGCCAGTTTGCCGAGGGCGATGTGCTCGATGTGTACGATCCGAGCGGTATGGTCGTCGCCCGCGGTATCGCCGAGGCCGATTCGGACGTGCTGGAACTTGCTGCCGGTCGCCGCCAGGACCAGATCGCCAGCAACCGCCTGCTGGCAGACCTGGCCGAGAAACCCGCGATCCATCGAGATAATCTGATCGTCTTCGCCTAACGGATCGACGCTGCGCGCCGCCCAGAGCGACAATTTGTCATTCAAAAGGCGAGGCATGACCATCAGGTCTATGCCTCGCCTTTTTCATGCCAACTTGTTCGCTCTGGGCGGCGCTCGCTTCTTTTGTTCGACCTACGATACAAAGCCACTCGCTTAGGGGCGTTTTCGCTTTCCGTCCTCTTTCTGCAATGACTTCATTAACCTGGCACTTGGGGACGTTCCTTATGTGCCGGCAGGTGGGGACACTCCTTCGCTAGAAGATTCGGCGCAGGTCTCCGCGGTTGAGGGCTTCGTCGAAGAGGTGCTTGAATACCACGCTGCCGTGCAGGCCGTCGTGCTCGAACTCGTTGGTAACCCAGGCGTGCGAGTTGCCCACGCGGCTGAGCGTGTCGAGCTGCATGCCCGAGTCCACGTACAGGTCATCGAAGTACACCGCGGCTTGGAGCGGCACCTCGTTACAAGCCAGGCGCTGCGGGTCGTAGATCTTGTCCCAGCTCGTGTCTTCCATCAGCAGGTCCATCGCGGGCTTGAAGGACTTGAGCTCGGGCATCTGCTCGAACATCCACGGGAACATGGCCTCTCCGGTAAACATGAGCGGGCGCGCGAGGGTGTCGAACTCGGCACGATGAGCTTTCTCTTCTGCCGCGGCCCAGCGAATGGGCATGGTGTCGCCATCGGCGTAGATGAACTCCTGCAGCGTCCAGTACAGCGGATTCGTGCGCGTGTTGGTGCGCTCGAAGGCGCGCATCAAAAAGCTGTCGGATATCGAGGAGCGGCAGCTCGGCGTGCCGTCGCCATCAACAAACGCATGGTCGATAATCCAGTGCATGCGCTCAAAGCTCGGCTTCATGCCAAAGTCGCTGCCCATGAGCTGCAGGCGCTCGACCGTCATCGGCGAGCCGTCGGGTAGCACGGGCTTTTGCTCTTCGATAGCATCGGCCAGGGCCGCCACACGCTCTACGTCGGCGGGGTAGCGGTCATAATACTGCTGCGTCTTGGCTGCCATGCGCGGGAAGGTGTGCGCGTAGACCTCGCTGGCGCTCGCCGGGACGTGGGGGATGCCACCACAGGTAAAGCTCGCCGCCACGCCCTCGGGGAAGAGCGATAGATAGCTCAACGTCAAAAAGCCGCCGTAGCTTTGGCCGAGCGTGACCCACGGCTTGCCGCCAAAGCCCACCAGGCGCAGGTACTCAAAATCGCGCACGATGGAGCTGGCGAGGTGGCGCTTGAGGAAGTCCGCCTGCGAGCGTGCGGCATCGGAGCCGGCCGCCGTCGCGCGCTCGCCCAGAGCCGCGATCGTACGCCCGTCTACACAGCTGCTGCGCCCCGTGCCGCGCTGGTCGGGAAGGACCACGCGGAAGTGTTTGACGGCTTCCTCAATCCAGCCGTCGCTCGTGGGTGAGAGCGGACGCGGGCTCTCGCCACCAGGGCCGCCCTGCAAAAACAGGAGCAGCGGCAGATCGTCGTTGATGCGGTCGGGCGCGCAAACCACGCGGTAGAAGAGCTTGATGCTCTCGGGCGCGCCGGCGATTGGTGCCGGCATAGCGCCGCGGCGCATGGTGCTGCCGACGGCCAGGAGCATCGGCTCCAGGCCGCGCCAGTCAAGGGGGACGGCGATGCTGTGGTCCTCGACATAGAGGCCGGGGACGTTGTATGAAGTGATGAGGGCCATGCGGTACTTCCGTTCGTTGCGGTGTTTCGGGTTGACCAATTCTACCGCCGCGCGCGAGGGCATGCACAAATCGGCTACCATGGTGGGCAAACATCTAAGAGAAAGGGCCGCCCATGTCGGTCGATATAGCTACGTATGTCCACGATCTTGCCGTTGCCGCCAAGGCAGCGTCGGCCTCGCTTGCCACGGCGAGCGACGAGCAGCGCCAGGAGGCCGTGCGCGCCATGGCCGCGGCGCTGCGCGATGGTGTCGATTCCATCGTTGCCGCCAACGAGCTCGATATGTCCGCTGCGCGCGATGCGGGGACCTCGGCGGGGCTCCTCGATCGCCTGTTGCTGACGCCCGAGCGCGTCGAGGGCATGGCCGCCGGCCTGGAGAAACTCGCCGAGCTGCCCGATCCTGTCGGCCGCGTGCTCGACCACCGCGTGCTTGCAAGCGGCGTGGACCTCACCCGCGTGAGCGTGCCGCTTGGTCTGGTCGCCATGGTCTATGAGGCGCGCCCCAACGTGACGGCCGACGCCGCGGGCATCTGCATCCGCACCGGCAACGCCTGCATTCTGCGCGGCGGTTCGCTTGCCTATCACTCGTGCGCCATGATTGCCGAACTGCTGGCCGATGCGCTCGAGGCCAAGGGTTTCCCGCGCGAGGCTGTGTCGATGATCGAGTCTACCGACCGCGAGGCCACCGGCGAGCTCATGAAGCTCCGCGGCATCGTCGACGTGCTCATTCCGCGTGGCGGTGCGGGCCTGATCCAGCGCTGCGTGCGCGAGTCGCTTGTGCCGGTGATCGAGACGGGTACGGGTAACTGCCATATCTACGTGCATGAATCCGCCGACTTTGACAAGGCGCTCAACATTATCGTCAATGCCAAGACCCAGCGCGTGGGCGTGTGCAATGCCGCCGAGTCGCTGCTGGTCGACCGTGCCGTTGCTGATCGCTTCCTGCCCGCAGTCGTTGCCGTGCTGCACGACCACGGCGTGCTGATTCACGGCGACGAGGCCACGTGCGCTGCATGCGCCGACGCTGGGCTTGCCGAGGGCGACGACTATGTTGCCGCGACTGAGGAGGATTGGGGCCGTGAGTACCTGGCGCTTGAGATGAGCGTGAAGGTCGTGGCGAACGAGGACGAGGCCATTGCACACATCAACCGCTACGGCACCATGCACTCCGAAGCCATCGTTGCCGAGGACGCGGACGCCTGCGAGCGCTTCTTGGATGCAGTCGATGCCTCGGCCGTGTACGCCAACGCCAGCACGCGCTTCACTGACGGCGGCGAGTTTGGGCTGGGTGCCGAGATCGGCATCTCGACCCAAAAGCTCCACGCCCGCGGCCCCTTTGCCGCCGAGGCCCTCACCACCTACAAATACAAGCTCCGCGGCACCGGCCAGGTCCGCCCCTAGACCTCTCGTAAACGAAAAACCACCACAAAGGTGCCTGTCCCCTTTGTGGTGGTTATAGGTGGCGTGGGCGGTTAGGCCTGGAAGGTATCGCGGTCGGGCGCGAAGGACTGCATGGCCGCGATGGTGCGGTCAAAGAGCTCGGGGAGCTCCCAGCCCAGCATCTCGGCGCCCTGCGAAATCACGTCGCGCGAGCAGCCGGCGGCAAAGCGCTTGTCCTTGAACTTTTTCTTGAGCGACTTAGTCGTAAAGTCCATGACGCTCTTGCTCGGACGCATGATCACGGCAGCACCGATCAGGCCGGTGAGCTCGTCGCAGGCAAACAGGATCTTTTCCATCTGCAGCTCGGGCTTGGGCAGCGAGGTGTTGAAATCGGACGTGTGCGTCTGAATAGCGCGAATGAGTTCGGGAGAGGCGCCCTCGCCCTCGAGGATCTCGGCCGCATAGATGGTGTGGTTCATGGGGTCGTCCTCATGCTCCTCCCAATCCAGGTCGTGCAGCAGACCGACGATGCCCCAAAACTCCTCGTTCTCGGGGTCGAACTCGCGCGCAAAGTAGCGCATGGTGCCCTCGACCGTCTCGCCGTGGGTGATGTGGAATGGGTCCTTGTTGTGCTCGTTGAGCAATTCGAACGCACGGTCGCGGGTGATTCCGGCGGAAAGCGGCTCTGCCATAAAAGACTCCTTGTGCTCGTAGGTATCGCTAAGAATGAATACTACTAGAACGAAAAAACCACCACAAAGGTGCCTGTCCCCTTTGTGGTGGTTTTGGCGTGGGCAGGTTAGTTGAGGGCGGCTTGAGCTAGACGGGCTTCGGCGGCCTCTTCGGTGACGCCCAGGGCCACGGCGAACTCCTCGATGGAGCGGCGCTTGGCTTCCTTGAGCACACGCATGTAGTAGGAGCTGGGCTTTTTATCTGCTTCCTCGGCCTGGCGAATACGGTGCATCATGGTTTTTGCCACGCGAACCGTCTCGGGCGCGCCCAGCTTGAGCTGCTGCTTAAAGTGCGTCTCCTCGAGCGAGCTATTGCGCTCGGTAAAGGTGTCGCACTCCAGCTCGTCGTAGTGGCTCAGCAGGTGCTCGGCATCTTGCTGGGAGATGGCGGCATGCAGACGGTCGGCCTGCGCCACGGGGTACATGAGAATCGTCTGCGCATGTCCCTGCTTGGTCTCGAGCAGCAACATGGGCTGCGGCGTGTCGTCCCTAAAGCCGACGACGGTGCAGACTCCCTGACCCGGATGAATGACGTGTTGACCGATTGAGAACATGCTACCTCCAACTTATACGAATTTACGTATGTTAAGAATACCACGCTGACGTGCGCAAACCATTACTTTATGCAGGAAAAGCACACAACTCTGATAGGTTAGAGTATTCGATATATAGAACGGCTTATTCATACGTTTATGCATTTCTAGAACGTGTATAAACTGCAGGCAAACCGCCAACTTTGTACAGCCGCGCAAGAGCGGTAGTCATTTTTGTGCATATGCAATATCTATTAGCTTTACCCTGCGACAGTGCCCGTCGCTTGTGATAGAGTGCTACAAACTCTGGCTTTTGCCCTACGAGTGACCAAGAGCTCGGGGGCTTTAACACAAGGAGGATCTATGCCCGAGAAGATTGAAGAGCTGGTACGCGCTGCGCTTGCTGCGGCCCAGGAGGCCGGCGACCTTTCCGCATTTGAACTTGACGATTGCGCTATCGAGCGACCGGCTGACACTTCTCATGGCGAGTGGACCTCTACCATGGCCCTGAAGTCCGCCAAGCTGGCCCACTGCGCCCCGCGCAAGATCGCCGAGGCCATCGTTGCCCATATGCCCGAGGATCCCGCGATCGAGAAGGTCGAGATCGCAGGCCCCGGCTTCATCAACTTCTACCTCTCCGTCGCCGTCAAGAACGCCATCTTTGGCGAGGCTCGCGAGAAGGGCATGGACTTCGCTAAGTCCAACGTCGGTGGTGGCCTGAAGACCCAGGTTGAGTTCGTTTCCGCCAACCCCGTCGGCCCCATGCACATCGGCCACGGCCGCTGGGCCGCGCTGGGCGACTCGCTCTGCCGCGTTATGGATCACGCCGGTTACGACATCCAGCGTGAGTTCTACATCAACGACCACGGCTCTCAGATGAACACCTTCGGCAACTCCATCAGCACGCGCTATATGCAGCTTGCCGACATCATCGCCAAGCAGGGCGTGGATATCGACGAGGCTCACAAGCTGCTGATCGCCGACCGCGACGCCTTTGTTGCCGACGAGAACGACGAGCATCCCGAGACCCATCCGTATCAGGACAACTTTGCCGAGACCCTGGGCAAGGACTCCTACGGCGGCGACTACATCATCGACGAGGCCGCCGAGTTCTGGCGCACCGACGGCGATAAGTGGGTCAACGCCGATCCGCAGGAGCGCATGGAGAGCTTCCGCGAGCGCGGCTATGTAAAGATGGTCGACAACATGCGCGACCTTTGCCATGCCGTTAACTGCGACTTCGATCGTTGGTTCTCCGAGCGCTCGCTGTATGTGAAGGACACCGAGGGCGAGACCGCCGGCACCTCCGCCGTCGACCGCGCTTTTGAGAAGCTCGACAAGATGGGCTATCTCTACACCAAGGACGGCGCCCTGTGGTTCCGCTCCACCGACCTGGGCGATGACAAGGACCGCGTTCTGATCAAGTCCGATGGCGAGTACACCTACTTCGCCTCCGACGTTGCCTATCACTGGGATAAGTTCCAGCGCGTCGACCACGTCATCGACATCTGGGGCGCCGACCACCACGGCTACATCGAGCGCGTCCGCTGCGTCTGCGATGCCTTGGGTTACCCCGGCAAGTTTGAGGTTCTGCTGGGCCAGCTCGTCAACCTGCTGCGCAACGGCAAGCCCGTCCGTATGTCCAAGCGTAAGGGCACCATGGTGACCCTGCAGGAGCTCGTCGACGAGGTCGGCTCCGACGCTGCCCGTTACACCCTCATCTCCAAGAGCTCCAACCAGATGGTCGACTTCGATATTGAGGCCGTCAAGAAGCGCGACAACTCCAACCCGGTGTACTACGTGCAGTACGCTCACGCCCGCGTGTGCTCCATCCTGCGCCGTGCCGCTGACGTTACGCCCGAGCAGGCTGACGAGATGGGCATGAAGGCCGTCGCCGCCAAGGCCATCGGTGAGAACGTCGATTACTCGCTGCTGACCGACCCGACCGAGCTCGCCCTTTCGCGCAAGCTCAACGAGCTCACCGACCTCATCGCCAGCTGCGCTCGCGACCGCGCCCCGTTCCGTCTGACGCACTTTGCTGAGGAACTCGCCGGCGACTTCCACAGCTTCTACGCTGCCTGTCAGGTGCTGCCGAGCGAGGGCCGTCCCGTCGACCCCGAGCTTTCGCGTGCCCGTCTGGCCGCTTGCGATGCCGTCCGCGTGACGCTCGCCCTGGTGCTCACCCTCGTTGGCGTTTCCGCGCCCGAGCAGATGTAAGCTACGGGTCATTTGACCGCGCAAGTTTGGTTTAACTGAGCCTTGAAAGCCCGATCTCCCACTGAACTGCCTCCCATTTCTTGGACATGAGAAATGGGAGGCTTTCTTTATGCGCGTTGATTTGAGGGTGAAGCATGATGTCGAGGCCAGGAAGGCGGCCATAGGGCTCTTCGAGCTCGGGCACGGGTATAAATCTGCCGCGATCGCCCTTTCGCTTCCCGCGGAAGCCGTGAGAAGATGGCAGGAGATATACCGCGCGTTCGGGAGCGAGGTGCTGCTGCGCATGGACGGAAAGCAGGGCAGGTACACATACGAGCAGAAGGTCGCCGCCGCCTCCGCCGTCGTCGACGGCGGCATGACGAAGACCGAGGCGATGGCGGCGTTCGGCATAATGTCGATGTCGCCGCTCAAGAAGTGGTGCGCGCTATACCGCCGGGGCGGCGCGGAGGCCCTGCGCCCGAGGCCCAAGGGCCGGCCGAGCGGTTCCAGGGCGAGGCCGCGGACCCGCGAGGAGGAGCTCGAGGAGCGGTGCCGTAGGCTCGAGGCCGAGGTGGCCTACCTAAAAAAATTACGCGCCCTGGTCGAGAGGGACGGGCTCTGACCAGGGCGAAGGCCGAAGCGGTCGCGGCCCTGCGCGCCGAGGGGCACGCGCTCGGGCACCTGCTCGCATGCGCCGAGCTCAAGAGGTCGACCTACTACTACGCCCTCGCGCACCCGCCGAGGCCCACGCGCCCCGAGCTCCGGGAGGCGGCCGCCGAGATCTTCTCGCGCACCGCCAACGGCTGCGGGCACCGGCAGATAGCGATGTGCCTCAGGGCGGAAGAGGGGGCCGTGATAGCCGACAAGACCGTGCTCAAGATGATGCGCGAGATGGGGATCCGCTGCGGTATCAGACGCGAGACGGCCTACCACAGGCACAACTCGTACAGGGGCGTCGTCGGCAGGAAGTTCGAGAACGTGATCGCGAGGGATTTCGACGCCGGGGCCCCGTGGCAGAAGCTGGGGACGGACGTCACCGAGTTCAAGGTGGCTGGCGGCAAGGCCTACTGGGCCCCGACGCTGGACTTCTGCACCAAGGAGATTGTGGCGAGCGACATATCGACCACGCCCGACATGGCCCAGCAGGTGAGGATGCTCGACGAGCTGCTGTCCAAGATCCCCGAGGGCGCCGCCCCGACCATGCACTCGGACCGGGGCTGGCAGTACCAGCACGCCTCGTACACATCCAGGCTCGAGGCCGCCGGCATCGTCCAGAGCATGTCCAGGAAGGCGAACTGCATCGACAATGCCGCCACCGAGCAGCTCTTCGGCCACGTCAAGGACGAGTTCTACAGGGGCCGCGAGTGGAAGACGTTCGAGGATTTCAAACGCGACCTGGAGGAATACATAGTCCACTGGAACACGAGCCGGAGGCAGGTAAGATTGAAGGGCCTGACCCCGGAGGAGTTCCGGAATCAGGCCCTCGCGGCCTAGTCGCTATTTAGGGCGTCCAAGATTTGGGGCGCAGTTCACACGGAGGTCGGGCTTTTTGCAAACGCCGACGTATTGACGAATTTGGAACTGCTGGAAATACGAAACTATGCCGGTTTACTACGATGAAATGAGAAATTCCAACCACGCCGGCTTTTCGCAAAAAAGTGCAAGGCATCTACCTGCGGTTTTAGTTCAACAAGTTTCGGAGTGGTCGCGGTTGAGCGATTCATCGTAGTAAACCGCCATAGTTTTGGCGGAGGCAGTCAGATTTGTGGGTGTTAAACCAAAAAGTGTCCCTTTTGACTAGTCGTTTAAGAGCGTTCCCAATGACTAAGTTGCAGGTGGTTGCGGTTGTGTTACACTAACGCTGCGTATATGACGCAATCATCTCGATACAGATCAATGATGTCCGTCGTTTTGAACGGAACTAGACTGTTTAGCCGCCCTGAAGGTTTATGCAGGGAGCATGTGATCACAGGGCTTGAAAAGAAAGTTGAGCAAACACTGTGTCTGATCAACAGCAAGAAAACGAAATAACGACGACGCAAGCCGCTCCCGCTGCACCGGTTGCGTCGGACCAGGTCGCGGCGCCCGTGCAAGCCTCGGCTCCTGAGACGCCTAAGGCTGCTTCGACGCCTACGCCTTCAGCGGCTGAGAAAGCCGTGCCTGCAACTGGTGAGGAGGCTGCTCCGGCAAAGCCCAAGCGCACGCGCCGCACGGCCAAGCCTGCCGCAGACGGCGAGGAGGTCACCAAGCCCAAGCGCCGTACCACGCGCACGACGCGCGCCAAGCGCACCGTTGTAGCTGACTCCTCGGCGCCGATTTCCGATGAGGTCGCGCAGGCACGTGCGTTGGCGCAGATTAGCGAGGCTCAGGTGGTGCGCGCCCGCCGTCGTGCTGCCGAGCGCGAGGCCGCGGCTCTGACCGAGCTTGCAGCTCCGTCTGTGCCCGAGACGCCTGCCGCCACCGAGACCCCTGTCGCCGACCGACCGACCGAGAAGCCGGCACCGCGCACACGCCGTCGCACAGCTGCTAAGGCCGAGCAGGTTGCTGAACAGGCAACCCCCGAGCTCACTGAGGCTTCGGTCCGTTCCGCGGCAGGGGAGGGCACATCGCCTGCTGAGCCCGCTGCGCCTGTCGAGGCCAGCGAAGTTCCCGTTGTCGATCCGGCTTTGCGCCCGCACCGTCGCGGTCGCAAGCCCAAGGCCTTCGTCGAGGCAGAGAAGGCCGCAGCCGCAGCCGCCGCCGCTCGGGATGCTGCGGCGACCGCCGAGCCTGCAACCACTGCCGATGCACCCGTCCAGGATGCTACGACTTCCGAGGCCGCTCCCGCCGATGTCGAGCCCGCCGACGTCCGTCCTGGTCGCAGCCATCGTACTGCTGCTAAGCGCACGTCCAAGGCCAAGACTGCCAAGAAGGGTGCGTCCGAGGATTCCGCCGAGACGACCGCCGATGCATCGACTGATGCCGCCGAGCCCCAAGACGTCGAACAGTCTGCGTCCGAGAAGCCCAAGCGCGGTCGTAAGAAGTCCGCTAAGGCCAAGGCGTCCGAGCAGCAGGCTGATGTCGAAGCACAGGTCGATTCCGGCGCCGAGGCCAATGGCGCCGCTGCGGCCAATGCCGACGCCGCCGCAACCGATGGCGCCGCGCCCGCCGAGGCCGAAGACGGCGCTCGCCCCAACCGTCGCCAGCACAAGCGCAACGACGAGCGCAACGAGCGCAAGGACGAGCGCAACAACGACCGCCGCAACCGCCAGCGCGATCGCAAGCAGCGCAACAAGGAGCGTAACACCGCTCCCACCGAGCCCACGCTTTCGCGCGAGGAGCTCGCGGCCATGAAGGTCGCCGAGTTGCGCGAGAAGGCCAAGGAGTTCGAGATCGAGACGACCGGCAAGAAGAAAGCCGAGCTCGTCGAGGAGATCTACGTCACCGCCGCGAAGGCCGAGGGCTTCCGCGACATCAAGGGCATCCTGCAGATTCGTCCGGACAGCTCCGGTATCATCCATGCCCATGGCTACATGAAGTCCAACGACGACGCCTTCGTGCCCGCCTACCTCATCCGCTCCGCGCGCCTGCGCACGGGCGACGTCATCGAGGGCTCGCTGCGTCCTTCGCGCGGCGGCGACAAGCGCGCCGGCCTCGCCAAAATCACGACCGTCAACGGTCTGGACCCCGAGCAGATTCGCAACCGTCCCAAGTTCGGCGACCTCACCCCGGTCTATCCCAACGAGCCGCTGCGCATGGAGCACGGCAAGGACTCCATTACCGGTCGCGCCATCGACATCGTGTCACCGATCGGCAAGGGTCAGCGTGGCCTGATCGTGTCCCCGCCCAAGGCCGGCAAGACCACGATCCTCAAGAAGATCTGCCAGTCTATCTCGATTAACAACCCCGAGGTGCACCTCATCTGCCTGCTCGTCGACGAGCGCCCCGAAGAGGTCACCGATATGCAGCGTTCCATCAAGGGCGAGGTTGTGGCGTCGACCTTCGATATGCCCGCCGACAACCACACTCGCGTGGCAGAGCTCGTCATCGAGCGCGCCAAGCGCATCGTGGAGCTGGGCGGCGATGTTGTGGTGGTGCTCGACTCCATCACGCGTCTTGCCCGCGCCTACAACTTGGCGGCGCCCGCCTCGGGCCGCATCCTTTCGGGCGGCGTCGATTCGGCGGCGCTGTATCCGCCCAAGCGCTTCCTGGGCGCAGCCCGTAATATCGAGAACGGTGGCTCGCTCACCATCCTGGCCTCTGCCCTCATCGACACCGGTTCCAAGATGGACGAGGTCATCTTCGAGGAGTTCAAGGGCACCGGCAACATGGAGCTTAAGCTCGACCGCGACCTGGCCGACCGTCGCATCTTCCCGGCTATCGACCCCGTTGCCTCCGGTACGCGTAATGAGGACCTGTTGGTCGACGAGCAGATGCGTCCGTTTGTTTTTGGCCTGCGTCGCATTCTTGCCGGCATGAACAACACCGAGCGCGCAGCCGCATCGTTTATCAAGGGTCTTAAGGGCACCAACACCAATCAAGAGTTCCTGGTGCGTTCGGCCAAAAAGCACAGCGACTACGAGCAGACGTTCTAGGTTGTCATCCACGCGCAGCGATAGTCATCAATTCGATAAAGGGTCGGGGCTTTGAGCCTCGGCCCTTTTTCATATCGTCGCTCCGCGCTTATTTTTAACCATAAGACCGACGAGCAGCAGGTTTCCCGTTTCAATCCGACATCGTCGCTTGCAATCGACAGGGCGGTTTCGCATAATAGCTTTTAAGCTTCGCGACGGAAAACGCAGATGAAACGAACCATATACCGTTGCTTTGGGGCATAGCCCCGCTTCATCTTCTCTCGCGCAGCCAACTGAATGATGCGATTTGGGTGCTGGAAGATGGGGAGAGCTCATGGCTTCTTCTGATGCAACACAACGAGCAGTCCTTGCCGGACTTTCGTGCGGGATCGGCCTTGCCGCT
Organism: Collinsella sp.; assembly: GCA_031292915.1. Lineage (GTDB taxonomy): Bacteria > Actinomycetota > Coriobacteriia > Coriobacteriales > Coriobacteriaceae > Collinsella. The sequence goes on from JAUMSH010000011.1 coordinate 50,050, forward strand.
CCCGTGGTTATGTATGCCGCGACGCTGCCGTTTTCGTCGGTGAACGAGACGGTCGCGGCGGGTGCGGTTCCCTTCGCCGTGGGCGCGGTGGCGGGCGTGGGCATCTATGCCGCCTCGCTGGGTATCTCCGAGTATCGTGCGCAGCGTGAAGAGCGTCTGTTCCAGCCCGGTGCCATGGGCGGTGCCGCCAATCTCAATCAGCATCAAAGCGAGTTCAAGACCGCCTCGATTTCAGCTCAGCAGCAGGATGCGACTCCTTACGCTGCGGCTTCTGATTCTCAGGCTCAGGCGGAGCAGTCTACCTCGGCATTCCTTTCCGGCCTGACTGGTGCGTTCCAGCGCCGTCATGCCGATGATGGCGTCCCTACCATCGCGCGAGCCGCAGATGCTATGGACGAGGACGAGGCTTGGTCCATGATCGACAGTATGCTCGACGACGATTCGCCGGTGAGCTGCGACCCTGCACACTCGCGCGACGTCTATCAAGTCGCCATCGACGAGCTCACCAACGGCGGGCAGACCGGCTCCTTCAATCGCGACGACATCGCCGCCGCGGCACGCGCTGTGTCTGGTTCCCAGGCCGCCCCTGCGGGCAGCACGGCAGCTTTCGTGGCACTCGTTGCCAACGCGGCAGCCAATAACGCCTACAACGCTACCTCGGCGGACGCGAACGCTTCTGCCGACAATTCGTACGTTGATGAAGCCATGACTGCGGACGAGGAGGCCGTTGCCGCCCGCCGTGCCGCCGAAAGCTCGCTTTGGGGCGCTCCTGCCCAGCAGCAGGCGGCTGAGGCTGCGCCGTACAATGCAAACCTCGCCAGCATGCCTATCATCTCCGGTGCCGTGGACATCGATCTCGATGACCTCGATGAGCCTGCAGCCATCACCGCATCGATTGATGCCCAAGATCGCATCGACACCGGCGACCTTCCGGATGCCTCACTCGAGGTTGATGTCCCCATGGCCGATTACTCGGGCCACGAGGACATGTGGGCCGCCGCCACCGCGATTCTGGATGAGATTGACGAGCCTGCTCCTGTTGCAGCCCCCGCTCCCGTCGCTGCCCCTCAGCCTGCTGCCCCCGCCTATGTCGGCCGTCACAGTGCTGTATTCCCCGAGGATACCGCCCGTATCTCACGCGAGAGCATCGAGCGGGCCGAGGCTATTGCCGCCGGCATTATGGAAAACCGTCGTCACGAGCGCGTCAATCAGATCCTCGAGGAAGAGATCGAGCGCCTGCAGTCCTCAACAGCCAAGCGTACGGGCCGTGCTTATCTGAGCGTTATCGAGGGCGGTACCGCCAGCTTCGCGCCGCTCCGCGCGGAGGCATAACTTCTGCATGGTTAAGATCAATCGAAAATGGGCGGTTGTAACCTGCCTGATGGCGCTCTTGATCTGGGGCAATTCGCTGGTTCCCGGCTCGGGGTCGGGCTCGCTGAGCCTAACGGTCATGGAAGCTATCCGCGGTTTCCTGCACAGCGTGGGACTTCCATATGAATGGGTGACCAACTTTGTTGTTCGCAAGTGCGCGCATTTTACCGAGTATATGGTGCTCGGCATCTTGGCAACGCACGCCTTTGATTTTGAGGGCCGGCGCACCTTTGACGTGCTGCTGCCCACGGCGGTGTTCCTGCTGCTGATTCCTTCGATCGACGAGACGATTCAGCTCTTTGTGCCGGGACGCGCCGGCATGATCACCGATGTGATGATCGACTGCTGTGGAGCGGCAACGGGCGTTGTGCTCCGATATCTACTACGATCGCTCATATGTGCCAAAAAGGCCGCCTAGGACGTATGCTTGGTCCTAGGCGGCCTTTTTTATTTGAGGCTTATATGAGACGTGGTGGCGTCGTTCCGTAGGTCGGATTTGCCGAGCGCGCCACGCCCTGTGGGTGCGTCTGCTACTGAAGCGCCTGTGCGCCCAGGGCCAGGCAGCCCATGATGCCCTGCATGCCCTCGAGGCTGTTGTTGACGATGTAGTTATCGATGTCGTTGACCTCGGGCGTGACGATATAGCCGTTGAGCATCTCGGCGCACTTTTTGCGCGCGAGCGGCACGATGGGGGTGTGGTCGGCCACGCCGCCGCCGATGATGATCTTTTGCGGCGCGTAGCACAGCGTGTAGGTCATGAGCGCCTGTGCCAGATAGCCTGCGAGCAGGTCCATGGCCTCCGGGTCATCGGCCATGTCTCCGGCGCTCTTGCCATCCCAGCGCTTTTTAACGCCGGGGCCGGCGATGAGGCCCTCGAGGCAGTTGTCGTGGAAGGGGCAGGCGCTATGCTCACCGATGGTGTCGCGCGGGTCGCGCGTGACCAGGATGTGGCCGGCCTCGGGATGCATCATGCCGTGCACGAGCTTACCGCCCGAGAGCACGCCGGCGCCCACGCCGGTGCCGATGGTCAGATACACAACGTCAGTGAGGCCCTGGGCGCAACCAAAGGTGACCTCGCCCAGGCAGGCGACGTTGACGTCGGTGTCGTAGCCACAGGGGATATTGAGCTCGTTTTGGATGGTGCCCAGCAGATCAAAGTAGCGCCATGCCGTTTTGGGCGTCTCCAGGATCTTGCCGTATTGGGGCGAAGCGGGGTTGACTGCGGTGGGGCCAAAGGCGCCGATGCCCAGTGCGGCGATGTCCTTGTCGGCAAACCATGCATTGACGGCCTCAACGGTCTCCTGCGGGGTCGTGGTCGCGATCTGCTCACGCTCCAGGACCGTACCGTCTGCATAGCCCGTGGCGCAGACCATCTTGGTGCCGCCGGCCTCGAGCGCTCCGATAAGCTGCTGTTCTGCCATAGTATTCCTCTCTCTGGGACGAGTTGCTCCGTGACTAAAGTATAGGGCTCTAAACCATTTAAGAAAGCGCTATAAAAAGAAGCCTCGCAACGTGGCGGGCGGTGCGGGGCTTCTTTGGTTGCTTTTGTTGCCGGGCCGTCCTTACCCGCGCGGCTTGATTTTATCACGTAGCGACTTGAGGTTCTCCAGTGCCGCGTTAAGCGTCTCGTCCCGCTTGGCAAAGTGGAAACGAATCAGATGCTTGACGGGCTCGCGGAAGAAGCTCGAGCCGGGCACGGCGCCCACGCCCACCTTGGATGCGAGGTCCTCGCAGAATTCGAGGTCGCTGTCATAGCCAAACTCAGAGATGTCCATCATGACGTAGTAGGCGCCCTGTGGCACGTTATGCTCAAGACCGATGCTATCGAGCCCCTGACAGAACAGGTCGCGTTTGGCGGTATAGAGGTTAAGGACCTCATCGTAATAGCTGTCGTCGAAGTTGAGGGCGGTGACAACGGCTTCCTGCAGGGGAGCGGCGGCACCCACGGTGAGAAAGTCGTGGACCTTCTTGATGCGCTCGGTGATCTGGGCCGGGGCGATGGTGTAGCCCAGACGCCAGCCGGTGATGGAGTACGTCTTAGACAGCGAGCTGCAGCTGATGGTTCGCTCGAACATGCCGGGCAGCGTGGCCATATAGACGTGCTCATGGGGCGCGTAGACGATGTGCTCGTAGACTTCGTCGGTGATGCAGTACGCGTCGTACTTTTTGCACAGGTCGGCGATAAAGGTGAGCTCCTCGCGCGTAAAGACCTTGCCGCAGGGGTTGGAAGGATTGCACAGGACGATGGCCTTGGGGTCGTTGTCTCGGAAGGCCGCCTCGAGTACCTCACGATCAAAGTCGAATGTGGGCGGGTTGAGCGGCACATAGATAGGCTCGGCACCCGAGAGAATGGTGTCAGCGCCGTAGTTCTCGTAGAACGGCGAGAAGATGACGACCTTGTCTCCGGGGTTTGTGACCGTCATCATGGCGGCCATCATGGCCTCGGTGGAGCCGCAGGTGACTACGATATTCTCGTTGGGGTTCACCGGCATGCCCATAAAGTGCTCCTGTTTGGCGGCGAGCGCCTCGCGCATGGCCTGGGAGCCCCAGGTGATGGAGTACTGGTGATAGAGCGGCTTGGGGTCGCTGGCGATGGCGCTGAGGCTATCGAGCAGCTGCGCTGGGGGATCGAAGTCAGGGAAGCCCTGCGAGAGATTGACAGCGCCATACTTATTGGAGATGCGTGTCATGCGGCGGATGACCGAATCGGTAAATCTTGCCGTGCGGTTGGAGAGTTCTTTCATGACGGTCCTTTCGAGGATTTGCAGTGGGGCAAGTTTACTCCCATGAAACCGGTGGGATTTGCTCGAAATGGTCTCGAAAAACTCTTTTCAAAATTCTTGAAAATTGGGGCTTGCATCGCGTGGCGTTCCTTGCAATAATAGTCGAGCGCGAAGCGCACAGGACACGGTGGGTGTAGCTCAGTTGGCTAGAGCGACGGGTTGTGGTCCCGTAGGTCGAGGGTTCGAGTCCCTTTACCCACCCCAGTTCTTGCTTCGTGTTGATATCGGGTCGTTAGCTCAGTTGGTAGAGCAGGGGACTCTTAATCCCAAGGTCCAGGGTTCGAACCCCTGACGGCCCACCACACGATATCTCCTCTAAAGTCCGCCACAACGGACTTTAGCTTTGGGTCGTTAGCTCAGTTGGTAGAGCAGGGGACTCTTAATCCCAAGGTCCAGGGTTCGACCCCCTGACGGCCCACCAAAGCAAGTTAAGACGGTCAACTTCGGTTGGCCGTCTTTTTTTGTTGACCTTTCATGGGGTCGAACCCGAAAGGGCGCGGAGCTGAGGAAATGCGTAAGCATTTACCAGCGCAGCGCGCAAGGCGCCTTGGCGCCGCAGCGGCCGCCTGCGCAGCAGGCTGACCCCCTGACGGCCCACCCAAAGATCATTAAAGCGACTGGCTCAGGCTGGTCGCTTTTTTGTTGACCTCGCATGGGGTCGAACCCGAAAGGGCACAGCCGCTTTCACAGATCGAGCCTACCCTGGGGATCGGTAAAACCGTCAGTACCCTCCTTGAGTTTCTTCTCGTCTGTCTTCACGCGACGCTCGAGCTTTTTTGTATCCTCGGCAGGCGGTAGGTTCTCGGGGACAATTCCGCGGTCGATGAGGCTGCCACGCACGCTTGTGTTGTTCTCGACGTGCTCTTGCTTGATCTGGTCCAGGCCGTACAGGTCGTGTTCCTCGGCGTTGAAGGCCGTCATCGAGTTCGTAAGGTCCTTTGCTTTGATGAGGACATCGGCTAACCTGTCCGCCAATGCCGCGCTCTTGGGTACGCCGAGCTGCTGCTTCATTTCCGCCGTGCTTCTGCCGCCGAATAACGCCTCATCGCCCTTCGACTTGATGATTGCGAATCCTTTGGAGTCCACGCCGCGTTTGAACGCAATACCCGAGAGCTGTTTCTCTGAATCGGATAGCGAGTGACGCGCCTGCAAGCGCTGAATCTCTGCGAAGCGCTGCTCTATGAGCTCTTGGCGGCGCGTCTGCACGGCAAAGTATGCCTGGGCGAGCGCGATCTCTGGCTTGTTTGAATCTCCGTTCTGCGCGATTAAATAGCATGCATAGCGCGTAAGTTTGTAGTCTTTAACCGCGCGAGCGGCGACACCGGCAGTTACCATTTTCGTGGTGTCACGAAAATGGGAATCAACTGGAGTTTTGTTTGTTTCGCATGAGACTTTTGCCCTCTTAACAACTTCGGCGAAGTTCTCCCATCGAGTGTACCCCATGGGTTCCATTAAATCGCGTGCGAGCCAATACTCAACGCCGTCTTCCACATTGGCGTAGCTATCAAGTTTGATACGCCACTTCTCGATATCTCTACTGTCCATATCTCCTCCTCGCTGGTCTATTTTCTATGCGGGCTTTGCCCGCTCTGTATTCAGAATAAGGATACGCTGTCGTGCGGACACGAATGGGCCCCGTGCTGCTTCGAGCTCACGGGGCCCATGGATATCGATTGGTTGTGTTCTGCTTTAGATAGGTGTCCGGTTTAATCCGCTCGATAGTGCGACCCGAGACTTTCGGTTCGCTTGCGCATGGCTTTGACCATTTCCTGTGCTAGTCGAATCTGCGATTGCAGGCGGGCGAGGGCAGCGATTTCGCTGTCGTTGGCATGTGGCTTATTTAGAGCCGTGGCTTCGTCTTGCAGGCTTTCAAGCTGTTGCAGGGCCTCGGATAGGCCTGTTTCGGTCCTGTTGATCATGCAATAGGTGCTCATCGTGTGCCTAAGGCTGTGTGTCAGGCGTTCGGCATCTGTTGTGGCAATGCCGTACTGGGGGAGGGCGATATCCGCCTTCAGGGCCGCCTCAGGCTCTTTCTGCGCTGTGAGGGCTGCCGATGCGCCCGCGATACGTCCGAATACGATGCCGTTGGCGCATGACAAGCCACCAATGCGGTCGGCGCCGTGCATGCCGCCTGTCGCCTCGCCGCAAGCGTAGAGGCCCTCAACGCCCGTGTGCGCGGTCTTATCGATCTTGATGCCGCCGTTAGCGGCGTGGGCATACATCGCAACGCGCATCTCGTCAGTCGGGGCGATGCCGTGCTCGTCTTGCAGCCAGGTGGCAAAGGTCTGCACAAACTCTGGGACATCCTCGCGGGGGAAGTCGTAGTGGAGTGCCAGGCCTTCGGCACCTGCCTGATCGATGACGAGATCGATAGCGCGGGAGGCCAAGCATGACGTGAAGGGACCATATCCAGAGCGCTGCTCGAGCAGGTCGTCCAGCTTGTCGTCGGCAATATCTACCGGCTGGTCTACATGTACGTAGCGCCAGGTTTTCTCGTTGAAGACCAGGTTGCGCTTGGGCTCGATGAAGCCGGGCATCATCTGCATGAACTCTATATTAGTAAGTGTTGCGCCGTGCGCCAGCGCGATGGCCTGCGAGGAGCTGAGCACATCAGCCGACGTAAGGCTGCGCTCGAACAGGCCGCCTGTGCCACCGGCTGCGATGATCGTGGCCTTGGCAGCAAAGGGCACGATTCGATTTTCGGTGAGGTCGTAGAGTACGGTTCCGGTTATTCTGCCGTTCGTGTCCTCAACAAGGTCAATAAGCTCATGGCGGGGGAGCAGGCGAATGCCGAGCGACTCGATCCAGGTCGTCAGAGCGTCCTCAAGGGGCTTGCGGGTGAGGCCGCGCCACATGCGCGTCTTGTGGTCAAAGCAGGGGATAAACTGCTTTTGCTGAGCACTCTCGGCGCTTTGCGGACGCTGAAGCTCAACGCCCAGGTCTTGCTCGAGCCATTCAATTGCATGGGGAATGCCGTGGACAAACGTCTGGACAAGCTCGGGGTCGGCGACGCCGCCACCAACGGTCTGAATGGTGTCGATGAGGTCTTGTTCGTCGTCTTCGTTAACGGGTCCGATAAGCCCCAGGCCCCAGGTTCCGGGGAAGAAGCTCGATCCACTCATAGTCTTGCCGGCGCTTGCCACGGTGACGGTTGCGCCCGTGCGTGCCGCTTCGATGGCGGCACAAAGGCCCGCAATGCCAGATCCAATTACCAGTACATCAGTCGATTCCATCGGATTCCTTTCTCGTCCGGCGCATTGTCGCACGGGTGATCGGCAATGGGGCCGCAAAGACCCGGCAAATCGGTAAAGGGCAAATATGGCAGGTGGGCGTCATGGACGCTCTGGCGCTCCATCTCTTCACATCTCGTATTTCGCCCCAGCTGATATATCGACATTAGCTACCCTGCGACAGCGCAAACAAAAAGAGCCGCTACCCGGGTGGGTAGCGGCTCCAAAGCTCAGCTATATGAGCATCGCGCGGGCGCGATTAGGCCTTGAGGGCCTCCTCGACGGCGACAGCGCAGGCGACGGTGGCACCGACCATGGGGGTGTTGCCCATGCCGATGAGACCCATCATGTCGACGTGCGCAGGCACGGAGGAAGAACCGGCGAACTGGGCGTCGGAGTGCATGCGGCCCATGGTGTCGGTCATGCCGTAAGAGGCAGGGCCGGCGCCCATGTTGTCCGGGTGCAGGGTACGGCCAGTGCCGCCACCAGAAGCGACGGAGAAGTACTTCTTGCCAGCCTCGAGGCGCTCCTTCTTGTAGGTGCCAGCGACGGGGTGCTGGAAGCGCGTGGGGTTGGTGGAGTTACCGGTGATCGAGATGTCGACGTTCTCGTGCCACATGATGGCAACGCCCTCGCGGACGTCGTCGGCGCCGTAGCAGTTGACGGCGGCGCGGGGACCATCGGAGTAGGGGATGGTCTCGACGACCTTGAGCTCGCCCGTGAAGTAGTCGAACTGGGTCTTCACATAGGTGAAGCCGTTGATGCGGGCGATGATCTGAGCAGCGTCCTTGCCCAGACCGTTGAGGATGACGCGCAGCGGCTTCTTACGAGCCTTGTTGGCGTTCAGAGCCAGGCCGATAGCGCCCTCAGCGGCAGCGAAGGACTCGTGACCGGCCAGGAAGGCGAAGCACTCGGTGTCGTCGGAGAGCAGCATAGCGCCCAGGTTGCCGTGGCCCAGACCGACCTTGCGGTCCTCGGCGACGGAGCCGGGAACGGTGAAGGCCTGGATGCCCTCGCCGATGATGGCGGCAGCCTCAGAAGCGGACTTGGCGCCACGCTTGACAGCGAGAGCGCAACCGAGGGTGTAGGCCCACTCGGCGTTCTGGAAGGCGATGGACTGGGTGTTGTTGACGATCTCACGCGGGTTGAAGCCCTTGTCGGTGCAGATCTGCAGAGCTTCCTCGAGGGAGGCGATGCCGTTGTCGGCGAGGCACTTGTTGATCTTGTCAGCGCGGCGCTCGTAACCTTCGAACGTAACAGTCATAGTTATTTCCCTCCCTTTCTACTCGTGAACCGGGAACACGCTGGCGACGGAGTGAGTCTCCTCGTCGGTGCGCGGGTCGATGTACTTGGCAGCGTTCTCCCACTGACCATAGTGGCCCATAGCGCCAGCGATGGCCTCCTCGGGGGTCTTGCCGGCCTTGACGGCGTCGGTGAACTTGCCGAGGTTCAGGAACTCGAATGCGATGATCTCGTTCTTGTCGTTGAGAGCCATGCGGGTGACGTAGCCCTGAGCGAGCTCGAGGTAACGAGCGCCCTTGGCCTTGGTGCCGAACATGGTGCCGACCTGAGAGCGAAGGCCCTTGCCGAGGTCGTCGAGGGAGGCGCCCACGGGCAGGCCGCCCTCGGAGAACGCGGTCTGGCTGCGGCCGTAAACGATCTGCAGGAAGATCTCGCGCATAGCAACGTTGATGGCGTCGCAGACGAGGTCGGTGTTGAGGGCCTCGAGGATGGTCTTACCGGGAAGGATCTCGGAAGCCATGGCGGCAGAGTGGGTCATGCCCGAGCAGCCGATGGTCTCAACGAGGGCCTCCTCGATGATGCCGTCCTTGACGTTCAGCGTGAGCTTGCAGGCGCCCTGCTGAGGTGCGCACCAACCCACACCGTGCGTAAGACCGGAGATGTCGGAAATCTCCTTAGCCTGGACCCACTTGCCCTCCTCGGGGATGGGTGCGGGGCCGTGGTATGCACCCTTGGCAACGGGGCACATGTTCTCCACTTCCTGTGAGTACTGCATGCCTCTCCTCTCTATCGTGTTGGCGTCCCGTCTGGGGGTCGTGGCTGGCGATTGCCGGGCGACCCTTCGAAAGGGACATGACATGCAGCCCCTATAATACCGCGAAATGCACGGAATATTCGGCGAACGGCTCAGTTTTCGTAGCGAGAAGTCCTGAAGTTTTAATTGAAACGGTTTAACTCTATGTTCTGTGGTCGTGAGCTTCCGTAGAGGGGGTCCGTCTTGGGCAAGCTTTTGGTCCGCTCTTGCAAGCGTTGCAGTGGTTGACCTGTTGCAACGGTGCCGTTCGCCGCCTGTTTGCTGCCTTTGGCCGCGCGAGTGTATTGTTTTGCGTGAATGTTTTGATGGCACGCTTCAATCGTGCTGTATTGGATGGTAAGCAGATCCCGGCGAAGGGAGCGCCATGCAGCGCGTTTGGAGAACGGTTACCGGCTTTTACCATGTCTGTGCTCGCGGTGTGGGCAAACAGCTCATCTTTGAGGGCGATGAAGACCGGTGGGAGTTTTTGGAGCTGATGCGCGAGTGCTGCTGCGAGGAGGGTGTGACGGTTATCGCCTGGTGCCTTATGGACAATCACGTGCATTTGGTGCTTACAGATTACGAGGACAGGATGAGCGCGGCGATGCACCGGTTGCTTTTGACGTACGCGCGGCGGTTCAATAAACGCACGGGGCGCACAGGGCATCTGTTCCAGAACCGTTTTGACCGGCGCTCGCTCGATACCGACTGGCAGGTGATGGAGGCTATTCGCTCCGTACACGCCGATCCGCAGGAGGCGGGCGTTAGCCTAATAGAGCGTTATCCCTGGAGTAGCTTTGCGGAGCATTTGTGCGCTTACGACGGTGACGCGGCCGATGTCGCGGGGGGATTTTCTGATCCTTCTTGCGTGCTTGAGCTTTTTGGTTCTGCCGAGGGCTTTATTGCCTATTCGCTTTCGGCGCCCGACGGCAGTGAGCCAGCGCTGTGCGATATGAAAGAGACGGAGTGGGAACGCCACGCCTTTGCCAACAAGTTGGCGAAGCGCCTCGGGGTTCCGCTCAATGGGGTTAAAACTGCACCGCCGGCGCAGCGCGATACCGTTATTGTTGGATTGAACAATGCTGGCTTTACGGTACGCCAGATTGAGCGGTATACCGGGATTGGCAAAAGTACCGTCTCTCGTATCGTGCGCGCTTATGCGCGGGTGAAGGTACAGGCTGAGCTCTCGGAATAGAAAATGGCCGAACCACTCTTGTCAAGCGATTCGGCCAACAAAAATCTTAAGATTTGGGACAAGTTCTACTGATTATTTTGTCCCGTGAGCATGCCGTCGAGGGTGCGCCAGGCGAGCTCGGCGCATTTGACGCGGGCGGGCATGTGCGAGATGTCCTGAAGCTGGGCGGCCTCGTCCAGGTCTTCCAGGTCTTCCTCGGAGAGCTGCTCGCCGCGGATCATGGCGAGGAAGAGCTCTGCCAAGCGGTGAGCTTCCTCGACGGTCTCGCCGGTGATGAGGTCGGCCATGATGTCGGCGCTGGCCTGACTGATGGCGCAGCCGTGGCCGGTAAAGGAGGCCTCCTCGATCACACCGTTCTCGACGCGCAGCTGCAAGGTGAGCTCGTCGCCGCAGCTGGGGTTGATGCCGTCGTGCTCGTGCGTGGGGGCATCCATCTCGTACTTGTAGTCGGGGTGCGAGTTGTGCTCCATAAACGTGGTGGAGGTGTACAGATTACCCATTGAACGTGCTCCAAACGTGATGCAGGCCGGCGATGAACTTGTCGATGTCGGCCTTGTCGTTGTAGAAGGCCACGCTGGCGCGGCAGCAGGCAAGGTTCTCGACGCCCAGCCAGGTAAGCAGCGGCTGCGCGCAGTGGTGACCGGCGCGGATGCAGACGCCGTCCATGTCCATGATGCTCGCGACGTCGTGCGGGTGGATGCCCTTGACGTTAAAGCTCACAACGCCGTGGTGGTTGTCCCAATAGATGGAGCCGATGATTTGGACAAAGTCGAGCTGCATGAGTTCGCCCATCAGATAGTGGACGAGTGCCTGCTCGCGGGCCTGGATGTTCTCGTAACCCACCGTGTTGACCAGGTAGTCGAGTGCCGCGCCCGTGGCGAAGATGCCGGCGGCGTCCTGTGTGCCGGCCTCGAATTTCTCGGGAACGGGCGCCCAGACGGCGTCCTGCTCGGTAACAGAGTCGATCATCTCGCCGCCGGTGAGCATGGGCGGCATGGCGTTGAGCAGGTCCATCTTGCCCCACAGCACGCCGATGCCCATGGGGCCCATAGCCTTGTGTGCGCTAAAGGCAAAGAAGTCGGCGCCCAGGTCGGCCACATCGACCGGCATGTGCGGCAGCGACTGCGCACCGTCGACGACCAGGTAGCCACCGTACTTGTGCACGAGCTTGCCGAGATTCTTGACTGGGTTCTCGACGCCCAACACGTTGGAGACCTGTCCCACGGCCAGGATCTTGGTCTTGGGGCCCACCTTGGCAAGAACCTCCTCGGTGGTGAGTTGGCCGGTCTTGGTGGGATAGAGGTAGACGAGCTTGGCGCCGGTCTCGCGGCAGACCTGCTGCCACGGAATCAGGTTGGAGTGGTGCTCCATGATGGTGATGACGACCTCGTCGCCCGGTTTGAGCACTGTGGGCGCAAAGCTCTTGGCGACCAGGTTGAGCGACTCGCTCGTGTTGCGGGTGAAGACGACCTCGTTGGCCTGTGAGGCGCCGATGAGGTCGGCGATCTGCTGGCGCACCTTCGCGATAGCCTCAGTGGCCTCGACGGACAGCGAGTACAGGCCGCGCAGGGGGTTGGCGTTCATACGCTGGTAGAAGTCGCGCTCGGCGTCGAGCACGCAGGCAGGGCGCTGCGCGGTGGCGGCACTATCGAGGAAGGCGATCTCGGGGTGCTGCTGAAACAGCGGGAACTGCGCCTTGTAGGGGTTGGTCTCGATGTCCACAGTGGGCCAGCCGCGCGAAGCCTCGTCGCTGGCGTCGAGCTCCATGGGCTCGGGGGCAGTACAGGTGTCGCATTTAACGTGCTCGGTGTCGATCATGCGAGCTCCTCTTCAAAGTTGTCGATCAGGTTGTTGCCCAGGCGGACGACGGCGGCTCGAGTGCGCTCGTCGGTGGCGGAAAGCGCGGCGTCCTCCAGCTTGGCGCGGATGAACAGGTCCTCGGCGGCGTTCTGGTCAAGGCCGCGGCAGGCGAGGTAGAACAGCTGCTCGTCGCGGACGTGGCCGATTGTGGCGCCGTGGTTGCCGGCGACGTCGTCCTCGTCGCAGAGGATGACGGGGACGGTCTTGTTGTCGACGCCCTTGTTGGCCAAAAGCACCGTCTCGCGCTCGGTGCCGACGGCGCCCTTGCAGCCGTGCACGAGGTCGATGGTGCCGCGGTAGACCTTCTTGGACGTGCCGGTCAGCACGCCGTTGGCGTCGATCTCGCACTCGGTCTTGCGGCCGCGATGGCGCAGCTCGTAGTTAAAGTCGCGCACCTGCTGGCGGGCGCCCAGGTAATCGGTATCGATCGTCACCTTGGCGGTGTCGCCCAGCAGGTCGCCGGCAAGGCCGGTGGCGCTGGCGCCTGCGCCCAGGACGGTGTGCTGCACGTTGACGCGCGCGCCCTCGTCCAGGAACAGGCCGGTGTCGTCGAGCGCGATCCAGCTATCGTCGAGCGTCTGCGTGCAGGTCACGTTGACGGTGGCGTACTCGTGGGCGCACACGCGCAGCACGGAACCCACGACGCCTTGGCCGGCAACGGGGGAGTCCAGGGCGATCTGCAGGTCGAGCGTTGCCTGCGGGCGGGCGACGACGTCGATGGCGGCGATGGTCGCGGCAGCATCGACACCGCTCACACGCACGGTAACCGTGGCGTGCTTGTATGCGGGCACATCGATGACGACGCGCTTGGTGGCGTGGTCGGCCAGGTAGGTGTAGGCAGCCTCGCCCATGCCAGTCTCGAAGGCCTCAGCGGGGGAGAGCTCCTCCTCGAGCTTGATGGCGCCGGCCTGGTAGACGGAGGTTGCGGGCACGTCGAGCTCGGTCTCGGGCGCGATGCGGGCGCGGTCGGCGGCATCGCCGGGCGCGGAGGCGCGGCGCTCGGGGAAGCGCTCGGCCATGGCGTCCATGGCGGCGTCGAACGCGGCTGCCACGCCAGCAAACTGCTCTTCCAAGCCCTCAGCCTCAACGGCCTCGGCGGGAGCGGCGGCAAGCTCGTCAGAGAGCTCGAGCTTGGTCTGGTTCATCTTGAGCCAACCCCAAGTGGCAGCCGGCATCGAATTGACCTGCTCAAGGGTGGTAGCAGCGGTGTTCGTGGTCTGTTTCATTATCCGATCGCTCCTTCCATCTCGAGCTTGATCAGGTTGTTCATCTCGACGGCGTACTCCAGCGGCAGCTCCTTGGAGACCGGGTTGGCAAAGCCGTTGACGATCATGGTACGGGCTTCTTCCTCCGAGATACCGCGGCTCATCAGGTAGAACACCTTATCGTCGCCGATACGGCCGATGGTGGCCTCGTGGCCGATGTCGACATTCTTGGCGCGGATGTCCATGGCGGGAATAGTGTCGGAGCGGCTTTGGTCGTCGAGCATCAGCGACTGGCAGCTCACGGTTGCCTTGGAACCCTCTGCCTTGGGCGTGGCCACGATGGAGCTGCGGAAGGTCTGGATGCCGCCACTCTTGGAGATGCCCTTGGTTTCGACGGTTGCCGAGGTCTCGGGCGCGTTGAGCACGACCTTGCAGCCGGTGTCGAGGTTCTGCCCGGCGCCGGCAAAGGTGATGCCGGTAAAGCTCGAGCGGGCGCGACGGCCGTTGAGCACGCTCATGGGGTAGAGGTAGCCCACGTGGCTGCCGAAGGAGCCGCTGATCCACTCGATGTCGCCGTCCTCGTCCACGCGCGCACGCTTGGTGTTGAGGTTGTACATGTTCTTGGACCAGTTCTCGATGGTCGAGTAGCGCAGGTGCGCACGCTTGCCCACAAAGAGCTCGACGGCGCCGGCGTGGAGGTTGGCCACGTTGTACTTGGGCGCAGAGCAACCCTCAATGAAGTGCAGGTCGGCATCGTCCTCGACGATGATGAGCGTGTGCTCAAACTGGCCGGCGCCCTTGGCGTTAAGGCGGAAGTAGCTCTGCAGCGGGAAGTCCAACTTGGTGCCCTTGGGTACGTAGACAAACGAGCCGCCCGACCATACGGCTCCGTGCAGGGCCGCAAACTTGTGGTCGGTGGGCGGGATGAGCGTCATAAACTTCTCGTGGATGAGCGGCTCCCACTGCGGGTCGTGCAGGGCCTCCTCAATGCCGGAGTAGACGATGCCCATCTTGGATGCCGTGTCCTGCATGTTGTGGTAGACCAGCTCGGAGTCGTACTGCGCGCCGACGCCCGCCAGGTAGCTACGCTCAGCGTCGGGGATGCCCAAGCGCTCAAAGGTGTTCTTGATGTCGTCAGGCACCGACTCCCAGTCGTGCTTTTGGTCGGTGTTGGGCTTGACGTAGGTGACGATGTTGTCCATGTCCAGGCCCTCGATGGAGGGGCCCCACGTCGGATCCGGGAAGCGGTTGAAGATCTCGAGGGACTTGAGGCGCAGGTCGAGCATCCACTGCGGCTCGTCCTTCTTGGCGCTAATCTCGCGCACGATGTCGGGCGTGATGCCGGCGTCGAGGCGCTCGAATCCCTCCTCGCCATAGGTGAAGTCGTAGAGGCTGCGGTCGATGTCCGCGACCTCGGTGCGGTTCTTGGTCATTGCGTCGCCCCTTTACGCCTGCTGCTCGGCAGCGGCGGCCTCGGCCTGGGCGCGCTGCTCGGCGGCCTCGCGCTCGAAGGTCTCAAAGCCGTTCTTGTCGATCCAGGGGATGAGCGAGGCGTCGTCCTCGCGCACGATGTGACCCTTGACCATAACGTGGACGCGGTCGACATCCAGGTGCTCCAGGATGCGCGTGTTGTGCGTGATGATGAGCATGGAGCCGTCGCAGCTCTTGCGGTAGGCGTCCATGCCGTGGCTGACGGTGGACAGAGCGTCGACGTCCAGGCCCGAGTCGGTTTCGTCTAGGATGGCGAGCTTGGGCTGCAGCAGCAGAAGCTGGAGCATCTCGACCTTCTTTTTCTCGCCGCCCGAGAAGCCCACGCCCAGCTCACGGTTGAGGTAGGCGGTGTCCATGTTGAGCTCGGCCGCGAGCTCTTTGACGCGACGGCGGAACTCCTTGCCCTTCATCTCTAGGCCAGGGCGGCCGGCGATGCTGGCACGCAAAAAGCTCGACAGCGGCACGCCGGGGATCTCGACCGGTGCTTGGAAGCTCAGGAACAGGCCGGCGCGCGAGCGCTTGTCGGTGGTGAGCTCGGTGATGTCCTGGCCGTCAAAGACGATACGGCCGTCGTTGACCGTGTAGACGGGGTCGCCCATGACCAGGTGGCCGAGGGTGGACTTGCCGGCGCCGTTGGGTCCCATCAGCACGTGGGTCTCGCCGGCGGCGACGTTGAGGTTGACGTTGTGGAGGATGGTCTTCTCGTCCACGGAGGCGGTCAGACCTTCGATGGAAAGCAGCGGATTTGCGCTCATGCTGTCCCTCTCTGTATATGGTGTACTCATAGGTGTACTAAACCCTAGGAATCTTCTCGGAATAAAGTTACTATGGGTTCGGCGTTAGTCAAGGGAAAACCCGACTAATCCACTCGACTTTTTAGATGTGGGACATAATAATCAGGTTTGTTTGCCCCGCGTGCATAAGATTTGGGACAAACACTCCTTGTATTTTGTCCCAGCAACGATGGGAGGGTAGGTATGCTCATTTCTTCCAAGGGCCGCTATGCCCTCCGGCTGATGATCTATATCGCGGCGCTGGGCGACGCCGAGGGCAAGATTGCCCTGCGCGAGGTTGCCGACCGCGAGCATATCTCGCAAAAGTATCTGGAACAGCTGGTCCGTCCGCTTATGAAGGCGGGCTTGCTTAAGAGCGTGCGCGGCAAGGGCGGCGGCTACATGATGGCCAAGGATCCCTCCGAGGTACGTGCGGGTGACATCCTGCGCGCCGTCGAGGGCAGCACGGCTCCGGTGGCGTGCGATGGCATCGACAACAGCTGCACCCGCAGCGATTTGTGCTCGACCGTCAAGTTCTGGCGCGGTTTGGACGACGTGATCGAAAAGTACGTCGACGGCGTGACGTTGGCCGACCTGGCCGCCGTCCCCGAGATCAACTTTGACATTAAGCTGTAGGGCTGCAAATGGCATCTCTCGACAAGGTGTACAAACAAATCGAAGTTTTTGCTCGGGAATGTGACGCCGAGAAGGTTGTGCTGTTTGGTTCTCGTGCTCGAGGCGACAACTTACCCAAGAGCGATATTGACATCGCCGTAGCAGGTTGTCGGGATTTCGGCCGTTTCTCATATTTGATCGAGGAGCGTCTTGATACTCTTTTAGATGTAGATGTCGTCAATCTCGACGAGTCCTTGTCGCAGCAATTGCTCGATGAAATTGCCAGGGATGGTGTGATTCTGTATGAAAAAATATGAGAACTTTGCCAGTGCCTTGGCGAATCTTGAGGATGCGCCCAATCAGGATCTCAACAATGATTTTGTTCAGAGTGGATTGATTAATAAGTTCAATCTTCAATTTGAACTGAGCTGGAAGCTCCTTAAGCGTCTGCTCGAGTATGAGGGCGCCACGCTTGCCGCGTCGGGGTCTCCTCGTGCCATCTTGAAGGAGTCGTACCGATTCTACGACTTTATTGATGAGGCGGCCTGGCTAGATATGCTCAGAGACCGCAATACGAACGTCCATATCTATGACAACAAGCTCGCTCAAGATTTGATTCAGCGCATCTTGAACGTCTATATTCCCGCTTTCTGTCAGTTGAGAGACGGGCTGACGAAACGTTACGGCGAGCTTCTGTTGGCGCCCGATGACCAGTTTGTCTAATTCCTTAAGATTTCGCGGAGGGTTGTTGCCGTTTACCGAGGGGTTGTTGTGCAACAACGGGCGAGCTGCAATACTTACTCTTATCTTTGCAAACTGCACTTTAACTATACCAATGCAGGGAGGATCTTATGCAGCCCAAGCATTCTGCTATTGTCGCGGGCCTGACGCTGGCGCTTTCGTTTGGCGCCATTTCCGCGCCGGCACCCGCCGCTGCCGAGGAGCCCACGCCGGGCGTTGCCTCGGATGCCACCGATATCGATAAGGGTCTCTACACCCAGCAGTCCTTCTCGGGCGTGCTGAGGTCGGTCCAGGGCGTTTCGTTTGTCAACGTGACTCCCGAGATGAAGTACTTTACCAAGTACGAGAGCCATGGCAACTACAACCAGGGCTTTTCGTACGGTGACGGCTATAACGCGCTGGGTTATTACCAGTTCGACCGTCGTTGGTCGCTCATTCCGTTTATGAAGCAGGCCTACAACTACAACCCCGAAAAATACAGCATGCTCAAGGATGCGATTGATCGCGGCGGCGAAATTTCCAGCGCGAGCAATGCCATGTACGAGAACGGCCAGCTCACCGAGTTGGGCCGTATTGCGCAGGAGGCCTTCCAGGGCGCTTATAACACCGACCCTGCTGAGTTTTCGGCTCTGCAGGATGCCTATGCGTACAACTCGTACTATGCGGTGACCGAGGCGTGGCTCAAGAGCGGCCTGGGTATTGATATTTCGGGTCGCGCCGATTGCGTCAAGGGCATGGTGTGGAGCATCACCAACATGTGCGGCACCGGTGGCTGCAGGGACTTTTTCCGCTGGGCGAATCTTTCCAACGATATGTCCGACCGCGAGTTTGTGACGGCGCTCTCCAATAGCGTGGTCAACAATGTCGCCACTAAGTTTTCGAGTCAGCCCCAGTATCATGAGGGCTGGAAGAACCGCTACCGCAACGAGCTAAAGGACTGCTTGGTTTATATCGCTGAGGACGAGGCTGCCGCTGCGACGCCCGTGCAGCCCGAGCCCACGCCGGCGCCCTCGCCGACGCCTGATTCGAATGACGGCTCGAGTGACGATGCCAACGATGACAGGATGGATGCGCCCTCGACCGATGCTGACGGTAATGGCTCTGCTGGTGGCACTATCAACGACGGTTCCACCTCGAACGGCTCCGATTCGAACGGCTCTGCTGCGGGCGATTCGTCTTCAAGCTCTGCCGGCAATACGGGCAGCGCCGCCTCTGGTTCGACCGACGCTGGTTCCTCTGACTCTTCCACTGGCTCGAGCGATTCTTCCGCCGATACTGGTTCTAGCAATGACTCTAACACTGGCGCCGCTTCTGATTCCGATGCTTCCAAGGACGACTCGAATAAGGCCCCGGACGCTCCCGTTGCTTCGCCGGACAAGAAGCCTTCTTTCTCCGTGCAGCTTGGTTCTACGTTGGGCTCTTCGCTGATGGCTGGCGTCAATAATGGCTCGACTCAGAACAAGGACAACTCTGATCAGGCTTCCACGGAAAAGACCGAAGCCGCAAAGGGCGACTCCAAGGACAAGGCTTCCGAGAAGACCGAATCCGATAAGGGTTCTAGCTCTGAGGAGAAGGACGACAAATCCGCTCAGAAGAAGGACGAGAGCAAAACCGAGGGCGAAAAGAAAAAGACCGAGGACGAAAAGAAACAGTCCGAAGACGACGACAAGAGCGGTGCTGACAACCAGAATCAGGAGCAAAATGACTCCAAAACGGTGACCACCACGACCACGACGACTACAGCTACCAAGTCCTCGGGCGGCAACATGCCCAAGACGGGCGATCTGATTGTGATGGCGAGCCTTGCCAGCGCGAGCTTGGCCACACTGGGCGCTACGTCTATCGTAAGTGGTAAGCATAAGCTCGATCAGCAGAAGAAGGCTTCTGGGGAGGACGGCTCGGAGGAGTAGCCTTTCAGATTGTTTTCAAAGCGTTTGAGACGGGGTCCGGTGCAGCCGCATCGGATCCCGTTTTTGTTGCACAACGATTTGTTATGCCCCCCTCGGGGCGTCAGTTGCTACCGTTGCCCGAAACCTTTGCAAGTCGATATTGTTGCGCTCCGCCTGCTCGTTACAATGGGCATCGTGCTGCGTTAGAGGGAGAGTTTACGGTGTCTGAACAGGTGAATTGTGGTTTTATTCATGCGTTTGGTGCGCGGTTGCTCAATCATGCGGATAACGCAGCTCTACCGGTTGATGTACACGACTTTTCCGATGCAATCAATCGGTGTTTACTCATCGATAAAACCATGTTTATTGCCGACGTGCTGGACTGCGACGCATCCGTTGTGTTGTGCTGTCGACCCGAGGGTTTTGGCAAGAGTATGAACCTGTCGATGCTCAGGGCTTTTCTGGAGCGTCCAGCGGTCGGTCGCGCTGGTCAGACTTTGTTTGCCGATGCTCAGATTTGGGATGCGGACGGCGGGCGTTATCGGGATGAGTACGCTTGCTATCCGGTGATATCGCTGGACTTTTCTTGCGCTGCGAGGCGTGGCGCCGCTATTGCCGACGTTGTGCGCGATGCTCTTTCGGGCGAGTGCGCCCGCCTGCTGGCGCTTTTGGAGGCTCCGGATTTAGCACGAGATAAGGTGCGTCACATCGAACGCGTTGCGCGTGGCGTAGCGAGCGCGGACGAGGTTGACTCGGTGCTTGGTGTGCTCATTGAGCTGCTGGAGATGGCCTGCGATGAGCAGGTTGTATTGCTCGTTGATGGGTACGACGCGGCGTGGTTGGGCCGTGCGAGCGCGAGTGGCGCTTCTGGCACCGATCCGGCAGGGCTATTCGATCGTGTGCTGTTCGAGGCCATTGCCGCTGCGCACGATTCGTTGCGGCTGACGTGTCTGATGGGGGAGCGTCCCGGTCCTGCCGAAGCGGCGCTTTCTTCGCGCAGTTGCTCGTATTGTCTGACGACGCCGCTTTCGACCTGGTGTGACCGTTGGTTCGGTTTTTCGGATGCCGAGGTCGAGGCTCTGTTGAATCATGCTGGACGCGAGGAATGCCTGGATGATGCGCGTGAATGGCTCGAGGGATATCGGTTTGGCAGGGCCTATTGCTCGAGTCCAGCGCGCGTGATCGGTTTTCTGGACCGAGGCTGCACGGCGCCCGTGCGTGCCGATCTGTATGGATATGCCGATTGCCTGAGTAGGGTAGTTGCCGGGTGGAATCTCGACCGCCTTTCGGTCTTGTTTGATTTGCTCGAGGCCCATGGATGCGTTGGGGTCCCGCTTTGTTTGGGCGCTGCGGGGCTAGAGGCCTCGCCTGACGATGGCATGTGGACAGCGCTGTATCTGTCCGGTTTTCTCACGACGGATATGACTGAGGAGCCAGAGCATGGCAATCGCCTCCGTGCTTTGCGATTGCCCAATAACGAGCTTCGACAGGCCTTGCGTCTAGTGATTGTTGAGTGGTTTGAGTGCGCTGCCGAAGACATTCGAGACGTCGATGCGTTTCGCGACGGGCTGTGCCGTGGGAACGAGGATACCGTGAGGCGGGCGCTAAGCCGCATCCTGGGGGATGCGGGAATCGGTGAGACCGACCCAGATAAGCCGCTGCCATATCATCTGCTCTTGCAGGGGCTCTGCTTTGGCTTGCCGGGCTATGCCAATCCTGCTTCGAGGCGAAAGTGTGGCGCGGGTCGCTGGGACATCCAGGTTTTTCCTACGGGCGCTGTGTTCGACGTAGCTGACACGATCGGCATGCTGGACGAGCGCCCGCTTATAACGATCAATATGATGTATGACCCCGATGTGGATGCGCTGGGGTTGGAATTGCTGGCCGTGCAGTCGCTACTCGACATAGAGCGCGATGGCATCGACGAAATCCGTGTACCGCGCCCCGGCGTGGGTCGCATGCGCTGGGGGTTCGGTTTTGATGGGCAGCATGTGGCTACGGTGTGCCAGCGGCTTTGAGCGCCGAGGTGTTTCCGGCTTCCGTTACTCGGTGTCCTTCATGGGCGGCATGGGCTTCCAGTCGGGGTCCTTGATGATCTTGCGGGCGTCCTTCATGCCACGGCGCAGCGCCGGAATACCGGTCTTAAAGCATTTGTCGACCGCAGCCAGGCGAATGAATTCCTTGCAGAAGGTCGCGGCATTGCCCAGGCGGAATAGCATGGGGTGGTAGTCACCGTAAATCTGCATGTAGCGGGCCAAAAAGCCGCGATTGCGCATGATGTAGTAGCGGTTGGTGTCGCTCGTGGAGTTGAGCTGGCGTTTGCCGGCGATATCCCAGTTAGAGACGGCGCGGGCGCGCTTGAGCACCACGTCGGCGACCACGACGGCGGGGAAGTGCTGGCTGGCAACGTAGCCATAGCAGGCATCGTCGCCGTAGATGAAAAAGCGCGCATCGGGCAGGCCGATCTTGTCGACTACGCGGCGCGAGAACAGGCCGCCTTCAAAGCACAACTGGTTCATGGCGCGGTAGCCCTCGGGGCCCAGGTCCCACTTAGCGATGGGGTTGGGGATGCCAAGCGAAAGGATAAGCTGGTATTGCCAAAAGAAGGCGCCACCGTCAAAGTCCAGGCGCGAACCCTGGATGACATCGTAGCGGTCGGTCCACTTGGCAAGACGCTCGATGCCTTCGGGAATGACGAGCACGTCGTCGTCCATCACCCAGAACCATTGAGCGCCCAGGTCGTAGGCGCATTTAGTGCCGGCGGAGAAGCCGCCCGCACCGCCGCCGTTTTCGAGCTGCGGGGCGTAGATGACACGGTCGGTGCCGCCCTGCGCGTCAGGCTGCTCGGTGTCGATGTCCCACAGGTTGGCCAGGCGCTCGTTGAATGCGGCGCACATGGCCTTGGTCTCGCGCGAATTCTCGTTATCGACAATAACGATGCGCCAGGGTGTTGCCGTGAGCTCGGTCATGGAGTCGAACAGGTTGGCAAGGAGTTCCTGGCGCTTGTACGTAACGACAACGATGGCGAGCTTATCGATGGGGGCGGGAAGGGTTGAAGGCATGAACGAGAATATCCTTTCGCGTGGGCAGTAAATCGGCCCTGCGGAATAAACAACGTGTCCCATGGGACACGACTATTGTAAGCGTAGCTGGGCGCCCGCGGGTAATGTTCCGCTAATCACCAAGAACGTTTGCTACAAGCCTGGTTGACGTGTGTGCGTTGCGAGATTGCAAGCGCGCATTGTGGTATTACATAGGTGCCGATTCTTGTGGACGCAATCTTTCTGTTTGGATGACCTGTGAATAAAACTCGTTTAGCCTCCCTTGCCGATAGCCTTTCCGTCAAGGTCATGTTGCTGTTTTTGGTTTTTCAGGTCGCATTTGTCCTGAGCAATACCGCAGCGAATTGCCTACCGAGGCCCGTTATCGAGTCGCATGCGCAGGGTTCGGCGTCCTCGGCCCTGTTGTCTGACATGTATGTCTACGACCACCGTGTTGCAGCTGGTCCTGTTTGCTTTGATAACAATCGCTTTATCATTGAAGTCGCACGGCAAAAGGACCAAGGTTCTCCGTTTAAGACGATGGCTGTTGCCGAGATTGATGACGTTACGAAAGCCAACGGGATTACGCATCAGCAGTATTACCGGTATTGGCATGGATGGCAGCTACTTACGAATGTCTGCCTGTTTATTGGCGGTATCGATGTGGTCGTGGTGCCTGCGGCTGCTCTGGCGATTGTCGGCTCCGCTTGCGCTTACGTTGCCTTGCGGAAGCGGTTTTCAAAGCCAGTGACGTTGGGTTTCCTTGCAATCCTGTTGTTCTCGACCAATCTGTTTTTCAATTTTATCGGTGATCTGCTGCTGTGCATCTCGTTCTTTGTGGCGCTCATCATGATGTCTTGCATGAGCCTTCGTTTGGACTCGGCCCCGAACGCACGGGTTTTCACAAGCCGCCTTGTCCTTTGGTCGATAGCGACGGGCGCCGTGTTTTCGTTTCTTGACTTTTTAACGATCCCTGCTGCAGTTGTCGCCCTGCATTGCTTTTTCGCCTTCATTGCGCTCCCCGAGGGCGAGCGCCCCAAGCGCTGCGTCGTCACGATGCTGCAGGCGCTCTTTGGGTTTGGGCTTTCGTTTGTGTTTACCTGGGCGATGAAATGGGCTGTCGCGGCATTTGTGCTGGGCTGGGACGAGGTCTTTTCGAACGTTCTGGGCGAGATGGGTCTTTGGTCTGCACATGGGACTTCGTCACTGTTGCCCCAAGCTGACTGGCCTCAGATTTTGAAGGGGTTTTATTGCATGAGCCCACAGCTGTTCGCCATTTGCTCAACTGCTGGTTATGCGATGATCTCGAACATCGTTTGTCTTGTTTCGTTTGCTGCCGTATTGGCGATTTGGATTGCCGTGCTCGTTTGCTCGATACGGGGCGGAGCGCAAGGTGGTCGTCGTCGCAAGATATTGATCCAGTCACTGCTCATGGTGCTGCCTCTGGTGGTTGTTCTGGGTTATTTCGTTGTTATGCATGACCATGCGATCGTTCATATTCCGGTATTTGGCTGCAAGAACTGGGCGATTGTCTTTGCGATTCTATTTGCTTCGGGTGTTAGCGCGCTTCGTGGTCTGCGGAGTCGGAAGGCTGCTTAGCTGTTCATGCGATCCTTGATGGCGTCGACCACGGCCTTGCGTACGATATCCACGAGGAGCAGGGCAAGCGCGAGGCAAAGGCTCATAAGGATTCCGAGCAAAATGGCGCCGGCTGGATGGGGCTCTCCCGTTTGGATGCCTGTCGCCATGGTGTAGATTGCTTTGTCAAAGATGGGTCGCCAGACATTGCAAGTAAACGACTGTACGGCGTAGAAAGCGAGCGTTCCTGCGGCGAGGGACATGATTGTCTTGTCTGCAGCTGGGACTTCGTGGCGCGGCTGATGGAGTGCTGCGGTGGCAACGGATGCAACGGCTAAGATGAAGGATATGACGGAAGTTGACTTGTAGGAGAGCTTCCAGAGCGCGTCGTACTGGCTATTTTTCGATAGCAGAAGCTCGAGCGTGATGGTGGCGGTAACGAGTCCGATGAGTGCGATCTTGGATTTTTGAGCGCCGGATGCGTTGCCGTGGTGTTCGAGGACAAAGTGCATTTCTCCAGCCGCAATAAACGCGACCAGGTAGGTAACAGCGCTCATGAGCTTGCGCCATAAAACGACACCGGCAACTTCGTTTGCCGTTGCCGCGATGTAGCAGTTGATTCCAAATGTTGCGAACACTAGAAGTGCTACGACAAACGGGGCCCTTTTGCTGCCGATCCGCTGCCTTGCCAGCGCAATCATCGGTACGAGCAATACGGAGGCGGCGTAGACCCAGATAAACTCGATGCCCAGCGTAAGCCAGCCAATCTCGTGCAGCGAGATTTCGGGTAGGGGATAGACGTACATTGAAACAAACAGGCACGCGGTGCAATAAAAGAGCGTGGGTAAGACGATTTTCTTTAACCGTGTAAACGATTTATAAATGAGGCCCCGCGCGGATGACCTGTTTTGGAGGGCGTGTACCGCCGAGGGAATAAGGAAGTATCCCGAGATCATAAAGAAGACCTCGTTGGCCCAGCAGCCCAGCAGGTTGATAAAGCCGAGCGCGCCAGAGTAAGGGAAGACAGCGAGCGGCGCATATTCCGGTAGGCCGGTGCAGACGGCTTGGAAGGTCCACTGAAACGTGTGGAATATGGCGATCCCAGCAACCGCAACCAAGCGCAGCGCTTCGATGGAGGTATTTCTGCTTGCTTTGCTGCCCATCAGACTATTTTCCAGCGCGTGCGTTGTATGAACCAAAGTGCGATGTGATCATTTTTAGAGTTTGCTTGGGCCCCTTGTTCCATACGTTATACAAGCCCTCGCCCACGAGGTCCTTGGCGTATGCGCAGTAGCTGATTTTAGGGTTGGCGATGCCCATATACTCGGCATAGAGCTTTTTGGCCGCAGGGGTAACGCGAGGATTGGCAAATACCAGCTCTTGCGGCATGCGTTCGAACATCCTGTGGATAGCCCGCTTGATTTCGGGGTGCCCCTCAATTCCGGTGTGCTCAATCATGATGCCCATATAGGTGAAGCCGCGTGTGATTTGCGGTGTCCAGACGGCGGAGTCGGTGACGTTAAGCCTCTCAAGAATATCGACCATGTCGTTCCAACGATTAAACGGCATCAAAGGGTCACGCTTGGCCAGAGCGGCTGCCTTTTCGGGTGTTTCCTCGCGGTAGCAGTAATACGGCTTGGGCCAGTAAGCGATCGCCTTTGCCTGGCAGAGCGTTTCGACAAGGAATGGATTGTCGGCCCAGCCCGCACCGGGGATTTCCTTAAACCAGATATTGTTTTGCATCAGGAAGTCGCGACGATAGATTGCCGACCAAATGGACGGATGATGGGCCAGCAGGTGTGGAGCGTCGTGAATGGTGAACGGTTGCCGAGGCGGTTTAATGCGACCGCGATATGCGCAATGTAGTTTGACCTCTTGGGGGGTATCGGGGTTGCGAATGATCCAATATGGGGTCTCAATAATATCGAGCTTGTTTGGATCGCCAAATTCGCGCTTGGCAAAGGCAAGCATGTCGGAGTACATTCCGGGCTCGATCCAGTCATCGGGCTCGAGGATGGCAATCCAGTCGCCCTTTGCCTCGCGAATGCCCAGATTGCAGGTTGCGCCGTAACCCTGGTTCGCCTTATCGATCACTCGAACGCGTGAGTCACACGCAGCGAAATCTTGCATAATGGCGAGCGAGTTGTCGGTGGATCCGTCATTGATGGCGAGGATTTCCAGTTCGATATTCTTTTTGTTTAATAGGCTGCCTATGGCCTGAGAAAGATACGGCTCGGCATTGTAAGTAGGCACGATTACGGTCAGCATTCAAACGCTTTCTCTAGGTGATTTGGAAGAATTATACCTAATTGCGTTTGCGGCGGTTTTAGTTGCGTTCGCCTAATACTGCCAAGGGCTGCACGACTATTGCTGACGCTGCGCCTGTAATGGATGTCGGCGATCGGCTGCAATAAAAATGTCGGCAGTGGCGAGACGGTTGTCCTTCCCATTCTTGCTCGTTATGGGACCGATCGATTGTGGACGCGGACTGAACCTAAAGACCAATCGTTGCCCAACAGGGCGCGTGGGTACGAAGGTGCCTTACAGGCATCTTCGAACGATGCACGTAAGAATGCATGGTTTAAATCTCAATCCATTTGGGAGTAGCAGAATAGGCGTGACAGCGCACTGTTCTCTGCGGTTAAAAAGGCACCGGCCTCATGTTTTGATGCCGCTGCTTCTACCGTGGACGCGATGGTCGATTTTGATGCCGAACTCGGCCAGCTGGTGTTTACATATAAGCACTGCCGATGGTAGTTACCATCGCGATAGGATTCACTCTATGAGCGACGGATATCGTGGCACGTCGAGCCTTTTTGCGGACATCGCATATCGCATGGCGATGTTGAACCCCGCACTAGGGGATCGTGTGCTCAAGACGCCGGGCGTGGTAATGATTGACGAGATCGACCTTCATTTGCACCCTCGTTGACAGGCACGAATTCTGGAGGACCTCGTTCGCATCTTCCCCAACGTGCAGTTTGTCGTGACCACGCATTCGCCGGTTGTCGTGGCTTCAGTGCCTCGTGACAATATTTGCATTCTTGATGGCGAGACCACGTCGGTTCCTGCGACGGAGACACACGGACGTGATGCGGGAGATATTCTCAACACTGTTTTAGATGCTTCCTCGCGTCCCGAGGAAGCAGCCCATTTGTTCGATGAATTTAACCGTGCTGTAGACGAAGGACGTCACGCTGACGCTAACTGTGCGGGCTTGGCCCCCGTCCCCCCAATCTAGTAGACTCTAAACCGTTGCTAGATTAGGGGGATTTTCCATGAGACGCTCCATGAAACGAGTTTCCGGGGCCGCCGCCGTCCTCGCGGTCGCGGCCGCCCTGGCCCTGTGCGGGCCCGCGGCCTACGCCGCCCCCGCCGCCTCGGGCGACGCGCAGCCGCTCCCCGGCGAGGCGCAGCCCGCCGGCGGGGAGTCCGGCGCCCAGGCCGAAACCGCCCAGGCCGACGGGGGCCAGGCGGGGGCCGCGCAGTCCGATGGGGCCACTGCCGTCTCGCTGTCCTATTCCGCCCACGTCTCCAATATCGGCTGGATGGGCGCCGTCGCCGGCGGCGAGACCGCCGGCACGACCGGCAGGGGGCTCCCCCTCGAGGCGCTGCGCCTCGTCCTGTCCGACGCCTCGACCGGCGAGCCCCTCGGCGCCGACGCCATATCCGTCGAGGCCCACGTCTCGAACGTCGGCTGGCAGGCCGCCGTCGGCAACGGCGGCACCGCCGGCACCACCGGCCAGTCCCGCGCCGTCGAGGCCCTGAGGGTCAGGCTGTCCGCGGACCTGTCGGCCCGCTACACCGTCTGGTACCGCGTCCACTCCGCGGAGTTCGGCTGGCTGGGCTGGGCGTGCGACGGCGCCGACGCCGGCTCGGCGGGCTACGGCCGCGCCGTCCAGGCCGTCCAGGTCGCGGTCCTGCCCAAGGGCGACCCCGCCCCGGGCGACAC
>JAUMSH010000037.1 GCA_031292915.1 Collinsella sp.
GCCCCAGCCCTTTGCGCCATTCCGCGCAACCGAGCGCGATTCTCAGGCACTTCAGGCAAGGAACACGATGAACGACCGACCTCTCGTCATAGGCAAAGGAACGAAGCAACGCCGCGACAAATACACGTGGCGCTACCGTCACAGCCTCGGCAAGGATCCGGTCACGGGCAAATACCGCTATTCGCCGTGGCAGACCATACATACCACCAAAAGCCGAGAGGTCGACGCCGCACTCGAAGCCTACAAGGCAGAACTCAACAGCGGCACCTACGTCCAAAAATCGAGGGACACCGTCGGCTCGTACGCAAAAAAGTTCCACGACAACCGCGAAGGAACCATCACGCCGCTCGCCTACTCGACATCCTACTCAATCGAGAACCGGACGCGCACATCACATGCGTGATGCTCATGCTCGACACCGACATGAGAAGGGCAGAAGCCCTCGGGATGACGTGGTCCGATGTCTCCGTCGAGAACAGAAGCATCCTCATTGAGCAGCAGTTCGCGGCCGATCGAAGCGTTCGCTCGCCCAAAAGCAAGAAAAGCGTGCGGAGGATCTCGATAAGCGAGACGCTGACGTCGTATCTCGAATTCTGGAAAAAGGAGCAGGCCCGCGAAATGGAAGCCTTCGGCCTGGAACAAGTCAAAGGCACTCCGCTCGTCCACTCATTCGAACGAACGAAAGACAGGCATCCCCAAGTCAACTTCATGGACCTGAATGGGTTTTCGCGCTGGTTCAGAAACTTCAGCGTCGAGAACGGGTTCGGCAAGTTCGAAGGCGTTCGAACATACCATTATGTGAAGGAAACTGTCGACGGGGAAACGATTTCGAAGCGTTATGAGCATAAAGAGTGGCTCGAATTGAGGGATTACCTCAGGAAGCATCCCAAGGTTCGCGAGGCGAGGCATATCAGCACATATGAGAGCGAGCACCTTCCTTACGGATATTCGGGCCTATCGAGCCACACCGCTACTGCCGCTACTGCCCGCCAGCTTCCGAACCAGCGGGCGGTAGCAGCACCCCGAACATCTCGCCGACAGCGCAGAGAGTCGTCGACCTGGCGGCCAAGGCCGACATCGAGGACGTGATGCTGTGCGACCTGCCCGGCGTCCTGTCCTTCCTAGGGCTGCCACCTGAGACGGAGATGCCGCCGGGCAACAAGGGGAAGACGAAGCTCAAGAAGCTCTAAAGGAAGGTGGCGCCGAACAAGGCATACCACTCCGGCGAGCGCGCCAAGGATTTGATCTCGCACCTCGACATGGCAGAGATCAGGGCATCGGCGCCCGTCCAAGAATTGGGATGCAGTTCAATACGAGCTCGGGGCTCTTTTCGTCTAGATTGGGGACGCATGGCCGGACGAAAACAATTTGCGTCTGGTAATAAGCGTACGAAAGCGCAATTTACGTCTTAATTCCGTACGCAAATCAAGACGAAAATCGTTTACGTCTGCTTTAAATCCGTACGAAAACGGTTTTCGTCTTGCAGGGCAGTTGCCGTTTCTACAGTTCAACTTCCAGTTCGGCTTTGTGCTCGTAGAGGTAGTCGCGCATGTAGGGGATGGCAAATGAGACCTTGCCGTACGAGGGAGCCTCGATAATCGATTCTCTTAACAGGCGGCTGCGGACGGAACTCACCTGTTGAGGCGTTTTGTTTAGGGCATCGGCAACCATGCTGGTCGAGCTCGTCTGCCCCAAAGATGCCATGCTCAGCAGATAAGCGATGCACGTGGGCGGAATGCGCTGTAGCGCGGGCTCAATCACCATGGCACAGAAGTGTTCGCGTGCCGTTGCAATGCCGCGCTCGGCTTCTTCTTCTCCAATAATCGGTGTATGTGCGCGTCTTGCCAACTGCCATGCGTAGTATCCAACGAGTTGGATCATGAAAGGATAACCTTGCGTTGCCTCGGCAAGTTGGCCGGCAATACCTGGCTGCAACTCCATGCCAGACGCTTCAATGGTTTCCTCGAGGGAGTACGACACTTCGGTTACTGCCACAGCCTTCAGGTCAAAGGGGAGGGCACGGCGCAAAAACGTAAGTGTCTTTCCGTTGATGATGCTTTCAATCATCGAAGGCAGCCCAGCAAAAACAAAGGCGATATCAAGGTCTTCGCCGATAACCTGCTGAATCGCAATGGAGAGCGTTCGGACCTCATCGAGCTCTGCGTCTTGAACCTCGTCGAGAGTGATGAGCAGGCCGTTTCCATTCTTGGATATTGTCTGTCTCATGGCGTCGCGTAGCGATGGGCCGATTCGCTCAATGTCTATGCTGCCGATGGATATGCCAGCTACGGTGGGCTCAAATTTGGCGTGCTTGGCCTGGAATTTGGGCTGCAGCTGTTCGAGAATGCGCCGGCAAAGTCCCTCGGTTGCGACCTCTTTTATGACCGTCCAGCCACGGCTTTGCGCCAAACGTGAGCACTCGTCAAGGAGGACTGTCTTGCCCGTTCCACGGACGCCGGCTATGCGCATTAGGCGCCCCGGGGCACCAGGCCCGTTGACGAGGCCTTCATTGAATTCTTCGAGTACATCTTCGCGGCCGATAATCGTGGGGGGTGTTTTACCTGCTGTGGGCTTAAAAGGGTTTGTTTGCATGTGAGCCACCTTTGCTCAAGATATAGCAAGATATAGCAAAGTATAGCAAGATATAGCAAAGTATGGTGAGATATAGCAACGTATAGCGCTGTTCGCGGGTTCTTACGGTGGTGCTATTTTCCGAATGCCGCGCGGATAAAGCGCTGGGCGAACAGCTTGTTGGCGACGTTGATGACATGGCCCAGGAACAGTGCCGAGATGGCGGTCGTGACGCCAAAGCCGCCCAGGTTGTACATAAAGATCAGCGACAACGCGAGCGAGGCGGCGACATGTGAGCAGTCAAACACGACTTTTACGTCACCAAAGCGGCGTTTAAGCTTTTCGGCAATGACTTGCACCAAGCCGTCGGGCGCGTTGGGGACAACGCCCATGTTGACGACGAGACTTACGCCAAATGCGGTGACAGCGAGGGAGAGCAGCATGGTCGCAATCTGTGTGGGGAGTGCCGTGGGATGCAGTGGGTTGACCGCCATGAAGAGGTCGGTCAAGCCGCCAATCAGCGTTGAGAAGAACAACTCGAGCAGGATGCGCGGCTGGAACTCGCTTCGCAAGATGGCTAATTGCGCCACGATGTAGGCGACGTAGGTTGCGGTGATCCAAAAGCCGAGCGTCTTGCCAGTGAGCATGGATAGGGTTGTGGCAAAGCACGTGAGCGCGGCGACGCCCAGGCCGGATGCCGTCTGGAGACTCATACCGAGTGCCAGTACTGCAACGCCCACAAGATACATCAGCATTCTGATGACGGTATGGCACCAGTCGATGTTCTCGCCATGCATGATGATGAGCGGTCGCATGTTGCTACCCGTCCTTTCGGTTGTGTGAAAAAGCTGACCCGGGCCGGCAAAAGAGGGTTATCGGAGGCACTGCTGCAAAAGCAGAAAAGCCGGCCCCACGGTCAGTCGTCTAGGAAGTGTCTCGCTGTGCCGGAATGGGACTAAAGGTCCAACGAGACGGGAAGAAAGCAAATGGCATTGCGTGGGCGATAAGATGCCAAGATGGTAGGGTGTGTCTTAGCATCCTATTGCCCACGCTCAACGAAATCGGTTTCGTTTGAGCCTAAGTATACGCACGGGATTTTATTTGCGAAGAGAAAAACAATAAAAAGGTGAACGTTCACCTAATCGCAACAACTCGTTGGCTGTAGTTGCGGTGGAATAGTTCCTGTTTTTGCTGCTGAAGGCCTTGAACAGGAACTATTCCACCGCAACTTATGAGGGGGCGGGGGATGCGATAGTATTGCATGGTGGTATTCGACTAACCGAGGACTTATCCGAGGGCTTTATGGAACAGCACCAGCATTATCAGAGCCTGCAAGACCAGGCGTACAACGCATTGCGCTCCAAGATCATCTATGCCGAGCTCAGGCCCGGCACGCGTCTTTCGGCGATTGGTCTGGAAAAGGAGACGGGAATCGGGCGCACGCCCATTCGCGAATCCTTTGTGCGCCTGCGTGAGCAGGAGCTGGTGGAAACGCGTCCCAAAAGCGGCACCTACGTCTCTAAGATCAGCATGGAACGCGCCGAAAACGCCTGCTTTTTGCGCGAGAAGCTCGAGAGAAGCGTGCTAATTAAATGCTGTTCGGCCGCCTCGCCCGAGCAAAAGCAGCGGCTTAAGCAGATTCTTACCGAGTCCGAGTCGCTCGACCATAGCGAAACGCGTCGCTTTTTCGACCTGGATAACCTGTTCCATGAGATGTGTTTCGTGATTGCTGGCCGTCACATGTTGTGGGATTGGATGAAGAGCGTCAACACGCATTTTGAGCGATACAACTGGTTGCGTATGGTGTCGCAGGATTTGGATTGGGAGCCGATTCGTCGGCAGCATCGCCGGATTCTCGAGGCCATTAAGAGGGGCGATACCGACGCGGCGAGCTATCTGGCAGAGACACACCTGCACCTGATGCCCGAAGAGCAAGGTCCGGTTATCGCCTTGCATCCCGACTATTTTGAGCTGTCCAAAGACTCGTTCATCTAATCAATCCTCATATAAGTTGCGGTGAAATAGGGACTGTTTTGTGACCTAGGTGGCGCAAACAGTCCCTATTTCACCGCAACTGCGTTGGGGCGTAACCGGGGCACAAAGTTGCGGCGCCGCTTGGAGGAAAAGACCGGAAGCAAGGGTCCATTCCTCCAGACGGCGCCGCAGCTGTTTTGATGGCTCGGTTTTTGTCGATGTGACTTAGTTGAGCGCGACTGCCAGCCGATTATACAAAGCGGCTCGGGGGCGTGTCGCTTCCGTCACGTTCTATCAGCATACAAGACGGTTTTGGTTCTTGCTCGTGACGGAAACGGCGCGCTTCCGAGCCGCTTTAAAAGAAAGGGGGCGAGGTCTAGGGCACGCCCCCTTTCACGATAGAGAGCTAAACCTAGCCGCGGACCTTCTTGACGACGTCCATGGCCTCGCGGGCGATCTGCTCGACCTTGGAGAAGTCGCCGTCGGCAAACAGGGCCGGCTTGACCATCCAGGTGCCACCGCAGGCGATGATGGCGGAGGAGCTCAGGTACTCCTCGACGTTGGCGGTGCTCACGCCGCCGGTAGGCATAAAGCGGTGACCGACAAACGGAGCGGCGAGGGCCTTGATGGTGTTCAGGCCGCCATACTGGGACGCGGGGAAGAACTTGGTGACCTTGAGGCCCAGGTTCTCGGCTGCGGTGACCTCGGAGGGGGTCACGGTGCCGGGAAGGACGGGCAGGTCGATGTCGATGCAGTGCTTCACGACGTCCTCGTTGTAACCCGGGGAGACGATGAACTTGGCACCGGCTGCGCGGGCCTGCTCAACCTGCTCGACGGTCAGGACAGTGCCGGCGCCAACGCACATTTCGGGCTCGGCCTCGGCCATAGCGGCGATGCACTCGGCGGCGCAGGCGGTGCGGAAGGTGACCTCGGCGGACTTCATGCCAGCTGCCATAAGGGCGTGGGCGAGCGGAGCGGCGTCCTCGACCTTGTCGAGCACAACGACCGGCACGATGCCCAGGGACTCAAGCGTGGTGTAGAACTGATCGAACATGATGTTCCTTTCGATGTGTGGCGCGCATGGGCGCGTGATTGCCAAATGTGCTGGTCAGGAGCCGATTTTGGATTGGTTATCGGAGGCACTGCTTGGGGTTCAAGCAATTCCAAAACCGGCTGCTCGACCAGTCATGTAGGGAATGCCAGGCAAAACCGGAATGGGACTGGTGGTTTTGCCCGGCCGGAGGAATCGGGGAGCGGGCCGCAGGGGTATGGGATTGGAAAGCTGCGGCCCGCGGAATGGAGACGGACTAGCGCGCGACGCGGGTGCCACCGTCGGCGGCTGATGCTACGGCTGCGATCTCGTCTGCGGTCACCAAGTTGGAGTCGCCCTTGATGGTGAGCTTGAGGATCGAAGCCGCAATCGCGTAGTTGACGGCAGCCTGCGGATCGAAGTCGTTGATGAGGGCGTGGACCAGGCCGGCGTTGAAAGCGTCGCCGGCGGCAACACCCTCAAGCACGTGCACATCGTGAGCAGGGGAGAACCAGTGCTCGCCGCTCTCGGCGTCATAGAGCATGCCCATCCAGATGGAGCGCTCGACGCAGGAGATGTTGCGGACGACCGAAGCGACCTTCTTGCAGCCGTACTCGGCGCAAATCTGACGGGCCATCTCGACGTAGGTGTCGCGCTCCTCGATGCCGTGGGCAAGGGAGCCGGAGACGCAGGTCATGCCGAGGCCGGCGGGTGCGTCCTCGTCGTTGGCGATGCAGATGTCGACGAGCGGCAGGAGCTCCTTCATGGTGGCCTGCGACTTCTCGGGCGACCACATCTTGCCGCGATAGTTCACGTCGCACACGGTCGTGATGCCCTTGGCGCGGCAGGCGGTGAGGGCATCCTTGCAGGCGGCAGCCATCTCATCGGAGACGGCGGGGGTCACGCCGGAGAAATAGAAGACATCGATGCCCTTGAGGATCTCGTCCCAGTTAAAGACGTCGCGCTTGGCCATGTTGATGGCAGAGTACTTGCGGTCGTAGACGCAACCGTTACCGCGCTGCGAGGCGCCGACCTCAAACACATAGGAGCCAAGACGGTCGCCCTGACGCACGACGCGCGTGGTGTCGACGCCGTAGGCCTTCAGCGAACGCAGGGCGCACTCGCCCAGACGGTTGGCCGGGACAACGGAGACGTAAGCGGCCTTGTCGCCCTGGTAGGCGAGAGAAAGAGCGGTGTTGGCCTCGGCGCCACCGTAGCGGACGTCAAACTCGGTTGCCTGCTCAATGCGCAGATGATCTTTGGGCGAGAGCCTCATCATGATCTCGCCGAAGGTAAGAACCGTTTTACCCATGGTCGCGCAGCTCCTTCTTGCTCGTGCGTACACCTTTGATATGGCGTTGGCGCGGAGGTGCCAAGACGGTAGGGTACATCTTTGCACCTCCGCGCCAACGCTTGCCGAAATCGGTTTACGAAATCGGTTTCGTTTCGAGTTGTAGTATACTCACCTACAGCGTTTTGCAACCGAGATTTTTAAAAAATGCCTAAAATGGCTCAGACTGCCGACATTGGGAAACGGGGTGCGCTATGGCGCAGATGAGAATCAAGGACATTGCCGCCGAGGCGGGCGTGAGCCCGGCCACGGTCTCGCGCTATCTCAACAACCGCCCCGGGCAAATGACCGAGGAGACCCGTGCTCGCATCGCGGCAGTTATCGAGCGCACCGGCTATCGCCCACGTGCCGCCGCGCGCAATCTGCGCAGCTCGCGTACGAACCTCATCGGTGTGATTCTGGCTGACATCGCCAACCCGTTCTCGAGCGCCATGCTCGAGGGCCTTTCCGCCAGCGCCGCGGCGCGCGGCTGCTCGCTCATGACGGCCATTAGCGGCAACGACCCCGCTAAGGAAGCGGAGTCGCTCACCAGACTTATCGATGCCGGCGTGGACGGCCTGGTCGTCAACACCTGCGGAGGCAATGACGAGGCGATCGCCGCGGCAGCGGGACGTCTGCCCGTCGTGCTGCTCGACCGCGACGTTGCCGACGGCGGTGTTGACCTGGTGACATCTAACAACCGTGAGCTGGTCGCTGGCTTGGTAGACGAGCTCGCCGCCGCTGGCAGCGAGCGCCTGTGCCTGCTCACCGAGGCAAGCGACGACAGCCCCGTGCGTCGCGAGCGCGCCGAGGCCTTTACCGACGAGCTTTCGCGCCGCGGCCTTGCGGGCGAGGTCGTCACCCTGGCCGATGGCGGTGCCACGGGCGTTGGCCGTTTGGACAAGACCATCCGCGACTACGCGGGCAAAAGGCTCGGCCTTATCGCCGTCAACGGCCTGGTTTTCCTGCGTCTGACCGAGGCGCTGGCGCAGCTTGGTCCCTCGCTGCCGGCGGGGCTCAAGATCGCGACGTTTGACGACTACCCTTGGAACCATGTGCTCTTTGGCGGTGTGACCACGGCCGCGCAAGACACCCTCGCCATCGCCGAGCGCGTGGTCGAGCGCCTGTCCGAGCGCATCGACGTCGTTACCACCACCGTGGGCGAGGCCGCAAAGCTGGCGCCCAAACGCATCGAGATCCCCGGCCACATCGAACACCGCGCATCAACCTCGCGCTAGTCTGTGTGATAATATATAGACAATGTCATACAGGAGGTATCCATGGCTGCGTCTGTGCTGAGTGTGCGAGTGGACTCGTCAATTAAAGACTCATTTGCCGAGCTGTGCGAAGAGCTTGGCATGACTTCGTCTGTTGCGGTCAATATGTTTATGAGGCAGATGCTGCGCGAGCGCTCTCTGCCGTTTGTTCCTTCACTTGGTAAAAGCTCTGCGAGCGAAAGCGCCGCGACGGGCATTTTGGATACTGCCCAGATTGAGTCCGCCGTTCGCGAGGCAGCCAGCTCGATTCCCGCCATCAAGACCGTGATCCTTTTTGGTTCGTATGCCCGTGGCGAGGCGCATGCCGATAGTGATATTGACTTGCGTCTCGAAGTCGATCGCGAGCGGGGCTTTGGTCTTTTCGCGTTGTCGGCGTTTGGTGAGGCGGTGCGCAAAGGAACCGGGAGGCAGGTTGACCTCGTCTCGAGTGATCATCTTGATGACGATCTTGCCGCGGCGATCGAGCGCGAAGGAGTGATCCTTTATGATCGCGCGTAAGTCAGACGGCCTCCGCGCTCAAGAGGTTTTGGAAGCCATCTCTGAAACGAACGAGCGCATCAAGGCTTTTGATATCACCGAGGACCAGTTTCTGCATGCGAATGACGTGCGGACGAGGGCGTTGGCGGACTCCCTTTTGATGTGTGCGCTTAGGGTGACGGAAGAAGCGGGCAAATTGTCGGAACGCTCGCAGCGGCTTCATCCCGAAATCGAATGGCGTGGAATTGTCGGCATGAGAAATTATCTTGCGCATGATTACGGCAATGTCGACCGCTCGGTTGTTTGGGATGCAGTGACGATGGAGTTCCCTACGCTGGAACGAGCCTGTAGACAAATTGTCTCCGAATCTGAACGCTAGCCGCTCGTTCGCAACTGCCTGTTCGCGCACGTTTTTTGAGCGCTTGATACGCTTTAACCCTGCGGAAACATTTTTCTGCGATAGTATCTGCGATATAGACCAGTCGAAACCCGCCCGAAAGAAAGGGGAGCGACATGAACCAGCAGAACATCGATTACGTACTCCGCTCTGTAGAGCAGCGTGACATCCGCTTTGTGCGTCTGTGGTTTGTCGACATTCTCGGCCGCCTCAAGAACTTTGCCATTAGCCCCGAGGACCTCGAGGTCGCTTTTGAGGAGGGTATTGGCTTTGACGGCTCCGCCATCGAGGGCTTTGCCACGCCCGAGGAAGCCGACATGCTGGCGTTTCCCGATGCTTCGACCTTCCAGATTTTGCCGTGGCGCCCGAGCCACAACGGCGTCGCCCGCGTGTTCTGCGACGTGTGTACCCCCGACCGCAAGCCCTTCGCCGGCGACCCGCGCGATGCCCTGCGCCGCATGTTCTACAAGGCCGAAAAGGCCGGCTATCTGCTCAACGTGGGCGCCGAGCTGGAGTATTACTATTTCCCCGACGAGCACACCCCCGAGCCGCTCGACAACGTGGGCTACTTCGATCTTTCGGTGAGCGATGCCGCTCGCGACCTGCGTCGCAACACAGTCCTCACGCTCGAGAAGATGTCCGTGCCCGTGGAGTACACCTTCCATGCCGCCGGCCGCTCGCAGCACGGCATGAGCCTGCGCCACGCCGAGGCCCTGAGCATGTCCGACGCCATCACCACGGCCAAACTCATCATTAAGCAGCAGGCCTACGAGAGCGGTTGCCACGCATCCTTTATGCCCAAGCCGTTGGCAGGCGAGGACGGCAGCGCCATGTTCCTGTGCCAGTCGCTATTCGACCACGACGGCAACAACGTCTTTTGGGGCGAGGACGACGAGAAGTACCATCTCTCCGATATCGCCAAGCACTACATGGCCGGCATCCTGGCGCACGCGCGCGAGATCAGCGCCATCACCAACCCCACGGTCAACTCGTACAAGCGCATCACCACGGGCGGCGACTCCGTGCCGCAGTACGCCACGTGGGGCCTGCGCAACCGCGCGAGCATGGTTCGCATCCCGGTCTACAAGCCCGGCAAGCAGCTGTCCACGCGCATCGAGCTTCGTAGCCCCGACCCCATGGCCAACCCGTACCTGGTCAACGCCGTCACGTTGGCGGCTGGTCTGGACGGCATCGAGCGCAAGCTGGAGCTCCCGCCCGAGGCCACGGCCGAGACGCTCAAGCTCACCGATCGTCAGATGCTCGAGGCCGGCTACACGCCGCTGCCGCGTTCGCTCAAAGAGGCGCTCGACGTGTTTGAGGACTCGCAGTTTATGAAGGATGCCCTCGGCGAGCACATCCACAGCTTCTTCCTCAAAAAGAAGCGCGACGAGTGGCATAAGTTTGAGTCCACGATCACCGAGTGGGAGATCAAGCACTACCTGGCGAACTCCTAATCGCGCTGGCTTGTTCCAGTACGATTGAGCTCATTTCTTTGGAGGCCGATATGTCCGAAAAGAGTGCCCTGTTCATGGCGCGCACGACGCGCTTCCACGAGTTTGCCCGCAGTTTGACGACCACCCTGGGTGTCGAGGTGAGCCTGGCCACGCCCGATTCGCCGACTGCGGCGCACGACTTTGACCTGCTGATCCTCGATTCCGACGGCATCCGCAGCGACCGCATCGATCAGATTGCCAAGTGGCTTGACGATCGCGGCGGCGTCCCCATGTTGGTGATTGTCGACGACGAGGCGCTCGGCACCCTGCGCCTGCCCAATCACGCGCATGCCGACTTTGTGTGCCCCACGGCGACGCCCAACGAGCTCAAGGCTCGCGCGCAGCGCTTGATGGGCGAGGAGGAGACCGTCACCGCCGACGATGTGCTCAACATCGATAACCTCGAGATCAACCTGGCTACCTACCAGGTAACGCTCGATAACGAGCCTATTGACCTGACGCTGATGGAGTACTCGCTGCTGAGCTTTTTGGCGACGCATCCCAACCGTGCCTACAGCCGCGAGGTACTGCTGCACCGCGTGTGGGGCTTTGAGTACTGCGGCGGCACGCGCACCGTCGACGTGCACATCCGACGTATTCGCTCCAAGGTGGGCCCACAGATCGCGGCGCACATCACCACCGTCCGCGGCGTAGGCTATCTGTTTAAGGACTAGATTTCCACCACAAAGGGGATAGGCACCTTTGTGGTGGTTTTGACGCAGGTGCGGGTTCCTTTCGGGCCTGCAGCAGAACTTAAGCCTTCCTAAAAGATTGCGTTCTCATACACGTTCGCCCGCATATTGGGGTACAACTCAACGTGAACAATGATGGCCCGCCACATGTTTGGCGGGCCTTTGGTTATTTGACGAAAGGATCGCAGCTATGAGCGAGTACGATTCCCAGCGTCCCCAGGATGCGGGCAACGCCGGCGAGACCCAGCAGCAGCCGCGTGTGCAGGTGGAGTCGACGCCTGCCGGTAGCAACATTCCCTACGTGCAGGCTTACGACACGCAGACCGGCAAGCCGCTGGGCAGCCAGCAGGTCGTGAACAAGCACACGGTGGTTAAGACCAAGACCAAAAAGCTGCCGATCTTTATTACGGCACTCGCCGGCTGCGCCTGCGGCGCCCTGCTGGTCATTGCGCTCATTATGAGCGGCACGCTCAACATTGGCGGCGGAAAGAATGCCGTGACGGCGGGCGCTTCGGGTTCATCGACGCAAAAGATCACCATTGACTCCGAGGACACCACGCTGGCCGAGGCCGTTTCCGCCAAGGCCCTGCCCTCCGTCGTTTCCATCACTGCCACTTCGAGCGGCAGCCAGAATGGCTCGCTTTCGCAGTCTGCCGACGAGTCGGATAACTCGGGCAGTGTCGGTTCGGGCGTGGTGCTCGATACCGAGGGCCACATCCTTACCAACAACCACGTGGTCGACGGCTATGACCAGTACGTGGTGACCATGGACGACGGCACCACCTACGAGGCCGAGTTCGTGGGCAACGATGCTTCGAGCGACCTGGCCGTCATCAAGCTCAAGGACGCCGACGCCTCCAAGCTCACGCCGATCGAGATCGGTGATTCCTCCAAGCTCAACGTGGGCGAGTGGGTCATGGCGATCGGTTCGCCGTTTGGCAACGAGCAGTCTGTCTCCACGGGCATTGTGTCGGCGCTGTATCGCTCCACGGCCATGAGCTCTACCAGCGGTAACACCATCTATGCCAACATGATCCAGACCGATGCCGCCATCAACCCGGGCAATTCCGGTGGCGCGCTCGTCAACGACAATGGCGAGCTCGTGGGTATCAACTCGCTCATCGAGAGCTACTCGGGCTCCAGCTCGGGCGTGGGCTTTGCCATTCCGGTTAACTACGCCAAGAACATTGCCGACCAGATTATCGACGGTAAGACGCCGGTGCATCCGTACATGGGCGCTACGCTTTCGAGCGTCAATGCGCTCAACGCCCGCACCAACAAGCTGAGCACCGATAGCGGCGCGTATGTGGCGAGCGTCGTCGAGGACGGTCCCGCCGCCAAGGCTGGCATCCAAGAGGGCGACGTCATCACCAAGCTGGGCGACGACGAGATTACGAGCGCCGATGGCCTGATCATCGCGCTGCGCAGCCACGAGGTGGGCGAGAAGGTCGAGATCACGCTTATGCGCGGCAAGGAAGAGAAAAAGGTCACGGTTGAGCTGGGCTCCGATGAGGAGCTGCAGAACCAGCAGCAGGACGACAGTTCGACCGACACCGGCAACGGCGGTATTACCGACGAGCAGCTGCGCCAGTACCTGGAGGAGCTGCTAGGCCAGCAGGGCCAGGGCCAGGGCTACGGCCAGGGTTTCTAACGAGCTGTATCGCACATACCGATGCCAGAGGGGCTGTCCCATCAACGCGGGACAGCCCCTCTTTTCTTATTGATCCGTTGGGGACGGAGAAAAACGGATCATTTAGAGCTGATAAGAGCATGGTTTGATCGCGCGATCCACCCCAGTCTGGCGGCTGCCGATTCGGTGCGGTTTGAGACCGCTATTCGGCTCCGTTGCGGCCGGTGGTACTCTAGTATCCGTTTGAAATCGAGCGAAGGAGTGCTGCTATGGAGCAATCGAGCCTGTTTGGTGACGGTGTGGACATCGATACCGAAACGCCCGCGAGCGCGGATGCCACCGCACCGGTCGACGCCCGTGCCCAGTCGGCAGCGCGTGCGGCCGAGCTGCGCCACGAGCTCGATTACCACGCCTATCGCTACTACATGCTCGATGCGCCCGAGATCACGGACGCCGCCTTCGACAAAATGCTCGTTGAGCTGCAGGAAATCGAGGCGACCTACCCCGACCTGGTGACGCCCGACAGCTATACCCAGCGCGTGGGCGGCTACGTGAGCGAGCAGTTTACGCCGGTCACGCATATGGCGCGCATGTATTCCATGGATGATGCCATGGATCTGGACGAACTCGACGCGTGGCTCCAGCGCGCCGAGGATGCGCTCGGTGCCGGCAGCGTCACCTATACCTGCGAGCTTAAGATCGACGGTCTGGGCGTGGCCCTTACCTACCAAAACGGCACCTTCGTACGTGCGGCCACACGTGGCGATGGCACCACGGGCGAGGATGTGTCGCTCAACGTGCGCACCATCAAGGATGTGCCCATGTACCTGTCCGAGCCGGCGCTCGCTCACATGGGCGCCGACCGCGAGCGCACCATTGAGGTGCGCGGCGAGGTCTACATGCCTAAGGGCAGCTTTGTGCGTCTGAACGACGAGGCCGATGCCGAGGGTCGCGACCCCTTCGCCAACCCGCGCAACGCTGCCGCCGGCAGCCTGCGCCAAAAGGACCCCAAGATCACGGCACGCCGCGATCTTGCCACCTTTATCTATGCCATCGCCGATACCGATCCGCTGCACGTCCACAGCCAGCGCGAGTTCCTCGACTGGCTGCGCAACGCTGGCTTTAGCGTCAACCCTAACGTTGCCCGTTGCGCCACGCCCGCCGAGGTCCACGAGTTCTGTGCCCAGGCGCTTGAGCACCGCGGTGACCTGGACTACGACATCGACGGCGTTGTCGTAAAGGTCGACAGCTTCCAGCAGCAGCTCGACCTGGGCTTTACCGCCCGCGCGCCGCGCTGGGCCATTGCCTTTAAGTTCCCGCCCGAGGAAAAGCAGACCGTCCTGCGCGAAATTCGCATCCAGGTGGGCCGCACCGGTGTGCTCACGCCGGTCGCCGAGTTCGACCCGGTGACGGTTGCCGGTTCCACCATTGCGCGCGCCACGCTGCACAACATCGACGAGATCCGCCGCAAAAACGTGCGCGAGGGTGACACTATCATCGTGCACAAGGCGGGTGACGTGATTCCCGAGGTCGTGGGCCCGGTGCTCGATAAGCGCCCGGCCGATTCGGTCGACTGGCACATGCCCGAGGTCTGCCCCGTGTGCGGTAGTCCCGTGGTCCACGAGGACGGCGAGGTGGCCTACCGCTGCGTCTCCATCGACTGCCCCGCGCAGCTCAAGGAGCGCCTGCTCCACTGGGTGAGCCGCGGCTGCATGGACGTCGACGGCCTGGGCGACGAGATCGTCGACAAGATGATCGCCGCCGGGCTGATCCACGATGTCGCAGACTTCTACCAGCTCACGGTCGACGACATCGCAGGCCTGGACACGGGGCGCACCTATGCCAGCTCCAACAGCAAAAAGGGCGTCAAGAAGGGCGACCCCATTCCGGTGGGCCTCAAGACGGCTGAGAAAATCATTGTCGAGCTCAACAAGTCCAAGAGCCAGCCGCTCGGTCGCGTGCTGTTTGCCCTGGGCATCCGTCACGTGGGCAAGAGCGTGGGCGAGGTCATCGCCGAGCGATTCCTGTCGATTGACAAGCTCATCTTGGCGAGCGAAGAGGACATCGCCGAGTGCGAGGGCATCGGTCCCAAGATTGCGGCGAGCGTCAAGCAGTTCCTGGCCGTGCCCGAAAACCTTGCCGTGCTGGAACGTCTGCGCCAAGCGGGCCTTTCGCTCGAGGTCGACCTGGGCGCCGCGCATGCGCAAGCCGCAGCCGACGCTGGCGTGGCGGGCGAGCTCGCCGACGCACAGCCGCTCGCGGGTCTGACCTTCGTGCTCACCGGCACGCTCGTCAACCGCACCCGCGACGAGGCAGGTGCGGCGCTCAAGGTACTCGGTGCCAAGGTTTCGGGCAGTGTGTCAAAGAAGACGAGCTACCTGGTCGCCGGTCCCAAAGCGGGCTCCAAGCTCACCAAGGCCGAGCAGCTGGGTGTGCCCGTGCTGGACGAGGATGCACTCGAGCAGATCTTGGCTACTGGTCAGGTGCCGGAGGCGTAATGGATATAGAGAATCGCAATTGCTCGCAGGCGGAAGGGCGCACGAAGCACGCCCAAGGGCAGGCAAAAGAGCACCTGATGGCGCGAATTCGCATTGCGGAACGTGAGCGCTTGGCAGGTGCGTCTCGCGATGCTTTTGAGGCGTTGACCGAGCTAGAGACGAGGTTCGGTCTAGCCTAGCGATACGGGCACCGTGATTTGCGTCACGTAGGTCGCCGGGTCGTCGCTGATGATGTCATCGATAAGGGCGATCTCGCGCGAAGGCCCGGCGGGTGTCAGGCAGTGCTCGCGCATATAGCCGAGCAGCTGCTCGTAGCGCGGACCCGCTTGCCCGTGCGTGCCGCGGAAGCTTATAGTCAGGCAGCGTGCGGCGGGCCGTGTCTCGACATCGCCCAGGTATTCATCGGTATCGTCGAGCAGCAGAAAGACCTCGTCGTAGCCATCAAAGTCGCCGGCGGCCAGACGCTCGGCGCCAATCCCAACGCCCAAGTTGCCCAGGAAGACAAAGGTCTCGTGCTGGCCCTTCTGCAATTGACGAATCTGCCACTCCAGCGCATAGGCGTCGGTAGGGTTGACGCGTTCGCGCAGCACGGCGCAGCGAAGTTCGGGCGCATCGATTGTGCAAATGGTATCGAGCTTGGTGTTCAAGGCATCGTGCAGCAGCGCAAGCCGGTTATCGATCTTGCGCGACACGCGCTCCAGCTCGCGGCGCTTGCGCTCGATGAGCTCCTGCTGCTGAGCTAGCTGCCGCTGCATGAGGTCCACATCGCGCGTGGTCACAAACTCGCGGATTTGCGCGAGCGGCAAGTCGAGAACTCGCAGGTGGCTGATGGTGTTGAGGGTGGAGAGCTGCCGCGATCCGTAGTAGCGGTACCCACTTGCCGGATCGATGCGCGCCGGATCCAACAAGCCGATCTGCTCGTAATGACGTAGCGTTCCCACGCTCAGGTTAAACAGGCGTGCCACCTCGCCAATGCGGAGCAGGCCCTCTGTATGTTCAGCTGGCGAGTCGGTCATGGGACCGTTCCTTTCAATAGGGTCGGGGAGGGGCGCCAGACTCGCGTTGCCCCGCTACGCTACCAACTTGTCAAAAGCCCCGCGCTGGTTGAGCACGGTAAACGCGACAACACAGATGACCGCCGACAAAATCGATCCGCACGGCGAGGCGATGCCCATGGGAAACAGCGTGTCGGAATAGGCGTTCGACAGCAGCCACGCGCCCGGCACGCGAATGAGCGCCACGGCTAGTACGTTGTGCGCAAAGCCGATGTAGCTCTTGCCATACGCAGCGAAAAAGCCGCTAAAGCAAATGTGGATGCCGGCAAAGATTGCATCGAAAATATAACTGTGCATATAGCCGGTACCGGCCGCGACCACCGCGGGGTCCTTGGCAAAAAAGCCAATAAACGCCGGCGCCACCAGCCACATCAGCACCGTGATCAGGCAGCCGTACACCACCGAGATGGTCATGGCGTCCTTGAGCACCTGACGTGCGCGGTCGCCCTTGCCCGCGCCGGCATTTTGCGCCGTGAGTGCACTGACGGTAGCGCCCATAGAACTCGGCACAATGAACAAAAAGCTGATCATCTTTTCGACCAGGCCCACGGCGGCAGCGTCGACGAGCCCTCGGTGGTTGGCAATGACGGTGATGAACATAAACGCCACCTGGATGCAGCCGTCCTGCACGGCCACGGGCACGCCGATCTTAAGA
The DNA here is from genome assembly GCA_031292915.1 of Collinsella sp. GTDB lineage: Bacteria > Actinomycetota > Coriobacteriia > Coriobacteriales > Coriobacteriaceae > Collinsella. Next base: position 17,080 of record JAUMSH010000037.1, read on the forward strand.
ATGCTGCCGAGCACCTCGGGCTGGGGGCGCAGGTCGCTACGCTTAACGTGGATGTTCGTGCGGCGGCTCTTGAGCCACACGAGCGCGAGGGCAACGCTTGCCGTCTGGGCGGTCACCGTGCCGAGCGCCGCGCCCACGGGGCCGAGCCCCATGTGGCCGATAAACAGAAAATCGAGCGCGATATTAATGATGCATGCCACGCCAATCACGTACATGGGCGAGCGCGAATCGCCCAAGCCGCGAAAAATGGCCGAAAGAATGTTGTACGCGGCGATAAAGGGAATGCCGACAAAGCAGATGCGCAGGTAGGCGGCGGTTCCTTCGACTGCCTCGGCCGGCGTGCCAATGAGTGCCACGATCTGCGGGCACAGCGCGAGCAGGACAGCGGCCAGCACCACCGAGACACCCATAAAGAGCGTAATGGTGTTGCCGATGGCGGCCTCGGCGCGGTCAAACCGACGCGAGCCCACGGCGTGGCCGACGATAACTGTCGTTCCCATGGCCAGGCCCACAAGCGTCACGGTAATGATATAGAGCGTCTGCGCGCCATTGCCCACGGCGGTGATGCCGGCGGCGCCGCTAAATTGTCCCATCATGTACAGGTCGGCCATACCATAGAGCATCTGTAAAAAGTACGAGAGCATATAGGGCAGGGCAAAGACCGCGATGGTCTTGAGGACATTGCCGCGTGTGAGGTCGTGTTCCATGGGCGGGGCTTTCTGGCTTGGTTCGTTTAGGTACCAGTGTAGTGAAAACCCTACAACGATTGTAGAGTCAAGGTTTGTGATGACGCCGGAGCGAAAAAGTCTCGCGCACCATTATTCCGAGTGAATATGGACACACATCACGAGAACTCGCCGCCGGCGCTAACCTTGCAGAAAACGATTTCGGAATACTTGACACCATTATTCGGCGCGCAATAATACGTGCGTTTGCGAACAACGTTTGATGGGGGTTGAACCTGCGTGCGCAATCTCAAAATACTGTTTTCCTATCTAGGGGCATACCGTCGCGATGCCATCCTCGGCGTGTTCTTTGTGTCGGTCGAGACGGTGCTCGAGCTGTTTATCCCGGTCATCATGGCCAACATCATCGATGTGGGCGTGCCTGCGGGTGATATCAACTACATGCTGCTGCAGGGCGCGTACATGTTGGTGTGCGCTGCGCTTTCGCTGGTACTGGGCTTGGGTTATGCCCGCACGTCCGCCCGCGTTGCCTCGGGCCTAGGCGCCAACCTGCGCGAGGCCGAGTACAAAAAGATTCAGACGCTCGCTTTTGGTAACCTGGACAACTACGACGCCAGCTCGCTCGTCACCCGCATGACCACGGACATCACCGTTATCCAAAATGCTGTGGGCAACGGCTTTCGCCCTATGGTGCGCGGCCCGGTGACGCTTATCGTCGGCCTTATCTACGCGCTGATGCTGTCGCGCCCGCTCGCCACCGTCTTTGCGATCATCTTGCCCGTGCTGGCAATCGTGCTGGGCGTCATCACCTATCGCGTGAGCCCGCTCTACCGCCAACTCCAGACCTCGATGGACCACCTCAACGGCGTGGTACAGGAAGACCTCACCGCCGTGCGTGCCGTCAAGGCCTACGTTCGTACCGAGCACGAGGAGGCCAAGTTCGACACCGTCAATACCGAGCTCGCCGGCACTGCGACGAAGACCTTTGGCAACGCGGTGCTCAACCTGCCGGTGTTTCAGCTGTCGATGTACGTGGCTGCGCTCTCCATCCTGTGGATTGGCGGCCGCATGATTCTCGCCGGCAAGCTGGGCGTGGGCTCGCTCACAGGCTTTATGAGCTACGTGCTGCTGATCATGAATTCGCTTATGATGATTTCCAACGTGTTTTTGCTGCTCACGCGCGCTCTTACGAGTGTGGGCCGTATCGCCGAGGTGCTCGATGAGGAACCCTTTATCGCCAACCCCGCGGGAGACCTCGCGATTGCGGCACCAGCGGACGGCAGTATCGAGTTTCGCGACGTTTCCTTTAAATACCGCGCGGATGCAGCCGAGGATGTGCTCCAGCATATCGACCTTCGCATCGAGAGCGGCTCGACGGTGGGCATCCTCGGCGGCACGGGTTCGGGCAAGAGCTCGCTTGTGCAGCTGATTGCGCGCCTGTACGACGCTACCGAGGGCGCCGTGCTTGTGGGCGGACGTGACGTGCGTGACTACGACCTCGCCGCCTTGCGCGACGCTGTGGGCATTGTGCTGCAAAAGAATGTGCTGTTCACGGGCACCGTGCGCGAGAACCTGCAGTGGGGCAATCCGCAGGCGTCGGACGATGAGCTCCTCGCGGCTTGCCGCGCAGCGTGCGTGGACGAGTTTCTTGATCGCATCGGCGGGCTGGACGGCGAGTTGGGCCAAGGCGGCGCCGGTGTCTCGGGTGGCCAGAAGCAACGCCTGTGCATCGCGCGCACGCTGCTCAAGCATCCGCGCGTGCTCATTTTTGATGACTCCACCAGTGCGGTCGATATGGCGACCGACGCAAAGATTCGCGAGCACATCGCTCGGATTCCCGATGCGACCGTGCTCATCATCGCCCAGCGCATCGCGAGTGTCATGGATGCCGATCGCATTGTGGTGCTGGACGACGGTCGTGTCCACGGCGTGGGCACGCACGAGGAACTGCTAGCGGGCGACAACATATACCAGGAGATTTACGCCTCGCAGATGGAGTGTGCGGGGAACGCGTGCACCGGCGACGGCAGCGATGATGACTGCGCGAAGGATCCGTTTTCCTCCGTCGTATGCGGATCACCCTTGGAAGGGGGTGAGCGCCATGCCTAAGACCGCAGCCCAAGCACGCCCGGCCGACCTCAAGCGCACTGTGCGCCGCTTGCTCTCCTACATGGGGCATGCCAAGTTCTCGTTGCTCGCGGTGGGCGTGCTCGCCTCCGTCGCCGCCATCGCGAGCCTCGCCGGCACCTACATGGTGCGCCCCATCGTTAACGGTTTGGCCACGGGCGGGGAGGAACTGCTTGCCAAGCAGGTCATCCTGACGGCGATCATCTACGCCGCGGGTGTGCTTTCGGCCCTGGGCTACTCGCAGATCATGGTGCGCGCGGCCCAACGCGTGGTGTCCGATATTCGCCGCGACCTGTTCGCGCACATCCAGACGCTGCCGCTCAGTTATTTTGACAGCACGCGCTCGGGCGACATCATGAGCTTTTTCACCAATGACGTCGACACCGTCTCCGAGGCGCTTAACAACAGCTTTGCCAACGTGATTCAGGCCACCATTCAGGTTGTGGGCACCACGGCCATGCTCATCATCCTTAACTGGCAGCTCACGATTATCACACTCGTGTGCGATGCGGCCATTGTGCTGTATGCGCGCTATTCGGGCGCGCGCTCTAAGCGCTTCTTTGCCGCCCAGCAGGCATCGCTTGGCGACCTGGACGGATATATCGAAGAGATGGTCTCGGGTCAAAAGGTCATCAAGGTCTTTAACCGTGAGGCGGCGAATGTCGCCGGCTTTGCCTGCCGCAACGACGAGCTTCGCCGCACCGGCACCGCCGCCGTGAGCTATGCCAACTCCATGGTGCCCATGACCGTCGTGATTGGCTACGTCAACTATGCCATCGTCGCCGTGGCGGGCGGCATGCTCTGCATCAAAGGGCTCGCCGATGTGGGCGCACTTGCAAGCTACCTGGTCTTTGTGCGTCAGGCCGCCATGCCCATCAACCAGTTTACGCAGCTCGGCAACTTCTTGCTCAACGCGTTGGCCGGTGCCGAGCGCCTGTTTGCCGCCATGGACCTTGAGCCCGAGGTGGACGAGGGCTGCGTGGAGCTGGTGCAGACGGGCGACGCCGCGTGGGCGTGGAAGATTCCCGAGGGCCAGGGCGTGGGCGCGTACGGGCACTTGCATGACGTGGCAGCCGTTGATGAGTCGGGCCGCGCGGTGGCCGCCGACGGCACCGAGCTCACGTGCGGCTTGGTCCCGCTTGCCGGCGACGTGCGCTTCCATGCCGTGGACTTTTCCTACGTGCCGGGCGCCCGCGTGCTCACGGACCTCAACCTGTTTGCCAAGCCGGGGCAAAAGATTGCGTTTGTGGGCTCCACGGGCGCCGGCAAGACGACCATTACCAACCTCATCAACCGCTTCTACGAGGTCGATGACGGCGAGATCACGTACGACGGCATCGACGTCAAGCACATTGCCAAGGCCAGCCTGCGCGGGTCGCTCGGCATTGTGCTGCAGGACACGCACCTGTTTAGCGGCACCATTGCGCAGAACATCCGCTTTGGCAAGCTCGACGCGACCGACGAGGAGGTGCGCGCCGCTGCCGAGGCCGCCTGCGCCGACTCGTTTATCCGCCGCCTGCCGCGGGGCTACGACACACCGGTCACGGCCGACGGCGCCAACCTGTCGCAGGGTCAGCGTCAGCTGCTCGCCATCGCGCGCGTGGCCGTCGCCGATCCGCCGGTGCTCATCCTGGACGAGGCCACGAGCTCCATTGACACGCGTACCGAAAAGCTCATCGAGCGCGGTATGGACCGCATCATGCGCGGTCGCACCACGTTTATGATCGCGCACCGCCTGTCCACTGTCCGCGACGCCGACGCCATCATGGTCCTCGAACACGGCCGCATCATCGAGCGCGGCACGCACGAAGAGCTACTCGCCCAGCACGGCGAGTACTGGCAGCTGGCGCATGGCTTAAAAGAGCTGGATTAACCCGTTCGAGCACGATGCTTTGATCCCTCCGTGCCCCTCACCTCAAACCATCACAACATTCGACGGTTTTTGCCAAAATCGGGAAAAGCATCGAATGTTGTGATGGTTTTTCTGCCACTCGACCGGGTGGAATCGCTTTCTTGCGCACGAAGGTGTGCGGACCCGTGGGCAGGGGAATAAGGTTGGTTATCCGACTCCATTGGAGGGCTCATGGACCTGCCGATCGTCCTGTCCCATAAGACTGCCTGGCTGTACCACAACGTGGCGCGCCCGTCCGAGCCGCTCTCGCGAGCAAGCAGCCTATACGATGAGGACTCGCTTGCTAACGAGGCGGAGCCGTCCGCGAGCCTGCCCAAATTGGGACTCGATGCCAAGGGGCTGAGGGCTTCAACGGCAGTTGGGATCGTTACCGACTATCTGGTTTCGCTCGGTATTCCACGAGAAGAGCTCGATCATATCGACACGCTCGTCAACTTTGATTTTGAGCGCTCGACGCCGGCTGGATTTAGGTGCCACGTGTTTGGGGCGCCGGTACCTCCATGCCATCTTATTGAGGTGGCTGAGGGCCTTCTGGTGGTTGATGAGGCCATGTGCTTTGTCCAAGCGGGTTCGTGGATGAGTGAGCCCGAGCAGCTGGAATATGGCTACGAAATCTGCGCCCGATACCATTTGAATCATCTGTCGACAGGCGATTATATCGAGATGGGGCAGAGGTATACCGTTGCCGACTTGATCGCCTATTGCAATGAGAACCGATCTCGTCAGGGGGCTATACGCGCGGCCGCCGTGCTCAAGCGCGTGCACGATGGCGCGCGTTCGCCCATGGAGACGGCCACCGCAATCATGGTCGTAGCAAAGCGTTCCCAGGGAGGGCTGGGATACGCCAAGATCGAGCTCAACCATCGGGTCGATGTTCCCAGCGAGTTCAAGTATCTCGCAAAGGCCGGGTATTTCGAGATCGACGTATATGCGCCTGCAAGCGGTACGGGGATTGAATACAACGGCTCGGACCATCTTGATAAACAGCGCAGCGCGTCGGATGCGGAGCGTATGACCGTGCTGGGTACGCTGGGCTTTAGGATGATCGTCCTCACCGGGACTCAGTTTGCCCACCAGCTGCAATTGCACCGGGCGATGAATGCCATCGCGCTCGCTATGGGCCTCAAGTGCGACCGAAGCGAAGCGTTCCAAAAGCGGCAGAACGACCTGCGAGAATTCGTGATTCGACACTGGGACGGCGGCCTTTAGGGGCGTTCCGGCCTTTCTACGGGGCGCTGCGGGCAGGCAGACCATCACAACATTCGACGTTTTTTGCCAAAATCGGGAAAAGCATCGAATGTTGTGATGGTTTGCGTGCTGAGGATGGGCTTGGGAAGCCGGTCTTGCTCGAAGCGACCTGTCCTGTCGTACGGGTGTCGGCGTGATTCTCTCGTGGGGTATTATGTTTTCCGAAGAATAAAACGCTGCGTGAGGGGAGGGCTGCGTGGACGGGCACGTGCAACATGACGGCTTTGGCCGCGACATCAACTACCTGCGCATTGCCGTTACCGACAAGTGCAATTTCCGCTGCATTTACTGCATGCCGGCCGATGGCGTGGCGCCCCGTGCGCACGACGAGCTACTCAGTGCCGAGGAAATTGCCCGCTTTGTGCGCTTGGTAGCGGGGGAGGGCATTCGTCGCGTGCGTCTGACGGGTGGCGAGCCGCTGGTCAGCCGCCGTATTATTCCGCTTATTCGCGACATCCGCGCGATTCCGCAGATCGAGGACATCTCGCTCACCACCAACGGCGCCCTGCTGCCCAAGCTGGCGCCACAGCTCAAAGATGCTGGGCTTAACCGCGTCAACATTTCGCTCGACACACTCGACCCTACGCTCTTTGGAAAGATTACGCGCCTGGGTCGGCTCGAGCAGACCATGGCGGGCATCGACGCGGCGCTGGCCTGGGGCTTTGAGCCCGTTAAGGTCAACTGCGTTGTTGTGCGCCGGCTCAACCAGGATGTGGCGGCCCTCGCGCGGCTCACGCTCGATCGCCCCATCCACCTGCGCTTTATCGAATACATGCCCATCGGCGACGAACGCACGAGCTCGCATTGCGCTGTGGACCCGCATGCGCCCGCGCTCAACCCCGAGCTGTGGGACGCGAGCGATACCGTGCCGAGCGACGAGCTGCGGGCACGCATCAATGCCGGGGCCGCCGCGGCGGGGCTGGGCGAGCTCGAGCCGCTCGACATCAACGACGCTCCTGCTGGTGCGGGCCCCGCGCGCTATTGGCACTTTCCGGGTGCGGCGGGAACGGTCGGCTTCATTAGCGCCATGTCCAATCATTTTTGTGCGAATTGCAACCGCCTGCGCCTGACGGCCGATGGCAACGTGCGTCCGTGCCTGTTTAGCGATGCCGAGTATTCGGTGCGTGAGGCGCTGCGCCGTGGTGATGATATGCAGGTACTTTCGATTTGGCGCGATGCCGTGGCCCACAAACCGCAGGAACACGCGATAATTGAGGGCACGCAACGATTTATGTCCCAAATCGGAGGATGATCATATGGCCAAGAGCAGGTACGCCGATGCCACCAAGGCCGCTCGCAGGGCCGCGATGTCTGCCCACAAAGCCACGGCTGCGGCGAATGCTGGCAACGCCGACGCGTCCGCGCAGCCGACTGTCAGCACTGCCACCGAGTCCGCCCGCGATGCCCGTCGCGACGAGCTGACGCACGTGGACGCCAAGGGCGAGGTGCGCATGGTCGACGTGTCCGACAAGGCCGAGACCCATCGCATCGCCATCGCCGAGGGCACCATCCTCATGCACCCCGAGACGCAGGCCATGGTGCTGCAGGACCGCGCCAAAAAGGGCGACGTGCTTGCCTGCGCGCGCGTGGCGGGCATTATGGCCATCAAGCGCACGAGCGACATCATCCCCATGTGCCATCCGCTGCTCATTACCAAGAGCAAGTGCGACATTGCGCCCATCGCTCCGGCGGGGACGCCGGCCGATGACGTGCCCGAGGGCTGGGCACCGGCGCGCGCGGACGGGCAGGTTGGCTTTCACGTACTGGTTACGGCCGGCGTGACGGGCAAGACGGGTATCGAGATGGAGGCCCTGACCGGCGTAAGTGCCGCGTGCTTAACGATCTATGACATGTGCAAGGCCGTCGATCGCGGCATGGAGATCGTCGACGTGCGCCTGCTGCACAAGGAGGGTGGCCGCTCGGGCGTGTGGGATCGTGCAGAGCGTCAGGCCGCTGCTGTTGAGGCCGTGGCCGCTGACGGTGCCGCGCCCGCAAGCGCACCCGTCGCCGTCGCGCCCGCAGTTCCGGCTCCGGCCGTCCCCGCGATCGCGTTTATCGGCTACCAAAACTCGGGCAAGACCACACTTGTCGAGAAGGTTATCGCCGAGCTCACCCGTCGCGGCCTGCGCGTGGGCTCGCTCAAGCATCATGGGCATCACGGCTTTGATATCGATGTGCCCGCTAAGGACACCTGGCGCCATCACCAGGCCGGATCCAAACACGTGGGGCTCATTTGCGCCACGCGCTGGGCGGAGTACGCCGACACGCGCGAGGAGGACGAGATGTCCGCGCGCGAGCTGCTGTCGCGCTACAACGATGTCGACGTGGTGATCATCGAGGGCTACAAGACCGAGGGCTTCGACAACATCGTGGTTGCGCGCTCCGGTGTCGACCGTCTGCGCGGCAAGAGCTCGCTCGACCTGGTTGACGGTCACACGCTGGCCCTTGCCTGCAACGAAGCCCTGGCGCGTCAGGCCTTCGACGCCGGCTTTGCGACCCGAGCCATCAACATCAACGACGCCCGAGCTATCTGCGACCTGATTCAAGATTATCTGGCCTAAAACCTGCCAAAAAGGGACAGGTTAATTTGGCAGGTTTTACCTGGGCAAACGTCATTTCCATCACAAAGGAGCCAGGCTCCTTTGTGATGGTTTTTGCTTTAGTAGACGTGTGGGACATGCCTTACAATCTACCAAGTAGTTCATGACGGGCGAAAAACGGAGAGAAGGGGCTAGATGCGTCCTTAATGTTTCATGCGGATAGATTGATTTGACAGACGGTGGCGAATGCCCGCTGTCCGCATTCGTATGAAACAAGGAGTTTCCATGCTCGCCTCTCTTTTCTCAAAGCCTCAATCATCGCTGTCCGCGCAGGCTAAACGCCTGGTGGCAATGCGCTTTCTCATCTACACCGGTTTTCAGACCAGCTACTTCATCGGCGTCATCGGAACGCTCACCTATGCAGACGATGCCTCAGTCGTGGCGACATCGCTGGCCGTCCTTTTTATGAACGTATTCGTGATCCTGGGATCCTTTGCGGGCGGAGCGGCGCTTGACGCTTGGGGTCCGTGCCGGCATTTCCGGGCGAGTATCGTCGGCACGCTGGCAACCGGCGCGGCAATCCTCGTTTTTGGTAGCGCGACCGGCATCGTCCTGCTCGGCGCGGTGCTCCTGGGCTTTGTGATGGGGTTCGCCCAGCCCATCGCCACATCCTATCCGGCCTACCTCAGCGACGACCCCGTCGAGCTCAAAGGCATCAACTCCGCTATCGCCATGTTTTCAAACGTGAGTATCATCGTCGGTCCCACGCTGGGCGGCTTTGTCGCAGCGGCTGCGTCGTCGCGCGCGGTGTTCGTGCTCATGATGATCTTTACCGTACTGGCGCTCATTGCCGGTTGGGGCTTTAGGCAAAGTGCAAGTCAGGCCGCCACACACGAAGACAAACCTGCGATCGGCGACATCACATCGGATAAGGCCAGCCAAGGCCCCGACCCCAACACATCTTCCCGCGCCACCTTCGCGACCAGCATCAAGACGGTCTTTACCAATAGCGTCCTCGCGCTACTTTTCTGCATCATCTTCCTCTCGAACTTTGGCTACGGTGCCTTCGACCCGCTGGAGTCGTTCTTCTACCGCGATGTCCTGCACGTCGGTGTTGAGTGGATGGGCTGGCTCTCGTCGGCCAGCGGTGTGGGCGCGGTGCTGGGCGCCGTGGTCGCGCTCCGCTTGCCGCCGCGCTTCGTCAGCCTCAAAACGCTGCTCGTGGCGCTCATGTCTGTAGGCCTGGGAAGCCTGCTCTATGTGGGGACGCCATACGTAGGCGTGGCCCTCGTCGGCCAGATTGCCCTGGGCGTGGCCTGGGGTGTCGTCAACCCGCTCCACAACACTATCGTGCAAACGACGGCCCCGCTCGAGCAACTCGGTCGCGTGAACTCGGTCATGGGCTTTGGCAACATGTTCGCCGGCGTGGCCCCGCTGGCGATTGCCCCGTGGCTGGCGGCAACATTTGGCGTGCAGCAGACGCTCGTAGGGGCGGGCATGGTCGTGACGGCAGTTCCCGCGGTGTTGCTGCTGTTTGGCCGCCGGCATTTCGATCGTTCTTCAAGGCAGTAAAAACCATCACAACATTCGATGAAAATCGCGATTTTGCCGAAAAACGTCGAATGTTGTGATGGTTTGCGCTCCGGCCAGGCCGCCCTTCGGGTTCGGCCACCACAAGGGGGCCAGGCATCTTTGTGGTGGCCGGGACCCCAACGGCCTGCGCCTTGGTATACCATGTACGCCGTTCACGAATACACCCCACACCGCCGCACAACCCAGAAAGGCCCCCATGGACACCACCTTCAGCCATATCAAAGCCGTGTTCTGCGATATCGACGGCACGCTGCTCACGAGCCAGCACACGGTGTCCCCGCGCACCGTGGCGGCGATCCGCGCCCTGCGCGAGCGCGGCGTGCTCTTTGGCCTGTGCACCGGGCGCGACGCCCACGCGACCGAGGCCATGTACGAGCTCTGGGGCATCGAAGGCCTGGTGGACGTGATGGTGGGCTGCGGTGGCGCCGAGGTCATCGACCGCGCGCACGACATCAACGAGCTGAGCTATCCGCTGCCGGGCGAGACCATCGCACGCATCTGCAGGCACATGGCGGACCTTCCGGCAACGCCCGTCTGCCCCCGAGACGGCGTGTTCTACGTGCCCGAGAGCAACGCGTGCGTCGAGCACCTGTCGCGCGTCGACGGCGTGCCCTACCAGGTGGTCGATTTTGCCGAGTTCTTGCGCGAGCCGCAGCCCAAGGTGATGTTTACCATGGCGCCCGAGGTAATGCCGCGGGTGATTGAGCGGGCGTCGACGTTTGCCGACGACACCGTCAAGGCGGCAGCTCTGCAAACCACGCAGCGGCTCTACGAGTTCATGGATCCGCGCGTATCCAAGACGCGCGGCCTTGTGCGCGTGGCGGAGCTCAACGACATGGAGCTCCAGGACATCTGCGTGTTTGGCGATGCGGACAACGATACCTGCATGGTGGCTGACGCCGGCATGGGCGTGGCCATGGCGAACGGCAGCGACGCCACCCGTGCCGCCGCCGACTTTGTAACCGCTAGCAACGACAAAGACGGCATCGCGATCTTTATCGAGGAACATCTGCTGTAGCGCCGGGGGAGAACCACCACAAAGGGGACAGGTGCCTTCGTGGCGGCCTCAGGCGATTTGGGCGAGTTGATGCCTAAAATCTGCTCGAAAATTCAAATATGGTTGTCTGAACATTACGCTTCTAACTACCGATGGGGTAAAGATATTCCCATCAATTTGGTAGTCTATTCTTCCCGGTAAATGACCTACCGTTCACAGGACGCATGCTCTTGAGCAAAATGTTGTGCAAATAAATAAAATGCTATTAAAAAACCGATAACTAACTTAATTACCAGTAGAAACAGATATTTCAGAGCGAATAAACGAAGGCAAATCTGAGCAAATGTCAAGAGAATTGAGAACTTGCTATAAAAATGTCGGTTTTGTTGCCAGGATGTTTAAACAATCGTTACAATAGTATTACTAAGCGTGCGCAATTTCAGGTTGCGCAGATACGTTTGATAGTGAAAGAGCACGATCGCGGTCTCTTGGGGAGGAGACATCGATGAAAGCGAATTCAGAAAAAACTAAGCAGAGTAAAAAAACGACGCGCCGTGTACTGGCAGGCGTTTTGTGCGGAGCCTCCGTGTTGAGCCTGGTACTGTCACTCGTCATGCCTCCGATCTCGCAGGCCATCGCCAACGATGCCCAGACAGTTTCTACCGCGGAAACTGTAATGGGGGGGGGTTCCTCAAGTGAGTCCGCTGCTGTAGGTAACACCAGCGAGGATGCCGAAAACCAGAATAGCGACGAGACCGATGGCGGCGAGTCTGGCTCTTCAAATAGTGTTGAGCAGGCTCAGAGTGCGAATGCGGCTTCAGCGGGAGCGACGGCCACCGTGAAGCCGGGAATTTACGTTCCCACGTCTATCGGTATCGGTACGAATATCAATGTCTCAACCCCTGATCCCGGCGTGGCCACCTACGTCGGCCGCGACATGTACATCGGTGGTAAGCCGAGCGATAAGCCGAGCGACGGCACTATCGATCTTGATGCGGACAACGCCCCCACCGGCTCATATGCCGCTGAGGCGGAGGGCCTTACCGTGGTCCGTGGCAAGCTTGCCATGAATCCACTCAAAGAGAGCTGGCCCTATAATAATAGTGGCGGCGCTGGTTTCCGCTTTGGCACCGTTGGTTTTGGTTCCCAGTTCCGTCCTGTCTACGGCAGCACCGTGCTTGCGGTCGCCGGAATCGACAGTGCGATCACCAAAATGAGCGTTGGTTACAACGGCAACTTGCCGGGGGCGACTACCGTTGGCGCTTGGAACAAAGGCGCTTGGGTCGGACAGCAGAGACCTTTTGAGGGCGCGACTCCTTCCGGCTTTGCCTACACCGCGCAAATCGCAGGCCCCATCACATACTGGCGCGATAGCGACTATAAACGCCAGTCTGTGGTGACAATGCAGGGTAATTGGTACGAGGGCTTGTCTGCTCTGGAAAGCACCCTGTTCAATAAAGCTGTTGATTTGACTAATGTCAACGGTAGCGATTATTCGAGCTATAACGGTACAAATGGATACCTCTCGAAGCTATCGAAACAGCTCGACTCGTTTGAAGATACCGGCGAGGTGGATGTCAACGGCTTTGCAGAGCCTAATAGCAACTACGTCATCAACAAGTACAATAACGACGGAACAAGCTATACACTCAAATTCGATGGTAGCGACGATGGTAGCGGCAAGTCTGTTTCCGGTGCGCTCGATACCGGAATCCCGAGCAATAAGATTCGCAACACCGAGCGACTCATCACCTTTACCGGCGATGGAACTTCTATGCAACAGGTCTTCACCATCGCCGGTTCCGAGCTCTCCAACTGGAAGGATGGCGTCTACTACCGCGGCGTCGACTTTAAGTTCACCAATATCCCCGAAGGCGCATCCATTGTCGTGAACGTTACAGGTACTAATCCTGTCGAGTTCCACAACGGCTGGCGCTTCTGGTGGGGAGATACAGAAATATCTCGCGGTTACGAGAGTCAGTACGCCAAGAAAGACCTTGACGCGAAATACTCGCTGGCCTCCCAGTCCATCATGTGGAACTTTGTCGATACGCAAAGCCTTACCATTCGAGGCGGCATCGCGGGAGAAAACCGCGCGGACTGGGGATACGGCGGCACAGCCACCGGTGCCAAGTGGACTGACGACGATCCTGCGGCGGCTATGATCGGATCGATTCTCGTTCCCAACGGAAGTTTCGACGACCATGTGACTACCAACGGCCGCGTTTATGTGGGCGTCGATTTCTCAATGAACAGCCCGAAGGTTGCCGCAGCATTTGGTGAGGGTAACTCGGCTTCCGTCATCGATATGGATCAGGAGCGTCACAACTTCCCGTGGTCTGGGTCGTATACGCCCGACGGCTCCGCCGTTGCGTGGAGCAAGGTCGATGCGGCGAACGGCAACACGTCGCTTCCTGGTTCCTCGTGGGCTATCTATGGTTCTGTCGAGAATGCTGTCGCGGGCAAGGACGCTATCGTGACGGTGACTGACGGTGGCGCAAATGATTACGCTTCGGGTGATGGCAAGCTTCAGTTCAACTATCTGAACCAGAAGGCAAACATCGGCAATTCCAACGATACCAACTACTTCACGTATTACATCAAAGAGGAGACGGCGCCGGCTGGCTACCAGAAGTCAGACACCATCTACTATGCCACTATGAACAATACTGGCGAGAAGCCGAACTACGTTCAGGGTTACGTGGATGAGAACGGCAAAAATGTTCCGTTCGAGAATAACCCCACAGGTGCCATTCCCAACACCAAGATCATCACCGGTACGGTGTCTTGGACCAAGGTGGGGGAGGGCGACACAAAACACACTCCTTTGGCTGGTTCTGAGTGGAAACTCACCAAGACTAATGACGCCGATGGTGCGGCCGTTAACCAGTCCTGGACCGTGAGAGATCAGGTGAGCGACCAGTCGACTTCGAGCGATACCACGTGGGTAGACACCGACACCGCGCCTGGCAAGTTCAAGCTCGAGGGCCTGCTGCCGGGCACGTACACGCTTGTTGAGACCCAGGCTCCGTTTGGCTACAACTTGAACACCACGGTTTATGAGTTCACGGTGTCCAACGAGGACGGTTTCGTCACGTGGACCGAGGGAAAGAGCCCGACGATTGACGGGAACAACGTCTACATTTCCGACGCCCTTACCACTACGTCCGTGAAGATCCCGGTGACCAAATCTGTTCGCAATACGGACTGGCCGAAGGGCGATAAAGACAAATATGTGCCGTTCGAGTTCAGCATCGAGGCTACGGGGGCAAATAAGGATAGCGCACCTAAGCTTGATCCGACGACTATTTCCGTCGCTCCCGCAGCGGGCTCCACCAAGGTCAACGACATCGTGGCATCCTTTGGCGGTATCTCGTTCTCCAAAAAGCACCTCGCCAAGATCGGCGATTCGAACCCGACTGGCGCCAAGACCTACACCTACACGGTGAAGGAGGTCGCGCCTATCACCGGTGCCATCGACAAGCTTCGCTACTCCAAGGCCGAGTACCAGGTGGCCGTCACGGTGAAGGCCGTCATGGATGAGACCACTGGCAAGTACTCCGGCCTCACCACCTCCACCACGGTCACGCAGGTGAAGGACGACATGGGCAACACCGTGAGTAACGCCATCGGCAAGGACGCCGCGCCCAACGCCATTCCCGCCTCCACCTTCATCAACACCTACTCCACCTCTTTGCCCCTTTCTGGTATGTCGGGCGTCACTCTGACGTACCTTGCCGGCGCGGCGGTGCTTTGCGCTGCTGCGGCCTGGATGCACATTCGTCGCAAGGCGAATGCGAAGGGAGGTAAGCGTCGTGAATAAGAAAGTTTGCTCCTTCCCGATCTTGTTTGCGCTGCTTGCCCTCCTGATCGGCACCTGCGCGGTTGTGTTCCCCGCTTCCGCGCAGGCCGCGCCGACCTCGACCGGTTCCATCACGGTGGGCGGCACCGTGGCGAGCAGCTACGACGCCTACCAGATCTTTAGCGCCAACGTCGTCGACGGCGACAGCGACGCCAAGATCGCCACCGACCTCACCTGGGCAAGCGACGCCGTGCGCGACGCCGCGCTGCCTGTGCTGCACGGCGCCGGCATGCCCAAATCCCAGACCACTGCGCAGGAAGCTGCCGAGTGGCTCAACACCGATTCCCACCTTACGAGCGCGCTGAGCGCACAGCTCGCTCGTTCCCTCCAGAGCTCTGGCGCCGTGCCCGTGGCCCTTAACGCGGGTATGGCGGCCGAGCTGCCCTGTGGCTACTGGCTCATCGTCGCCGACGACGACGCCATCGCCCAGAACGAGGCCGGCACCGCGCCGATCATGGCCCTGGTGGGCGGCGGCGCCGTCACCGTCAAGCCCAAGGCCGCGACCCCCAAGGTCCAAAAGCATGTGCTGGAGGACAGCACCGCCGCCTGGCAGAAGGCCGCCGACGCCACGGTCGCCGACGACCTGTACTGGCGCCTCTCCGCCACGGTCCCGG
>JAUMSH010000059.1 GCA_031292915.1 Collinsella sp.
CTATAGAAAGGTATTAAAAGATGAAGTTCACCGTCAGCCAGAGCTCGCTTACACAAGCCATCGGCGTCGTTATGAAGGGTGTCGCTTCGGCATCCACCCTTCCCATCCTGTCGGGCGTGCTCGTCAAGGCGCAAGACGGCATCTTGGAATTCCAGACCTCTAACTACACCATCTCGATCCGTCATCGCATCGCGGCGCATGTCGAAGAAGAGGGCAAGATGGTTATCCCCTGTAAGATGCTCTCCAATATCACCAAGACCCTCCCCGATGCCCCGGTCACCTTTGAGCTGTCCGAGCGCCAGGTGCTGATTGGTTGCGAGAAGAGCTCTTTCCGCCTGAACACGCTCGATGCTAATGACTTCCCCGAGTTTCCGGCCTATGCCATCGAGAGCGCCGTGGAACTGCCGACCGATATCTTGTCCGAGATGGTCGGCCGCGTGTGGCGCGTCACCTCGACCGACAAGGCCCGCCCCATCCTGGGTGGCGTGCACATGAAGGTCGAGAACAACACCGTGCGCCTGGTGGCGACCGATTCCTTCCGTTTGGCCGTGTGCGATACGCAGGTCGAGACCTCGACCCTCGAAGGCTCCTTTGAGCTCAACGTTCCGGCTGACGCCTTTAACGACGCACTGAACATCATGGCCAGCCAGGCGACCATCATGATCGGGGCTACCGACACCCAGGTCGTCTTCGAGGCCGGCAACACCACCTACGTGTCGCGCCGCATCGAGGGCGTGTACCCCAACTACAAGCAGCTCATCCCCGATTCGTGCGTGACGAGCGTCAAGATCGACGTCGCCGCCTTTAACGCCGCCCTCAAGCGCGTGGCCGTTATCGCGAGCGCCAACCCCGCCGTCAAGTTCGAGATCGATGTCGAGAACGGGCAGATGGGCCTGTCCTCCATTTCCAATGACCAGGACCTTGCACAGGAGACGATCGATGTCGAGGCCGAGGGCGAGTCGGGTACCATCGCCTTCAACTACCACTACATCTTCGGCTGCCTCAATGCCCTGTCCAAGGAGAAGGAGATCACGCTGGAGCTCAAGAGCTACTCGCAGGCGGGCATCTTCAAGTCCTACGACAAGATCAACTACCTGTACCTGGTCATGCCGGTCCGCATCTAGCGCTGCGCCATGACCATGTTCGCCCGCGATCTTTCCGTCGCGCACTACCGCAGCTTCGATAGCTATCGCCTTGCCCTGGACGAGGGCGTGACGATACTTGCGGGACCCAACGCGGCGGGAAAGACCAATCTCATAGAGGCGCTGCAGCTGCTGACGAGTGGCGCCTCGTTTAGGCATCCGACCGCAGCCGAGCTCGTCCATGATGGCGTGGGCTCGTGCAAGGTCGAGCTGAGGCTCGAGGGCGACGGCCGCGTGCTTGATATGGGATTGAGCGCGGAGGACGGTAAGCGCTCGTTTAGCCGCAACGGCAAGAGATGCTCTGCCGCCGGTGTGCGCGGGGTTCTGCCGAGCGTGCTGTTTTGCCCCGACCATCTGGACATGGTTAAGCGAGGCGCCAGTGTGCGCCGCGCCGCCCTCGATGACTTTGGCATGCAACTGAGCACACGCTATGCCGATCTTGCGAGCACCTATGGGCGCTGCGTGACCCAGCGTAACGCCTTGCTCAAGGAGACCTGGTGCTGCCGTGAGATGCTCGGCGCGTGGAACGATTCGATTGCCCGCGCGGGCTCGGCCCTGCTCGTGCACCGGTTGGCCCTAATCGACCGGCTGGCGGGCCATGTGCGCACTGCCTACGGGCAAGTGGCGTCCGGCGAGGCTGCCAACGTGACCTATACGTCCACGCTGGGGGATTTGCCCCAGGTCGAGGATCGCGAAGAGCTGAAGGGCTGGGCGTACGAGCGCATGCTGGCCGCCCTTGATGAGCACGCCGACGAGGAAATTCGCCGCGGCGTGACGCTGGTGGGGCCGCACCGCGACGAGATTGAATTTACCGTGGCGGGTCGCTCTGCTCGTTCATTTGCCAGCCAAGGACAGCAGCGAACGTTGGTACTGTCCTGGAAGGTGGCCGAGGTGGCCGTGGCTCGCGATGTTCTGGGTACTGCTCCGCTGTTGCTTCTGGACGACGTGATGAGCGAGCTCGACGGCGAGCGTCGCGGTGCTTTTCTGCGGCTGATCGGCGATGATATCCAGACGGTCATAACCACGACCAACCTGGGGTACTTTACCGATGACCTGCTTGATCGAGCCAAGGTGGTGAGCATGGGTGAGACGTGCTAATTACGAGCGCGAGAGCGAAACGGTCGCCTTCAGTGGCTTTTTGAACGCAGAGCGCCAGCGCATCCTGGCAGCCGCAACGCCTGAGCGCCGCGCGCAGATGGAGGCTGCCGAGGAGTCGCGCGCGGTCTATCGCGCGTGGAACGCGGTGTGCTCGGGCACGCGCGAGGGGCGGCATGTGACGGGTCTGCGCTACCTGCCCGAGTCCAATGAGCTGCTGGTATATCTCGATTCGCCCTCGTGGACGCAGGAAATGACGCTGTTGCGCGAGATCATCCGCGCGCGCATGGAGCGCGCCGGTGCTCATGTGGACGGCCTGGTGTTCAAAACCACCGCACCCGGTCACACGCCGCCCGCCGCTAAGGAGCGCCTGCGCCCGGCGACGACCGAGCGCCCGCCGGCCCCGCACGCCGACCTTAGCGAGTCCGAGCGCACCGAGATTGAGCGCCAGGTGGCGCCCATCGAAGACCAAAAACTGCGCGAGGCCCTCGAGAACGCCATGAGAGCCAGTGCCGAGTGGGCCAAGGGCGTGCAAAGCAAAAAAGAGCCTTAAATCGCATCTGGTGGCCTTGTAGAGCCAAATACCCTCGTTCCCGAGGGTATTTTTTTACGATAAACTAGTAAGGCTGTACACATTTTCTTAACTGAAGGAGGACGTGTGGCAAACGAAAACGATTACGATGGCGGCGAGATTAAGATTCTCGAAGGTCTCGAGGCCGTTCGTAAGCGCCCGGGCATGTATATCGGCTCGACGAGCGCCAGCGGTCTGCATCACCTGGTGTGGGAGATCGTTGACAACTCCGTCGACGAGGCCATGGCCGGTTTCTGCACCGAGATCCAGGTGACGGTCCACGCCGACAACTCCATCACGGTCGTCGACAACGGGCGCGGCATCCCCGTCGACGAGCACCCTGTTAAAAAGATTCCGACGCTCGAGGTCGTCATGACGATCTTGCACGCCGGCGGTAAGTTCGATAACTCGGCCTATAAGGTCTCGGGCGGCCTGCACGGCGTGGGCATCTCCGTCGTCAACGCACTGTCCAAGCGCGTGGTCGTTCAGGTTCGTCGCGATGGCAACACCTACGAGATGGAGTTCTCGCGCGGCAAGACCGTCAAGAAGATGGAGGTCGTGGGCACCTCGGATTCGACGGGCACCACCGTCACCTTCTGGCCCGACGATGAGATCTTCGAGACCTGCATCTACGATTTCGATACGCTGCATAACCGTCTGCAGGAGACGGCGTTCCTCAATAAGAACCTCAAAATCGTGCTGACCGACGAGCGCGAAGCGACTCCCCACGTGGAGGAGTTTTGCTACGAGGGCGG
This sequence comes from Collinsella sp., assembly GCA_031292915.1. Taxonomy (GTDB): domain Bacteria; phylum Actinomycetota; class Coriobacteriia; order Coriobacteriales; family Coriobacteriaceae; genus Collinsella. Next base: position 3,564 of record JAUMSH010000059.1, read on the forward strand.
CATCATCGACTTCGTCAAGTTCCTCAACGAGGGCAAGGACGTCCCCGAGGCCTTTAAGGAGCCCATCTACATCGAGGGCAAATCGGACCCGGACGCACCTGTGGCCAAGATGGGCGAGGTCGAGGTTTCCCTGCAGTGGAATAGCGGTTACGGCGAGAACGTCATGTCGTTTGCCAACGACATCTACACCCCCGAGGGCGGCATGCACCTTGAGGGCTTCCGCACCGCGCTCACCCGCGTGATCAACGATTACGCGCGCAAGCAGAACCTGCTCAAGGAAAAAGACGCCAACCTGACCGGCGACGATGTGCGCGAGGGCCTTTCGGCCGTTATCTCGGTCAAGCTGCCCGATCCGCAGTTTGAGGGCCAGACCAAGGCAAAGCTCGGCAGCTCCTATATGCGCGCGCTGACGCTCAAGATTGTGACCGACGGCCTTGTCGATTACCTCGAGGAGCATCCCAAGCCCGCTCGCGAGATCGTCAAGAAGGCGCAACAGGCCTGCAAGGCGCGCAATGCCGCCCGCAAGGCGCGCGAGGCGACCCGCCGCAAGAGCCTGCTCGAGACGGCGTCCCTGCCCGGTAAGCTCGCTGACTGCTCGGTGCGCGATGCCGAGCTGACCGAGCTCTTCATCGTAGAGGGCGACTCGGCAGGCGGTTCGGCCAAGGACGGCCGTCGCCGAGACATCCAGGCGATTCTGCCCCTGCGCGGCAAGATTTTGAACGTCGAACGCGTTGGTGACCATCGCGCGTTCTCGAGTGACACCATTCAGTCGCTGATTACCGCGATCGGCTGCGGCGTCACGACGAGTGCCGGCGACGGCGGCGACTTCGATATCACCAAGGCGCGCTACCACAAGATCATCATCATGACCGATGCAGACGTCGACGGTGCGCATATCCGCATCCTGCTGCTGACGTTCTTCTACAAGTACATGCGTCCGCTGATCGATGCCGGCTACGTCTATGTTGCCTGCCCGCCCATCTTTGGCATTAAGGTGCGCAACAAGATCCACTACGTGTATCCCAACGGCCGCCAGCCCGAAGACGAGATCCTGCGCGACACCATCCAGAGTCTGGGCCTGAACCCCGACGATAACGACGAGGACGGCAAGGCCAAGGACGGCAAGATTACCAAAAAGCGCAAGGGCTATACCGTCCAGCGCTACAAGGGCCTGGGCGAGATGGACCCCAAGCAGCTTGCCTCGACGACGATGGACCCCAAGACCCGCATCCTGCAGCGTGTGTCGATCGAGGACGCCGTGGTGGCGGACCGCGCCGTGCGCGAGCTGATGGGTTCCGAGGTCGGCTATCGCCGCGAGTACATTGAAAAACATGCGCATGACGCGCGTTTCCTTGACGCTTAAGAGGAGGTAACGTGGCAGACGATATCAACAATAACGAGGGTATGGGCGAGGCCGGCGATGCCGGTATGCCCGACGATCTGAAGCGCCTGCTTGCCCGTGCTGAGCAGGGCGAGGACGGCGACCCGGACGCCTATAACCCCGATGCCGATGATGATGAGGAAGAAGACGACGCCGAGCTCGAGGAGAGCTTTGGCGAAGTCGACCGTGGCGCCTCGGCCGGCGAGGATATCAACGGCGGCCAGCTCCAGATTTCGGAGTTTGGCCGCGAGATGAAGCAGTCGTTCATCGAGTATTCGATGTCGGTTATCACGGCGCGTGCCCTGCCGGACGTGCGCGACGGCTTAAAGCCGGTGCACCGCCGCATCCTGTACGCGATGAACGAGAGCGGCATCTACCCCAACCGCCCACATAAGAAGTCGGCCTGGACGGTCGGCGAAGTTATCGGTAAGTACCACCCGCATGGCGACTTCGCGGTCTATGAGGCCATGGTCCGCCTGGCGCAGTGGTTCTCCATGCGCACGCCGCTCATCGACGGTCACGGCAACTTCGGCAACATCGACGGCGACGGCGCCGCCGCCATGCGCTACACCGAGAGCCGCCTGGCAAAGCCCGCCATGGAGCTCCTGCGTGACCTGCAGAAGGACACCGTCGACTGGCAGCCCAACTACGACGAGTCGCTCGCCGAGCCCCAGGCACTGCCCGCGCGCTTCCCCAACTTGCTGGTCAACGGCAGTCAAGGCATCGCCGTCGGCATGGCCACCAACATCGCCCCGCACAACCTCACCGAGGCAATCGAGGCCACGTGCTACCTGATCGACAATCCCGACGCCACCGTCGACGAGCTCATGCAAATCATGCCCGGTCCGGACTTCCCCACCGGCGCCATCATCATGGGCAGTGCCGGCATTAAGCAGAGCTACGAGACCGGTCGCGGCTCCATCACCGTGCGCGCCAAGGCTCATGTGGAGTCCACCAAGACCGGCCGTAGCCGTCTGGTCTTTACCGAGATTCCCTACATGGTCAACAAGGGCACCCTTCAGGAGAAGATCGCCCAGCTCGTCAACGACAAGCGCATCGAGGGTATCTCGGATATGCGCGATGAGTCCAACCAGAAGGGTATCCGTCTGGTCATCGAGCTCAAGAAGGGCGTCATCCCGCAGGTCGTGCTCAACAACCTGTACAAGTACACCTCGCTGCAGACGACCTTTGGTGCCAACAACCTGGCGCTCGTCAACGGCGTTCCCAAATGCCTGAGCCTGCGCGAGATGCTGCAGCACTACATCGACCACCAGGTCGACGTCGTCACCCGCCGCACCCGCTTTGACCTCAAGAAGGCACAGGCGCGTGCCCATATCCTCGAGGGCTACCTGATGGCTCTCGACCATATCGACGAGGTCATCAGCATCATCCGCTCCTCGCAGACCGACTCCGAGGCCAGCAGCCGCCTGATCGAGCGCTTTGGCTTTACGCCCGAGCAGACTACGGCCATCCTCGAGATGAAGCTGCGCCGCCTGACCGGCCTGGAGCGCGACAAGATTCAGGAAGAGCTGGACGGCTTGCGCCGCGCCATCGCCTACTACGAGGACCTGTTGGCGCACGAGGAGAAAATCCTGGGCGTCATCAAGGAAGAGATGCGCGAGATCTCCAAGAAGTTCGGCGACAAGCGCCGCACCGAGATCAGCCAGGTTGAGAAGGACCTGGACGTCGAGGACCTCATTGCCGACGAGGACATGGTCGTGACCATCACCCACACCGGCTATGTCAAGCGCATCCCGGTGGCCGCCTACCGCGCCCAAAAGCGCGGCGGCAAGGGCGTGTCGGGCGTCAACCTCAAAGAGGACGACGTTATCGACGAGATGTTTATCGCGTCCACGCACGAGTACGTGCTGTTCTTCTCGAGCAAGGGTAAAGTCTATCGCCTGAAGGTGCACGAGCTGCCGGTTGGCACGCGCCAGGCGCGCGGCACCGCGATCGTCAACCTGCTGCCTTTCGAGGAGGGCGAGAAGATCGCGAGCGTCATCAGCTGCCGCGAGTTCCCCGCCGACGAGTACCTGATGTTTGCCACCAAGAGCGGCATGGTCAAGAAGACCGTGATGAGCGCCTACGACCGTAGCCGCCGCGACGGCCTGATCGCCATCAACCTGAGGGACGACGACGCGCTGCTCGCTGTACGTCGCGTGCGCGAGGGTGACAAGATCATCATGGCAACCACCGCGGGCAAGGCGATTATGTTCCCCGAGGACCAGGTGCGTGCCACCGGTCGTGATACCAGCGGCGTTCGCGGCATTGGCATGAAGGAAGGCGTGAGCGTTCTTGGTATGGAGATCACCAACGGTAACGGCGACCTGTTCGTCATTACCGAGCGCGGCTACGGCAAACGCACGCCGGTCTCGGATTACCCGGAGCAGAACCGCGGCGGTCAGGGTGTCTACACCATCCAGATGACCGAGCGCAAGGGTAACCTCGCAGCCATGAAGACGGTGGGCCCGCAGCATGAGCTGTTTATCGTGACGGAGGGCGCGACGGTCATTCGCGTCAAGACCGACGAGATCAGCCAAACCGGTCGCGCCACCCAGGGCGTCAAGATGATGACCGTCGACGATAACGACCGCATCTGCGCCGTAGCCCGCATGACGGCAGCCAAGGAAAAGCCCGAAGGCGAAGCCACAGAAGACGGCTCTGCCCCCGAAGAAACCCCTGTCGACCTAGGCGACGGCAACGACATGCCAGAGGATCTCCTCGACGAGTAAGAGGAACTAGCTGGTAGAAAATATCAGACCCCATATATCGGCGGTCGGCGCACTGCGCGCCGACCGCTTTTTTGAAAACCTTGGGACCCCATGGTCGCTGGGCTGGCGAGGTGGTTTTGGTTTGTCGCGAGTTCCGCACGCAAAGAAGGCCACTTAATGTGGCCTTCGTCTTGCGCAGGACTGTCCGAGCAGCAAACCAAAACCACCTCGCCAGCCCAGCGACCACCCCTCCCAAAGATTTTCAAAAAAGTTGTTGACGCGCACGTAACGACTCGTCTAATATATCCCTTGCGCGATGGACCTGTAGCTCAGTTGGTTAGAGCGTCCGGCTGATAACCGGGAGGTCACAAGTTCGAATCTTGTCAGGTCCACCACTTTCTTTCGCAATAAACACCCCAGCGAGAGCCGAGTCGCCGCTGGGGTGTTTATTACTTTCTCCGTGGGGGTTTAGCTCAGCTGGGAGAGCGCGGGCTTTGCAAGCCTGAGGTCAGGGGTTCCATCCCCCTAACCTCCACCATGATGGACCTGTAGCTCAGTTGGTTAGAGCGTCCGGCTGATAACCGGGAGGTCACAAGTTCGAATCTTGTCAGGTCCACCATCAAAACGTTAAGAGCCCTGGGGCATTGCCTCGGGGCTTTTTTCTTATCCAACTAAAAGTAGTCAAAATAGCCCCGTCCCAAATTAACTACTTTGATTTTGTGTGCTGGGCGAAAGATTGGGTAGTATAGCTATTCAATGCGGCGACCCTGCCGTGTGTTAACCGCTACGTACCGGAGGTGTTCCATGGTTCGTGTCGACATAGAGACCATCGTCATGGCCGCCGGTCCCGTGCCATCGCTTATCGTGCTTCGTGAGCGCTGCGGCAAGTCGGATTCGACGGCGCCCCTGCGTTCGCTTTCCATTCAGACCGGCTCGTTTGAGGCCGCGGCCATTAGCCGTGGTATCGATAGCGGTCGCGCCGAGCGCCCGATAACGCATGACCTGCTGCTTGACACCGTCGATGCCCTGGGCGCCAAGCTCGAGCGCATCGAGATCGTTCGTGCCGAGCCGCCGGTGTTCTATGCGACGATTGTCGTGCTGGTCGATGGTGACGAGCGCAAGATTGACGCCCGTCCCAGTGACGCCATTGCCCTTGCCGTGCGCAGTAATGCCCCCATGTTCGTGGAGGACGACATCATGAATCGCCTGGGTACCGTTTCTGCCCATGCCGAGGAAGTTGACGACGAGCAGGAGTTCGAGAAGTTCGACGAGTTCGTCCATACGCTCTCCCCCGATGATTTCTAAATGTCTGGCACGCGAGCGGAGAGGTCGTTGATGGGTGCCCGCGTATCGGCTGAAGCGGCCGCCATCGCGCGTGAAGCCCAGATGCGCTCGGAGGCATCCGAGGCGGCTCGCATCGCCTATGTGACGCAGGCCCGCACGCTTCGCGAGCGCCGCGGCTCCTATATCAAGATGGTTATCATCTCCGCCCTTGTCGCGGTAATCTGTTCTCGTCTTCGTGGTACAGTTGGTGCGCTTGGGTTTTCGATTTCAACAGGCTTGGTAATCTGGGGTGTGGTCGATGCGATCATGCTGACCAACCAGATCAAGGTACTCGACAAGCGCGCGATGGATATGACGCGCGCCCGCAATGCCGCCGCCAAGATCGCTGCCGAGGCACAAGAACTGTAACGACGCCGGATTCGATGGGAAGGTCTAGAGATGGCACAGGATATGCAGGACGCCGGTAACGTCTCCGCCGAGCTCGACGCCATGGTGTGTGACCTGATTGGTGCGTTCTTGGACGACCTTGCCGCCGGCGAGAATCCGGGCGTAGTTGTGGCGATCGAGGACGCTGCTTCCAACCGCTATCTGGCCGCGCTCGACGAGGATGGCGAGGAGGCATGCCTGGAGGCTGCCACCAACTTTATCTCCGAGCACAAGATGGGCCTTAAGGACGAGGGCCTGGGCCGTATCGCCCGCTATGCCATCGGCTATACCGGCTGCGTCGAGATTGACGGCGGCTACCATGACGCTCTACTCGTGAGCTTCTTTGAGACGACGCTCGAGAGCGGCTTTTCGGCATATGTGCTGTATGAGGGCATGGGCGCCGGCGATGGTTTTATGTGGAGCGACCCTGAACCTGCAGGTGAGGAAACCCCTCTCATCTAAAATCGCTAAAATAAACGAGTTTTCGGTAAAAGGCTCAATATTCCCGCCGAGCGTTGCATTGCTGGGTGGGTCGCATACGCGTGCCGTTTGTATATGGATAGAAGATAGGGGAACTACATGCGCGTAGACAATCTGAGGAACATCGCCATCATCGCCCACGTCGACCACGGCAAGACGACGATGGTTGATAAGCTCCTGCGTGCCACGGACGCCTTCCGTGCCAACCAGCAGGTCGAGGACCGCGTCCTGGACTCTAACGACCAGGAGCGCGAGCGCGGCATCACGATTCTCGCCAAGAACATCTCTATCGAGTACAAGGACGTCAAGATCAACGTCATCGACACCCCGGGCCACGCCGACTTTGGCGGCGAGGTCGAGCGCGTGCTGCGTATGGCCGACGGCGCCCTGCTGCTGGTCGATGCCTTTGAGGGTCCCATGCCTCAGACCCGCTTCGTGCTGCGTCACGCTATCGACACCGGCCTCAAGATCATGATCGTCATCAACAAGATCGACCGTCCGGGTGCCAACCCCGAGAAGGCCTACAACGACTGCCTCGACCTTATGGCCGACCTGGGCGCCACCGACGACCAGCTTGAGTTCGCCATGGAGCACGTGGTCTACGCCAGCGCCATGAATGGCTTTGCCCGCCTTGACCCCAACGACGGCAACATGGACATGTATCCGCTGCTCGATATGATCATCGACGACATGCCCGCGCCCGAGGTTGACGAGAACGCCCCGCTGGCCATGCAGTGCGTGACCATCGACCACTCCAACTTCGTTGGCCGTATCGGCATCGGTCGCGTGTACTCCGGCACCATCCACCAGGGCGACCAGATCCTGGTTGTCAAGAATGACGGTTCCAGCGCCACCGCTACCGTCAGGCAGCTCTTTACCTTCGACTACCTGGGCCGCACCGAGTGCCAGGAAGTCGGCGCCGGTGACATCGCCGCCGTCGTGGGCATCGATCGCACCGATATCGGCGATGTCTACACCGACCCCGAGAACCCCGTCGAGCTCGAGCCCATCGAGATCGACCCGCCGACCCTGTCCATCGTCTTTGAGGCTTCGACCTCCCCGCTTGTCGGCCGCGACGGCGACATCGTGGGCGCCCGTCAGCTCAAGGAGCGCCTGTTCAACGAGGCCGAGAACAACGTGACCATGAAGATCGAGGAGCTCGAGGACAAGAGCGGCGTCGAGGTCTCGGGCCGCGGCATTCTGCACCTGTCCGTCCTGATGGAGTCCATGCGCCGCGAGGGCTTTGAGTTCCAGGTCGGTCGTCCCCGCGTTCTGTTTAAGAAGGACGAGAACGGCAACAAGATGGAGCCCGTCGAGCAGGCCGTCGTCGAGTGTCCGGACGAGTACTCGGGCAAGGTCGTTGAGGTCTTCGGCACCTCCGGCGGCATCATGACGAGCATGGATACCTCGGGCATCGTGACGCACCTCGAGTTTAAGATTCCGACCCGCGGCATCATGGGTCTTAAGAACCGCATCATGAACGTCACCCACGGCGAGGGCGTGTTCTACCACACCTTCCTGGAGTATGGTCCTTACGCTGGTGAGATCGGTAACCGTCAGAACGGCGCCATGATCTCCATGACCACCGAGAAGGCCGTTGCCTACGCTCTGGGTACGCTGCAGGAGCGCGGCCAGCTGTTTGTTGAGCCGGGCACCGAGTGCTATGAGGGCATGATCGTGGGCGAGCGCAGCAAGGCTGGCGACATGGTCGTCAACATCGCCCGTACCAAGAACCTGGGCAACCAGCGTTCCTCGACCTCCGATATCTCCGTCCAGCTGGTGCCGCCCCGCACCTTCTCGCTGGAGGAGGCGCTGGAGTACATCGCCGACGATGAGTTGGTCGAGATCACTCCCAAGAACATCCGCCTGCGCAAGCGTCTGCTCAACGCCACCGACCGCAAGAAGGCTGCCGTTCGTGCCGGCCAGGTCAACAAATAAACGCTGGGGCTTATAACCGCCAATAAGAAAGGGCGTCGACCGCAATGGTCGGCGCCCTTTTTGGTGCAAGGGGGACAGGTTCGCTTGCACCACGGTGGGGGCGGCTATCCCCTCCGATCGGCTTTCTGGTCAAAGTTAAGTTGTTTAAACATATACATAATTCCACTGAATATAGCCGGTATGATACAAAACTGTTAACAGGTAAATATCAACTGGTATTAAATTAAAAGACCGCTTGA
>JAUMSH010000081.1 GCA_031292915.1 Collinsella sp.
CGCGAGTTCCGCACGCAAAGGAAAGCACTTAATGTGCTTTCCGTCTTGCGCAGGACTGTAGAGAAGCAAACTAAACCCCCGCCCTCAGCCCCGGAAGCCCTCCCGGATGGCTCCAAAAAATTTTTCAAAAAAGTTGTTGCGCGCCGGACAGACTTCTGTGTATACTAATCCCCGCAGCGCACGCGAGCGGAAACAAACGCGAACGTCTGCCTGGGGAGTTAGCTCAGTTTGGTTAGAGCGCCGGCCTGTCACGTCGGAGGTCGCGGGTTCGAGCCCCGTACTTCCCGCCAACGCAATTAAAGCCACGTCTTCGGACGTGGCTTTTTGCGTTTGATGCACTTTGTTTCGATAGAACGATCGCCCTGGTACATCTTCGCCCAGAATCCCCGCGCCTTCGGGAACGCAAGTAAAATCTAATAAATATATCTGTCTGAACAACAGCTTTGTTGCGCAACACCTGTTCTACGAGACAGGGGGTTAGGTTATACTAAATTGCACTGTGCGCCGCATCTGATGCATTTCGCTCCAAGCGCGGCACTCAGTGGATATCCGATTTACCATTTGGATGTCCTGGCAGTCATTTAGCGTCTCGACACAAGCTCGGCCCCGGAGCTCGTTCGAGCTGTTCGTATTCCTTGAAAGGGGAAAAATGGACATATCGAGGAAGACTGATTACGCCCTTCGTATGCTGGCGATGCTTGCCGAGGATCCGGAGTGCTTGCTTTCTGTTCGCACCGCTGCCGAAGAGGTCAATGTCCCGTATTCGTTTGCCCGCTCGATTCAGCACGGTTTGGTCCAGGCCGGTATTGTGGAGAGCCTGCGTGGCGTCCACGGTGGCATGCGTCTCAAGGTCAGTCCGGACGACGTCACTATCCGCCAGGTCGTCGAGGCCGTTCAGGGTCCTATGGTTATGAACGATTGCACCGCGCCCGATGGTGACTGTGCGCGCATGGGCGCGTGCTGCTATCATCCCCTGTGGGCCGGAGCTCAGGCGTTGATGCGCGACTACCTCGATTCCGTTTCGCTCGGCGACATCGTCGCTCACCGCCAGTTCCCGGCCGTCGATCCCAAGTTCGCCGACCGCGAAGCGTTTCCCGAGTACGCCACCTGCGCGTGCGCTTACCGGGAGGAATAGCGCCGCATAAGGAGCATAGCCATGATTCAGGACCCCTTTCGTTCGATGATTCGTTCGGAAGGGGTCCTGCGTTATCGCGACCTTCCGTGGCGCCGCACACGCGATCCGTACATCATTTGGCTTTCTGAGGTCATGCTGCAGCAAACGCAGGTGCCGCGTGTGGAGGCGCGCATGCCGGTGTGGCTCGATCGTTTTCCGACCGTGCAGGCGCTTGCCCAGGCCGCGCCTTCCGATGTTTTGGACGCTTGGCAGGGGATGGGCTACAACCGACGCGCTCTGGCGCTTCACGGGGCCGCTCAGCGCGTTGTAGAGGACTGGGACGGGGAGTTTCCACACGAGACGCGTGACTTGGTCGCTCTGCCTGGTATTGGCCCGGCAACGGCGCAGGGTATCCGGTCGTTTGCGTTTGATCTTCCGGGCGTGTATCTGGAGACCAATGTGCGCACGGTCTTTCTGCATCACTTCTTTCCCGATGTACCGGCTGTTCCCGATCGCGAGCTGGTGCCGCTGATTCAGGCGGCCTGTCCGGCGGCCCCCGGTGCGTCGGCGGACGAGATCGCTCCCTTTGCCGTGCCGCTCGATGATGCCGACACGCCGCGCGCGTGGTATTACGCGTTGCTAGATTACGGCGCATATCTAAAAAAGACGTTGCCCAATCCGTCCAGGCGGTCGGCGGGCTATAGCCGTCAGTCCAAGTTTGAGGGCTCGCGTCGCCAAAAGCGCGCGCATATCGTGCGTATGTTGCTGGCAGCGCGCGATGGGCAGCCGGCGGGGATTACGCTTGCTGATGCCGTGGTGGGCGTTAACGAGATGGAAACGGCAGCCGGTCGCGGGCCGGTCGAGTGCGACTTGATCGCGGGCATTCTAGCTGACCTGGAGCGCGAGGGCTTTTGCCGAGCCGAGGACGATCGTTGGTTGAGTGTGTAGCCCGCTCAAATCTGAAGAACGGGATTGTAAGGTTTAAATTCGCGGCTTGAGGGCATCCTAAAGACAAGGTCGCTCAAAGCCTATGGGCGGCACGTGTTGAAGGGAAGTACACCTATGGATTTTGAGAACTCTCAGACCAAGAAGAACCTCGAGACTGCTTTTGCCGGTGAGTCCCAGGCACACACCAAGTATCGCTACTATGCATCCAAGGCCAAAAAGGACGGCTACGTTCAGATCTCGAATATCTTTGCCGAGACGGCGGGCAACGAGTCCGAGCACGCCAAGCTGTGGTTTAAGTATCTGCACGACGGCGCCGTTCCGGGTACTCTGGACAACCTGCGCGACGCCGCCGCGGGCGAGAACTACGAGTGGACCACGATGTACGACGAGTTCGCCAAGACCGCCGAGGAGGAGGGCTTTGCCGAGATCGCCGAGAAGTTCCGTGGCGTCGCCGCCGTCGAGAAGGCCCACGAGGAGCGCTACAACAAACTCGTCGAGCGCATCGAGTCGGGCGAGGTGTTTGAGCGCGAGGGCGTAAAGGTGTGGAAGTGCCTGAACTGCGGGCACCTGCACGTTGGTGCCGAGGCGCCTGAGGTGTGCCCGGTGTGTAACCACCCGAAGGCGTACTTTGAGGAGCAGGTGGTGAACTACTAGCGCTTGGCGCTGGCTGCTGCGGAGCGCAGGGCGGGGAAATACCTTTCCCTCTCGCTCACGGCTCCGCAGGGTCGCGCGAGGCAAAGGTATTTCCCCGCCCTGCGCTCCGGCGTTGGGTCGTCGCGTGCTCGTTACTGAAAAGCTGATAAGAAGTTTGTGTGCCGCCCCGATAGGGGCGGCACGTTTTTGTATGGGGGCTGGTTGGGATGGCACCGTTCATGGGTGGGGTACACTGGGTAGCGACTTTTAGTTTATCTACTACCTGATGGGGTGTTTTTTATGGGTAAGAAGTCTCGGGCTCGGGTTGCTGCGGCGGGAACTCGCAAGGATCCTGGTCGTCGGGTTGCCGAGGGTAAAAAGGCCGATCGTGTCGAGAAGGACAAGAAGGTTGGGGCGCATGCTCATCTTGAGTGGGCGCCTCATTTGAATTCGGCTAGTGAGGATTTGACTGCCAAGTTGTTTACTCTGGTCGAGGTAATTTTGGGCGTGGTGCCCCTTGTGGTTATCGGTTTGTTCTTGGCTTCGAAGGACGCCACGAGCGTCGATAAACTCACCGAGGTCTTTTCGCAGGATCCCTCGATGGTAGTTACGTTTATCTCTGCGTGCCTGCAGCCGTTTGTGGCGTACATGCTGTACATGATTTATCGCAAATACTGCGAGGGCGATGCGGGCTTTGCCGCCGGCAACCTGATCGGTCTTTTGTGCTCCGAGATCCTACTGCTCAATATCCCGGGCGTCATCGGTATGGGCATCTTGCTGTGGCGTGTTTGGCGCAACGTCGCCCCGCACTTTGAGAGCTGGTTGTTTGAGCGTCGCTTTGCGGGCGTGGTGGCCGATATTGCGGGCTCGCTCGTGATTCTAGCCTTGGCGTTTCTGTGCGCCACCGCTGCCCGCGGTCTCGCGGGCATGTAGTCGGTCCTCACCGACCACGGGGCGCAGGGCGGGGAAACCTTTCCCTCTCGCTCACGGCTTCGCAGGGTCGCGCGAGGCAAAGGTTTCCCCGCCCTGCGCCCCGGCGTTGGGTCGTCGCATGCTCGTTACAGAAAAGCAGATAAGAAGTTTGCGTGCCGCCCCTTTTGGGGCGGCACGTTTTTGTATGGGGTCCCGGTCTCCACAATTTCCGTCAAGCTTTTGGTTAGATTTTGGTCAGTTGGCGTAAGGGTGGAAGGCCAAAAGATTGCTGGCGAAAAAAGCTCAGAGAAAGTGCTGGTAGGGGAGTTGTTGAGCTTTTCGACAGCTTTTGAGCAAAAGAAACTTTGTGGCTATTGCCGGCGATTGCGTTGTCGCGGTCATGGCGGTGCGGGATGCTGGTCGTAAGCGTCGAATTCTCCGACTTTGGAGGCCAACATGGACCTGTTTCTTGAGACTCCGCAGCAACAAGCTAAGCGCATGCTGCGTCAGCAGCAACGACTCATGGAGATGCAAATGCAAGGGGCGGCAGCCCAGCCCTTTGCGCAAAACGTTACGTCCGCGGTTTCGCCTGCGGGCGGATCGGCGCCAGAGAACTATTCCGTACAACAAGATTCATATGCGCAGGAGCTTGCGTTCGACAAACGCCGCACGCGTCACCGCCGCGTGGGCCAGCGCCTGCGCACATTGGCGATGATCGTGTTCATCCCGCTGGGGCTTGCGGTCATCTTTCTGGCGTCGTATGCCCTCACGTGCATCCTCAACGGTGCATCGCCCAACGAGGTGCTCCAACATCTAGCGGCCCTAGGCCAGCGCCTAGGCGACGTCATAACAACCATCCGCACCGGCTGGGAGAGCTAGCGTTTGTCACATTAGGACTTCTAGGGTGTTGGGATTATCGCCACGAGTAAAATTCTTGCATCCTGTGGGTCCTGTCGTGCGACTGAATATTATTATTGAAGATGAATAATAGTAGGATTTGCTATGTATAAGCAGGATTTAGAGCAGACCCCTCTTGGAGGACCTGGCGGTAATGAAGCTCTATGCCTTCCGTCCGAACGACATTATCGATCTTCATAGCCAGGCATTCGTCGACCGACTTGATTGGGGACTGCTCGAACGGCTTATATTCGACGAGGGCGAGGCGCTGGCGTCGTCGCCTTCGGAGCGGAGTTATCAAGAGATGGTCTGCGCATACAGCCAATACAAAAAGGAGGTGCTCGGTTGAATCTGACCTTTGAGGGATTCTTAAAAGGCTATTGCCGAGAGCTATCCGGACAGCAGTCGCTCAGTTTTAGAAAACTGGTTAAGCAAGCGACGACGGTTGCGCCGCGCGTGGCGGAGCCCCTGTTTTTGCTCGCTTTGGCACAGGGTAAAGCCGAATACGTTCTGGGCTTATCCGAGGGTTCGTGGATGGAAGAGGGTTACCGAGGCGTTTTGTCCTTGTACGCCCAAATGGGTAGCCTGGCATCTCTATGCGCCGAGGACAAACTTCCTAATCGTTATGCCAACGTTTGGCGTGCGTATAGAGCGGTGAAGGAAAAGCCAGTGGCGGACAGAAGGATCAACGCCCTGATGCGAAAAAGAACGTTGGGAGCGTTAGAGGAATCGGGTGTAACGCGCTACGGTCTCTGCCGCGATTTGAATCTGAATAAGGGAAACGTGTACGCATATTTAGCCGGTGATGACTCAAAGGTGAGCAGGGAGACGGCGCGCCGCATTATGGAATATGCGGAGGAGAGGGGCGCCCAAGAAGAGGCCGGGCGCCCGGTGCGTATGGCGGGGTAAGATTGATCGCGGTTTTGATTGGTGCTCGATTGGGTTTGTTGGGCGGAGTTTATGCCTGCTATTGATATTGTGCTTGTTGTGATCGCCTTGGTGGCGGTGGGGGTTGCTGCGGCTTGCGCCCTCCAACTCAAGAGCCTGCGTGCCGAGTTGCGGGAGCGTGGCGACAGTAGCGCGGAAACGCTGGCAGCACTCGAGCAGGCTAACAACGCGCTCGATGCCCTGAACGTCGCGCTGGCCGAAACCCGCCGCACGGCCAATGCCATCGCGCAGCAGCAGACGACAGATGCGGCCGTGGAGCAGCAACGTTACCTGACCATCGCACGTGAGTTTTCGCAAGCTGGCGACCGGATGGATGACCTGCGCCGCGAGACGGCCCAACAGCTCGGTGCCAACCGCGAGGGCATCGAGCACCGCCTGGACAAGGTGCGCGAGACGGTCGATGCCCAGCTGGGCGCTATCCGCAAAGACAACAACGTGCAACTCGATCAGATGCGCGCGACGGTGGACGAGAAGCTCTCCCGCACGCTCAACGACCGCCTGTCTGCATCGTTTAAGCAGGTGAGCGACCAGCTCGAGGCCGTGTACAAGGGCCTGGGCGACATGCAGTCCATCGCCACTGGCGTGGGTGATCTTAAGCGCGTGCTGGGCAACGTGAAGGCGCGTGGCATTTTGGGCGAGGTGCAGCTGGGTGCAATTCTGGCGGACATCCTTACGCCCGACCAGTATCTGGAAAACGTCGCCACCAAGCCCGGCGCCTCGGAGCGCGTTGAGTTTGCCGTCAAGCTGCCGGTGGACGAGGGCGATCCCGTGCTGCTGCCGATCGACTCCAAATTCCCGGGCGACGCGTACGAGCACTTGCTCGACGCGCAGGAGTCGGGCGATGCGGAGACCGTGGCGGCTGCGCGCAAGACGCTCGACACCATGGTCAAGCGCGAGGCCAAGGACATCTGCGAAAAGTACCTGAGTGTGCCGGCAACGACCAACTTTGGCATCATGTTCGTGCCGTTTGAAGGACTGTACGCCGAGGTCGTCAGCCGCCCCGGGCTTATCGAGACCCTGGGCCGCGACTATCACGTCAACGTTGCCGGCCCCAGCACCATGGCGGCCATTCTCAACAGCCTGCAGATGAGTTACCAAACGTTTAAGCTGCAAAAACGCACCGACGATGTACTGCGCGTGCTCTCCGCTGTCAAGGCCGAGCTGCCGCGCTATCAAAAGGCGCTGCGCCGCGCCCAGCAGCAGATCGAGACCGCGGGCAAAACGGTCGAGGGCATCATCACCACGCGCACCAACGCCATGGAGCGCAAGCTCAAGGACATCGACGCCCTGGAAGATGCCGAGGAGGTCGACGAGATCTTGGGGCTTACGTCTGCGAGCCTGCTCGCAGATCAAAAAGACGAGGACTAGCTTCATCTGACGGCGGGGCGCCTGCGCAAGCGCGGGGCGCGGGCGCTTTTCGCGTCGCACTTGCCTGAAGTGCGCTTTAGTGTGCAACAATGGCGTTTCGCCCTATCAGACGCGAAAGGAAGCCCATGTCTCAGAGAAACACCAGTCCGCTCAAACGCTCCACCGTGCGTCGCACGCTGCAGCGTTTTTGGGACGTCACGCGCACGCAGCCGCTGATCGTCTTTCTCTCGGTGTTCTCGTCGGCGGGCTACATCTTTTTGCTCACGTTTGCCAACACCTATGTGATGGCCCTCATCGTCGACCGCGTCCAGGCCGGTCCCGTGGCAGGCGACCAGGTGTTTGAGGTCTTTGGTCCTTACATTCTGGCGCTCGTGCTCGTTAACCTAGTGGGCCAAATCCTCTCCAAGCTGCAGGACTACACCGTCTACAAGCTCGAGATTGCGGGCAACTATCACCTGGCGCGCCTGTGCTTCGACACGCTCTCCAATCAATCCATGACATTTCACACCAGCCGCTTTGGCGGATCGCTCGTGAGCCAGACGAGCCGTTTTATGAGCGGCTATACGGGGCTGGTCGACGTGACGGTGTATTCGCTCATCCCCACCATCACCTCGGTCATCTGCACGGTGGCGGCGCTCGCCCCGGTGGTGCCGACGTTTACCGTGATCCTGGTGTGCATCATGGCCGTCTACATCGCGTTTGTCTGGCTTATGTACAAGCGCATCATGCCGCTTTCGGCCGCGACGTCCGCCGCGCAGAACAAGCTCTCGGGCGTGCTCTCCGACGCGGTCACGAATATCCTGGCCGTCAAGACCTGTGGGCGCGAGGACTTTGAGCGCGATCTGTTCGACGCCGCCGATCGTGCCGCGCGCGACGCCGAAACGGTCTCGATGCACGCCATGATGCAGCGCAACTTTACGACCTCGGGCCTTATCGTCATCACCATGGCCGTGGTGAGTGTGTTCGTGGCGGGCGGCAACGCGTGGTTTGGCATCTCGGCCGGCTCGCTCGTCATGATCTTTACCTACACCTATAACCTCACCATGCGCCTGAACTACGTAAGCTCCATGATGCAGCGCATCAACCGCGCGCTCGGAGATGCGGCCGAGATGACGCGCGTGCTGGACGAGCCATGTTTGGTGGCAGACGACCCGGACGCCCCCGAGCTTAAAGTGACCGAGGGCGCGATTGATTTTGAGCACCTGAGCTTTGCGTACCGTGACGCTGCGGCGGGCGAGAGCGTGTTCGATGACCTGACACTTCATGTGGCGGCGGGCCAGCGCGTGGGCCTGGTGGGCAAATCGGGCTCGGGTAAGACGACGCTCACCAAGCTGCTGCTGCGCCTGGACGATGTTCAGGGCGGTCGCGTGCTCGTGGACGGTCAGGATGTCTCGCGCTGCACGCAGCAGAGCCTGCGCCGCCAGGTTGCCTACGTGCCGCAGGAGACGCTGCTGTTCCACCGCTCCATTCGTGAAAACATTGCCTACGGTCGTCCCAATGCCACTGATGAGCAGATTCGCGAGGCCGCGCGCCTGGCCAACGCCCTGGAGTTTATCGACCGCTTGCCCCGTGGCTTTGACACCATGGTGGGCGAGCGCGGCGTCAAGCTCTCGGGCGGCCAGCGTCAGCGCGTGGCTATCGCCCGCGCCATCCTAACCGACGCGCCGATTCTAGTGCTCGACGAGGCGACCTCTGCCCTCGACAGCGAGTCCGAGGCGCTGGTGCAGGAGGCGCTCGAGAACCTGATGCGCGGCCGCACCTCCATTGTGGTGGCACATCGCCTGTCCACCGTGGCGGCGCTCGACCGCATTGTGGTGCTGGCCGATGGCGAGATTGTCGAGGACGGCGCGCATGCGCAGCTCCTCGAGGCGGGTGGCGAGTACGCGAGCCTGTGGAGCCGTCAGACCGGCGCATTCTTGGAGGCGTAAGCGTCTCGGACGTGGGACAATTGTGTCCATAAGTTTATTGTGCCGTTGAGCCGAGGAGTCGTTATGCCACGCGAGACCAATGCCGCCAAGCGCGAGCGCGCCATCGAGGTGTGTGAGCGCCTCAACCGTCGCTATGGCCCGGTCGAGTGCTTTTTGGACCACGAGAATCCCTTCCGCCTGCTGATCGCGGTGTTGCTCTCGGCGCAAACGACCGACGCGCAGGTCAACAAGGTGACGCCGAAGCTGTTTGCCCAGTGGCCCACGCCCGAGGCCATGGCCGGGGCGAGCGTGGCTGACGTGGCAGACACCATCAAGTCACTCGGCTTCTACAAGAGCAAAGCCAAACATGCCGTCGAGGCCGCGCAGATGATCGTCGCCGACTATGGCGGCGAGGTGCCGGCCGACATGAAGGAACTCGTGAAGCTGCCGGGCGTGGGACGCAAGACGGCGAACATCGTGCTCAACGTGGGGTATGGCATCGTGGAAGGCATTGCGGTGGACACGCACGTCAACCGCATTGCGCACCGCCTGATGCTGAGTCCCAAGACGCATGCCAAGGAGCCGCTCAAGACCGAGCAGGATCTGCTCAAGATTTTGCCGCACGAGTATTGGGAGCCGGTCAACCATCAGTGGATCACCTTCGGTCGCGAGATCTGCGACGCCCGCAAACCCAAGTGTGACGAGTGTCCGCTGGCAGATTTGTGCCCCAGCGTGCGCGTAGCGGGGTAGGGCGGAACGCATCTTCGTCTGGCGTTTTTTGCGGGGCTGGGTTTGCCCTTGAGCCGGAGTCCTCTCCATGCGCTACCATGACAGACAATGTATTTGACGTACGACCCGCCGAGCTTGCCCCGGCGGGCTTTTGGCGTTGCGATGCCGGAGGAACAGCATGCTCATTCACCGTATAGCCGCGCAGCTCTACACTGCCGAGGCGCTGCAGACCGTCGAGGCCGGACTCGATGCCGGCGAGGACGTGACGCTGGCCGTGTCGCAGTCGGGTCGCACGCTTATGGCGGCGGCCCAGTTTGCGCGTCGTCCGCGCCCGACGGTCTACATTGTGAGCGGCGAGGACGCGGCCGATCGCGCTGCGCGCAGCCTGGCCGCCTATGTGGGGCTGGCGCACGTGTGCCGCTTTCCCGAGCGCAAGGACTACCCTTGGCGCGAGCAGGCGCCCGACGACGCCGTGGTGGCGCAGCGCTGCGAGGCACTGGGACGCATCGTGCGCGGGGACAACTGCATCATGGTCGCCTCGGCTCGCGCGCTGCTGCGTTGCGTGCCGCCGGTCGAGAGCCACTATTGGGAGTCCACGACCTTTGCGGTGGGCGAGGAGATTCCTTTTGACGAGGTGCCGCAGCGCCTGGTGGGCATGGGCTACACCAATGCCGGTGCCGCCGACGCGCCCGGGCTGTTCCGCGTGCACGGCGACACCGTCGAGGTGTTCCCCGCACAGGAAAAGGCGCCCGTGCGCATCGAGTTCTTCGGCGACGAGATTGACCGCATCCGCCGCATGGTGAGCTCCACGGGGCAGACCATCGGCAACGAGGACAGTATCGAGATCTTCCCCTGCCGCGAGCTGGCGCTTACCGACGATGCCGTCCACAACATGCACGTGGCGCTCTACCGTGCCAGCCAGGACGACAGCAAGCTGGCGGCGCTGCTCGAGATGGTGGATGCGCGCATCGTCACGCCCGAGCTCGACCGCTTTTTGCCGGTGATGTACGGCCAGACCGTAAGCCCGTTGGCGCACGTGAGCGGCAAGGCACTCGTGGTTCTGTCCGAGCCGCGCTCGCTGTTCGACGACTGCCTGCGCGCCTACGAGGATATCGAGGCGCGTGCCGGCGAGGCAGGGATTGACCGCCTGGATGGTCTGTATGTACGTGCCCAGCAGCTCGATTTTGGTGCCCAGCAGCGCCTGAACTATGTGAGCCTGATTCGCGCGGGCGGTGCGGTTACGGCAGAGCTTAAGATTGAGCAGCCTGCCATCGCAGGCTCGGACAACCGTTTCATGACGCGCATCCAGGAGGTCGTGGGTAAGCGCTATGCCTGCGTGTTTGCCATCCCCGACCGCGGTGCGCGCGAGTCGATGGAGCTTACCTTTGGCGACGAGGGCATTACCTTTGAGGAATCGCTGACCGCGGCGCCCGAAAATGCCGGCGCTATTGGCGACCGTGTGCGCGTGGCAGCGGCGGATTCCGCCGATCGTGCCGCACGCCAGGAGGCCCATGCTTCCATTCGCGAGCGTCGCGCCGACGCGCTCAACGCCCGCTCGCTCGAGGCGGGCGCCGCGCAGGCTGCCGCCGGAGCCGCTGTGCCCACCATCTCGCGCGGGCGTGTGACCTTTGTGGACGCGGCCCTGCCGCAGGGCGTGGTGGTGCCCGACGCCAATTTTGCCGTGTTCTCGATCGCCGACCTCAACGCTCGCATGGATGCCAACCGCGCGCGCAGCCGCCGCAAGGTTGACATTACACAGATCACCTTCCCGTTTAAGCCGGGCGACTACGTGGTGCATGCTACCCACGGTATCGCGCTCTTTAGCGAGATCGCGCGCCAGGAAGTGGGCGGCAAGGAACGCGACTACTTTTTGCTGGAATACGCCGATGGCGACAAGCTCTACGTGCCGCTGGAGCAGGTTGACCGCATTACGCGCTATGTTGGTCCCGACGGCGATAAACCGCGCTTGACCAGGCTCAACACCGCCGACTGGACGCGGGCTACCAACAAGGCGCGCAAGAATGCCAAAAAGCTGGCGTTTGACCTGGTCGACCTGTATACGCGCCGCTCGTCGATTACCGGTATCGCCTGTCCGCCCGATACGCCCGAGCAGATCGAGATGGAGGAGAGTTTCCCCTACGACGAGACGCGTGACCAGCTGGAGGCTATCGCCGACATCAAGGCCGACATGGAGGCGCCCAAGCCCATGGACCGCCTGCTGTGCGGCGACGTGGGCTTTGGCAAGACCGAGGTCGCCCTGCGCGCGGCCTTTAAGTGCGTGGACTCCGGCCGCCAGGTCATGGTGCTCTGCCCCACGACCATTCTGGCCCAGCAGCACTACGAGACATTCTTTGAACGCTTTGCCCCGTTTGGCCTTGAGGTCGAGGTACTCAGCCGCTTCCGCACGCCGGCACAGCAAAAGCGCGCGCTCAAGGCGTTTGCCGAGGGCACGATTGATGTGCTCATTGGCACGCACCGTCTGCTTTCGGCCGATGTGAACCCCAAGAACCTGGGCCTGGTGATCATCGACGAAGAGCAGCGCTTTGGCGTGCAGCACAAGGAGCAGCTCAAAAACCTGCGCGAGCAAATCGACGTGCTCACGCTCTCGGCAACGCCTATTCCGCGAACCATGCAGATGGCCACGAGCGGCGTGCGCGACATGAGCCTGATCACCACACCGCCGACCGGGCGTCGTCCCGTGATCGTGCACGTGGGGGAGTACGACCCCGACGTGGTAAGTGCGGCGATTCGCCTGGAGGTGGGCCGCGGCGGTCAGGTGTATTACGTGTCCAACCGCGTCAAGACCATCGACGATGCCGTGGCGCGCGTGCACGAGGCCGCGCCCGAAGCGCGCGTGGGTGTGGCACACGGCAAGATGAGCCCGCGCGAGGTCGAGGACGTGATGATCGAGTTCGCGACCAAGAAGATTGACGTGCTTATCGCTACGACCATCGTGGAGAGCGGTATCGACAACGCAACGGCCAACACGCTCATCATCGAGGACTCGCAGCGTTTGGGCCTGGCGCAGCTCTACCAGCTCAAGGGCCGTGTGGGCCGCTCTGCCACGCAGGCCTACGCGTACTTTATGTTCCCGGGCGAGCTGCCGCTCACCGAGGAAGCAACGGCGCGCCTGACCGCGCTTTCTGAGTTCCAAGACCTGGGCAGCGGCATGCGCATCGCCATGCGCGACCTGGAGATCCGTGGTGCCGGCTCGCTCATGGGCGCCGAGCAGCATGGCAACCTGTCGAGCGTGGGCTTTGATCTGTTTACGCAGATGCTGGGTCAGGCAGTGGCCGAGGCGCGCGGCGATGACGACGCCGGCGTGGAGGCGGCGAGCGTGGGCATTAACCTGCCGGCCGACTACTTCTTGTCCGAGGAGTACCTGCCGGCGGTGGACCAGCGCGTGCTCGTGTACCGCAAGCTCGCTGCGGCTGAGGACCTGGAGAGTGTCGACGGGGTGCAGGAGGAGACCGAGGCCGCGCATGGCGAGCTGCCGTTGGCGGGACTCAACCTGTTCAATCGCGCGCGCATCCGCATTCGCGGCGAGCGCCTGGGGCTCGAGAGCGTCACGCTCAGTGGCGGCCGCATCACGTTTTTGGGCGTCGACGTGCCCAAGAAGGTGGCCTTTGAACTAAAGACCCGCTATGGCGCGGTGAACTTCCCCAAGAGTCGCAAGCTGTCGGTGCCCTACAAGGCGGGCGCCGGCGCGGGCAGCGGCCTGGGCCGCGGCCTCGACGCCAGCGACGGCACCGGCCCGGTGGCGGCCGCGCTCATGCTGCTGCAGCAGCTGGGTGCCAGCGACGACGACTAACAAGTAGGGGCGTGGCGGGACGGAGCTATCAGCTGCTCTTTGCCCCGCCGCCTCGCAGGTTGATTTTGACCCCATCGAAAGGAAAGCATGTTCGGATACATCTATAAGAAAGATGTCGCCATTATCGCGGTTGTCCTGTGCCTTTGTCTGGGCGTGGGCAGTTTCTTCGATTATCAGATCTCGAGCGCGCTGTTCAACATCGGCAGCATGTACGGCCGCTTTATCGAGGCGGCCGGCGAGCTGCCGTTTGAGCTGACGGCGAGTGTCGCGGGCCTTATGCTCGTGCGCTCGGCACGACCCGATTCCAAGACGAGCAAGTGGCTCGCCGTGCTGGGCATCCTCGTCAACGTTGGCCTGACCGGCTACGAGATCGTTTCGTCCCTGCGCGTCGGCGGCAAGCTCATCGCGGTTCAGTTGGTGCTGACGTTTGTGCTGGTCATCGCTGCCAACCTTATCGTCTATCGCCTCACGCGCGACACCGACCCCGACGAGCTTACGCGCTGGGCGTTGATGGTACTGGCCGTGTGGACCGCTCAGGCCATCATCCTCAACGTCATTGTTAAGCCGTTGTGGTCGCGCCCGCGCATGCGCGTGATCGAGGTCACGCCGGGGCTCAATTTTCAGCCGTGGTGGGTGATCGGCAATCCCGACAAGTGGACCTATATCGCCGCCGGCGTGATCAAGGACGGGTTCAAGTCGTTTGCGAGCGGACACACGGCGCATGCGGCGATCGGCCTTATGCTCGCCGGGCTTCCCGCGGCGGCCTTTAAGGAAAAACCGTCGCGCCGCCGCGTGGTCTTTTGGACGGCGGTTGTGGTCGCGGCGCTCGTCGCCTTTGGCCGTATCGTGATCGGGGCGCACTTTTTGAGTGACGTGAGCTGCGGCTTTGCCCTGGTACTGGCACTTGAGTGCCTTGCCGCGCGCATTGCCTATCCCAACGGCGTACAATAGCTCCGTTTGAATCATCTGGCCGATACCCGGTAAGAGAGGATTGCCATGCTCGCGTTTAACAACGACTATTCCCACGGCGCACATCCGGCAGTGCTGCAGGCGCTCGTCGATACCAACATGGAGCCGCAGCCTGGCTACGGTACCGATGCGCATACCGAGCGTGCCAAGCAACTTGTCCGCGAGGCCTGCCAGGCCCCCGATGCCGACGTGTTTTTTCTGGTGGGCGGCACGCAGGCCAACGCGACGGTGATCGACATGCTGCTCGCGCCGTACGAGGGCGTCGTTGCTGCTGAGACTGGCCACGTCGCTTGCCACGAGGCGGGCGCCATCGAGTTTGGCGGCCACAAGGTGCTCACCATCCCCGGCTACGAGGGCAAGATGCACGCCGAGGACCTCGAGAACTATATCCAGGTGTTCTACGAAAACGAGAGCTACGAGCACACGGTGTTTCCGGGTGCCGTGTACGTGAGCCTATCGACCGAGTACGGCACGCTGTACTCCAAGGCCGAGCTTGCGGCGATTCACGCAGTGTGCCAGAAGCGCCAGATTCCGCTGTTTGTGGATGGCGCTCGCCTGGCCTATGCGCTGGCGGCCGATGAGTGCGACATTACCCTGCCCGAGCTGGCGCAGCTGTGCGACGTGTTCTACATCGGCGGCACCAAGTGCGGCGCGCTCTGCGGCGAGGCCGTGGTGTTTAGCGGCATGCACACCCCGGCGCATCCCATTCCGCGTATTAAGCAGCATGGCGCACTGCTTGCCAAGGGCCGCCTGACGGGCGTGCAATTCGAGGCTCTTTTTACCGATGGCCTGTATTTTGAGATTGGTCGCCAGGCGATCGAAACCGCGCAGGCGCTTCGTCGCGTGCTGCACGAGCGCGGCTACCAGTTCTTCTTGGAGACGCCGACCAACCAGCAGTTCGTGATTCTGCCCAACGAGGACATGGCCCGCATTCGCGAGCACGCGGCGATTGAGTACTGGGAAAAGTACGACGATACCCACACGGTGGTGCGCTTTTGCACCAGCTGGGCCACGACGCAGGAGGATATCGACGCGTTGGCGGCTGTCCTGTAGCCTGATGTAATGATGAGGGGCCGCCTTGCGCTGGGTTTGGCGCAGGGCGGCCTTTGCTTTTGGGGGAGAAGGGTTGTATGACCGAGATGTCCGAGCCGACGATTCGCCTGGCGACGCCCGATGATGCGCCGGCGTTGCTTGCCATCTATGAGCCATATGTGCGCCAGACGGCGATTACCTGCGAATACGAGGTGCCGAGCGTTGAGGAGTTCGCCGGGCGTATTGAGCGTACGCTCAAGCGCTATCCGTATTTGGTGATGGAGTTGGACGGGCGTCCGGTAGGCTATGCCTACGTGAGTCCGCTTAACAGCCGCGAGGCGTACGACTGGTCGGTCGAGACGTCGATCTACCTGGCGCGCGATGTACGCCACGGCGGGCTGGGCCGCAAGCTGCACGATGCGCTCAAGCAATGCCTGATCGCGATGGGCATCACCAACATGTGCGCGCTCATTGCCGTGCCGCACGATAAGGACGACGAGTACCTGACGCACAACAGCCAGGATTTCCATGCCCATATGGGATATCGCCTGGTGGGCGCCTTCGACCGCTGCGCCCAAAAGTTCGGCCGCTGGTACGACATGTGCTGGATGGAGCTGGTCCTGGCCGAGCGCGCACCCAACCAACCCAAACCAACCTGGTTCCCCGACCTCCTCGCCTAAAACCACCACAATGGGGACAGGCACCTTCGTGGTGGTTTCTCTCAAAACTCGGTCGTTTTTGGCGCGTTAATCTTAAAAACCACCACAAAGGTGCCTGTCCCCATTGTGGTGGTTTTGGTGTTGGTTAGCCGATGGGCTCGGTGTATTTGGCGCGGTCGGTGCGTTGGATGCGCTTGGAGACGTGGAGCGGGCGACCGTCGGTGTCGTAGACGTAGTCGGTGATTAGGATCAACGCCTGCCCGCGCTCAACGTTGAGCAAAAACGCCTCGTTTTGCGAGGCATAGCACACCTCAAAGGTCTTGTGCCCCTGTGCCGGCGCGCGATGGAACTCCTGTCGCAGCGTGGCGTAGAGCGAACCATTGATATCGCGATCGATGAGCGTCTCGAAGCTTGGCGGCAGGTAGGTGGTCTCCAAGCACAGTGGCGCGTCGTCCAGGTAGCGCAGGCGGACAAGTTTGACGAGCTTGCTGCCCACGGCGGCGTCAAAGAACTTAGCTATGCTGCCGGCCGCCTTGGCAAAGCCCGAGTCCACGGTGCGCGTGGTGGGCTTCATGCCCTGGCCTTCGACCTGTGCCGTATAGCTCGAAAACACCAGGTTGTTCTCGTGGAGTGCCGGCGTGTCGGCCACAAAGGCACCACGTCCGCGCTCGGTGCGAACCAGGCCCTCGTCAACGAGCACCTTAAGGGCATGGCGCACGGTGCTGCGCGACAGCCCCGATTCGTCCATGAGCTCCATCTCGGACGGCAGCTTGTCTTCGCGTGCGTAGACGCCGGCGGCGATGCGGTCACGCAGCATGCCCGCCAAGCGCTCGTATTGGCTCAGTTTCTTTTTAGATGAGACGCTCATATTGCCAACCTATATCTAACTTGTATGCTTAACTAAGCAAGCATGTATTCAACACAACAATAAAACCGCTGGTAACGAGTAATCGAAAACCACAGCGGCAAAATTTCTAAGACAAATATAGCATACAACTAGTCGACATAACCAAAACATGTATGTAACTTGTATGCCATCGAGAGCATCAAACGAGAAGAAAGGCTGATGCACGATGACTACTCAGGAACAGGTTAAGGATGTCGTCTCCCAGGTTTTGGCTGACAAGGCAGACAAGGGCGGCATCAAGCGCGTCGTGTGGATTGGCGCTGGCGGATCCAACGGCGGCAACTATCCTGCCCAGTACTTTATGGAGCACGAGGCCACGCAGGTCGTGAGCTCCAGCTACACCAGCAACGAGTTCGTGCACGCCACCCCGGCCTATGTCAACGAGAACACCCTGGCCGTCGTCGTGTCCATGCGCGGCACCAAGGAGACCATTGTCGCCGCCCAGGTCGCCAAGGACCACGGCGCCAGCACCATCGCCATCTATGTTGACGAGTCCGGCCTTACCGAGGTCTGCGACTACAAGATCAAGTACGACAGCCTGGCCGTCGACGAGTCCTGCATGGGTCGTACCAACTCCGCCGTCGTGACCATGATCGCCATGGAGCTTACGCAGCAGACCGAGGGTTATGCCGAGTACGAGACCGCTATGGCCGCCTTCGACTTGGTTGACCCCATCTATCGCAAGGCCGTCGAGTACACTCGTCCGCTCGCTGCCAAGTGGGCCGAGCAGAACGCCGACAAGCCCTGCATCAACGTGATGGCTCAGGGTCCGCTCTTTGGTGCCGCCTACGTCTTTAGCATCTGCAACGTGCAGGAGATGCTGCAGATCGACTCTTGCACCATCAACACCTGCGACTTCTTCCACGGCCCCTTCGAGATCCTGGACAAGCGCACCTCGTTGTTCCAGCTCATCAGCGTCGGCCGCAGCCGCTGCAACGACGAGCGCGGCATCCGCTTCGTCAACCAGTACGGTGGCGAGCGCGTCTATCAGCTCGACGCCAAGGAGCTCGGCCTCAACGACATCAAGGACAGCGTGAGCGAGTACTTCAACCACCTGATCTTTGCCCCGATCCTCAACAACGTCTACATGCGCGCGCTTTCCGCCGTCACCCACAAGGACTACATGACGCGCCGCTACATGTGGAAGCTGGACTACTAGGGGATAGAGCGGCCTAACAGCTCGATGTCCTCATAAGTTGCGGTGGAATAGTTCCTGTTTGGGGGTCTGAAGCCTCTATTCAGGAACTATTTCACCGCAACAGCCAAATGATCCGCTGGCCGATTTGTGTCTTGAAAAATGTATATAACGACTATAACGTAGTGTGAAACATATTGGAAACAATACCGAGGAGGCTGCGTTGAAGAAAAGCAATCTGGGCTATGTGCTGGTGCTGGTCGCCGCGCTTATGTGGGGCAGCATCGGAATCTTTGTAAACGGCATCTCGGCCATGGGCGTCTCGTCCCAGAGCATGGCTGCCTTTCGCTTGTTGGTCGGAGCGCTTATCCTGGCGCCGGTCCTGATGTTTATGGGCTGCCGTCCGGGTGAGGGGTCTACCGTGGCTCAGGGTCCGCTGGCCCTGTTCAAGGCAAGCCCTAAAGAGCTTGTTCCCTGCGCGCTTGTCGGTATCGTCGGTCTGGCCGCCGCCAACACCTGTTATTACGAGTGCATGGGCGAGGTGGGCATGTCCACGGCCTCGGTGCTGCTCTACACCTCGCCGGTGTTTGGCGTCATGCTCGGCCGCGTGCTTTATCGCGAGGACGTGACCCCCAACAAGCTCGTTGCCATTGTCTTTAACATCGTAGGCTGCGTGCTTGCAGTGACCAATGGCGACCTTTCCGGTTTTCATTTTTCGGTTTGGGGCGTCACATCGGGCGTGATTGCAGGCCTTTGTGGTGCGTCGCTCGCGGTGTTTAGCCGGATAGCAACCAAGACGGTCCACCCGCTGGCTGTCACGTTTTGGGGCTTTGTATTTGGCGGTGCGGTTATGGCAGCTATCGCGGCTCCGTGGCCGGATGTCGCCGCGGCAATGTCGCCACAGCTGCTGCTGTTGTTCCTTGGCTTTGGACTCATCCCCACAGCCGTGGCTTACATCTTATATATGCAGGGTCTGTCCATGGGGCTCGAGACATCGAAAGTTCCCGTCGTAATGTCTTTCGAGACGGTCGTCACCGTACTGGTGGGCATTGGTGTCTATGCCGAGCCCGCCGGTGCGATCAAGGTTCTGGGCATTGTGCTGGTGCTCGCGTCCATCCTGATCATGAACACCGACTTCTCCAAGCTGCGCAACAGTGTGTTTGTCGGTCATGTCATTGAGAGCATGACCTTTAAGCCCAATGCGTGGTGGACCGAAAAATCGCAGGACATGGATCTGTTTAAGGAGCGCACCGGCATCGCGCTGGAGCCCACCGTGCAGGAAAGCCCCTGGTACTTTGTGCGATAGGGGATGAGCGGGGCGCTTGATCGGGCACCGCCAAGCCAGCGCTGACCTGTCCTGCACCAACGTTTCGAGTACGTTAAACCCGTCAACGGTCGATTTTCACCCGCGAACGGTCTTTATACTAATTAGCAATATCCGCAACGTATAAGACGTTATAATGACCATAACGAAAAGGAGGAGGCAAGATGAATCAGATCATTCTCGCATCTCATGGCGGCCTGGCCGCAGGCGCCAAAGACACGCTCGAGATGGTTCTCGGCGACGTGTCGAACGTCCACGTCGTGTCGCTTGCTCGTGACGACAAGGAGCCCATCACCAATAAGGTGGACGCCATGATCGCCACGTTCAACGCGGACGACACCGTCTATGTGCTGACCGATATGCTCGGCAGCTCGGTCAACAACAACATGGTCGAGCTTTCCAAGAACGGCACGAAGTTCACGGTTGTCAGCGGTTTCAACATCCCGCTGGCGCTCACGCTTGCTATGAGCCCCGTCCCCGTCAAGGGTGCCGAGCTCGCAGCCCTCATCAACGAGGCCCGCACCGGTCTGACCAACCCCAACGCACCGGTCGAGGCCGCCGCGGCTCCTGCCAAGAAGACCAAGGCATCCCGTCACAGCTCCGGTCCCGCCAAGATCGTCCTCGCACGTCTTGACTACCGTTTGCTGCACGGCCAGGTCGTCTTTACCTGGACCACCAAGGTTCAGGCCGAGCGCATCATCGTCGTCGACAACGCTGCCGCCAACGATGACATCAAGAAGGGCGCTCTTAAGCTGGCCAAGCCCCAGGGCGTGCGCCTGAACGTCTTCACCGTCGAGCGTGCCCTCGCCAAGATGGACAAGCTCAACACCCTCGGTGAGCGTGTCATGTTCGTCTTTGGCAACACGGCCGAGATGCTGCAGTTCTGCCAGGGCTACAAGCTCGACGCCATCAACCTGGGCGCCACCGCCAACCACGACGGTGCCGATCAGATTGGCGGCAAGGACAGCTCCGTCTTCCTCGACGCCACCCAGAAGGCCGACGTCAACCAGCTGCTCGACATGGGCATCAAGCTCTATGTCCAGCAGACCCCTACGTATCAGAGCGTCGACATCGACGCCAAGCTGTAATCAACCAGGCTTTTGCCTGACTGAAAGGAGAAGGGTATGAATACGTTCATCAGTGCGGTGCTCGTCGGCCTCGTCGGCGTGTTCTGCATGTGGGACTCCCGCCTGCTCGGTCGTCTTAACTTCGAGCAGCCCCTCGTTGGCGCTACGCTCGTCGGTCTGCTGCTGGGCGATGTGCCCACCGGTCTTGCCGTCGGTGCCGCCGTCGAGCTCGTGTCCATGGGCCTGGTGCAGGTCGGCGCCGCCGTTCCGCCCGATATGGTCCTGGGCGGCATCGTGGCCGCTGCCTTTGCGTGCCTGACCGATGCTTCCGCCGAGACCGCCATGACGATCGCCATCCCGGTCGCCGTCCTGGGTCAGCTCCTCGGCATCGTGTTCCGTTCCATCATCGCCGCCCTCACCCATGTGGCAGATAACGCGATCGATAACGGAAAGTTCAAGACCGCCTACCGTATGCACATCTGCGCCGGCTCCGGTCTGTACGCCGTCATGTACTTCCTGCCGATCTTCCTCGCCGTTTTTGTTGGCACCGACCTGGTTCAGGCCATCGTCAACATGGTTCCCGAGTGGCTGTCCACTGGTCTTAACGTTTCGACCAAGATCATGACTGCCTACGGCTTGGCCCTGCTGCTCACCATGATGATCAAGAAGGGTATGACTCCGTTCCTGTTCATCGGTTTCCTGCTCGCCGCTTACCTCAACCTGTCCGTCATCGCGGTCGCTCTGATCGGTGTGTGCCTGGCTGTCGTCTTCATGGGCTTCAAGTTCAACGGTTCCCATGCAGCCGCCGGTGTCGATTCCGACTACGATCCGCTCGAAGACGACGAAGACTAAGGAGGAACACACTATGGCAACCGCAACCAAGGACGTGTCCCTGAACAAGAAGGTCAGCCAGTTCTTCTGGCGCTCCTGGGCCATCCAGGCCTCTTGGAACTACGAGCGTCAGATGAACATGGGCTTCCTCTACGGCATGGTTCCCACGCTCGATCGCCTCTATCCGGATGAGTCCGACCCCAAGCAGCTCGCTGCTAAGAAAGAGGCTTACCACCGTCACATGGCGTTCTACAACTGCACCCCGCAGACGAGCGCTTTCATCCTGGGCCTCGCCGCCTCCATGGAGGAGGAGTACGCCAAGGATCCCGAGAACTTCGATCCCGATTCGATCAACGCGGTCAAGACCTCCCTTATGGGTCCGCTTTCCGGCATCGGTGACTCCTTCTTCCAGGGCACCATCCGCGTTATCGCCTTTGGCCTGGGCGTTCAGCTGGCTCAGCAGGGCTCCATCATGGGCCCGATCCTGGCCATGCTCATTTCCATCGTGCCCTCCGTGCTGATCACTTGGTTCGCAGCCAAGATGGGCTATCAGGGCGGTCACGAGTACCTGAGCAAGCTTCAGGGCGGCGACCTCATGGAGAAGCTCATGTATGTCTGCGGCATCGTGGGTCTTATGTCCGTGGGCGGCATGATCGCTACGCTGATCGGCGCCACCACCCCGCTGCAGTTCGCTGAGGGCACCGTCGTTATCCAGGACATCCTGGACGGCATGATGCCTCAGATGATCTCCCTCGGCCTCACCGGCCTTATGTACTGGCTCATCAAGAAGAACGTCAACACCGGTTGGCTTCTCGTGATCGCCATCGTGGGCGGCATCGCCCTCTCCGCGGCCGGCATCCTGGCCTAGTCGCGACCAAGCGTCTAACCGCTTTCCCCGGGGAGCCTGCCTGGCATCCCATACCCCAGGCAGGCTTCCATCCCTATACGTGACAAAGGGCAGTCCCTTTGTCACATCCTCAACGGGCCGGCGACTCGGTCCAAATCACGGTAACCCTGCGTGCGCCCGGCAATGTGGCGCCGCAAAAATCGAAAGGAATGTGTCAGATGTACGAGATCGACCTTAACCTCCCTAAGCAGATCGTCGCTGACGTCCTGTCCAACCACGAGATCCACAGCGTCGCCTTCGTCGGCTGCGGTGCTTCCATGTCCGACCTGTACCCCGCCAAGTACTTCCTGGCCAACAACACGGACAAGCTGAACGTTCAGATCTTCACCGCTAACGAGTTCAACTACGACACGCCCTCCTGGGTCAACGAGCACACCTTCGTGATCACCTGCTCCCTCGGTGGCTCCACGCCCGAGACCGTCGAGGCCAACAAGACCGCCAAGAAGCACAACTGCCCGGTCGTCTCCCTCACCAACAAGGCTGGCTCCGCTCTGACCGTCGACGCCGACCACGTCATCGTCCACGGCTTCCACGCCAACTACGCTGCCAAGTGCGAGAAGCCCGGCTACGCCATCGCTCTTGCTCTCGAGATCCTTCAGCAGACCGAGGGTTATGACCACTACGAGGACATGATCACCGGCCTCACCAACATCTTCGATCTCTGCGAGAACGCCGCTCAGCACTGCAAGAAGCTCGCCAAGAAGTTCGCCGAGGACTTCAAGGACGACAAGATGATCTACTTCATGGCTTCCGGTGCCTCCGAGAAGATGGCTTATTCTCACGCCGCCTTCCTGTTCACCGAGATGCAGTGGATCGACGCCGCTGCCTACAACACCGGCGAGTACTTCCATGGCCCGTTCGAGGTTTCCACCGAGGGTAAGCCCTACGTCTTCTTCATGTCCGATGGCGCCACCCGTCCGATGGACGCCCGCGCCCTCACCTTCCTTGAGCGCATGGGCGCCAAGGTCGCTCTGATCGACTCCAAGGACTACGGCCTGGCTGACGCCGTGCCCGCGAGCGTCATCACCTACTTCAACCCGCTGCTGCACCTCGCCGTTATGCGTGAGTACGGCAACCAGATCGCCGAGGCCCGTCAGCACCCGCTGACCATGCGTCGCTACATGTGGAAGCTTTCCTACTAATCACAAGTAAGTAGACCTTACGGGTTGATTGAGAGGGGATGGGGTTTGCGCCCCGTCCCCTTTTTTGCTCTGGGGAGGGCGTGTCTGTCGTGTCGCAAAACCCCAGATGAAACCTACCAAAATAAACCTGTCCCTTTTTGGCAGGTGGGAGGAGATGCGTATGATCAAGGCAGTGCTGTTTGATATGGACGGCGTGCTGGTCGATACCGAGTGGTTCTACAACCGTCGTCGCGTGGCGTTTATGGAGGAGAAGGGCTTCCACTTTGACGAGATCCCCGATCTTTCGGGGTCTAACGAGCCTGCCATTTGGGAGGCGCTGGTGCCCGACGATGTTGAGCTGCGCGAGCGCCTGCGCGTGGAGTACAAGCAGGTCTACAGCCCGGACCACCCCGTTCCGTATGCCGAGCTTCTCAACGAGCAGACGGAGCCGGTGATGCGCAAGCTGCACGAGCGCGGCGTGAAGTGTGCCATCGCGAGCTCGTCCTATCGCGAGCTCATTGACGAGCTGGTGGAGATTGCCGGTATCGCCGACGTGCTGGACTACACCATCAGCGGTCACGAGTGCAGTGCGTTTAAGCCCGACCCCGAGATCTACCTGCGTGCCATGGAGGCGCTGGGGGTGGAGCCTGCCGAGTGCTTGGTTATCGAGGACTCGCCTTTGGGCATCGAGGCCGGCAAGCGCTCCGGCGCCCGCGTCCTGGCGTTGCGTCCGCACGAGGGCGTCAACCTGGATCAGTCCGCCGCCGACGTTGTCATCGACAACCTGACTGACATTTTGGCCGCTTTGTAGTGTCAATCCGCCGCGAGAAGCACGGGTTCAAACGTTTTTTGCGGTGGACTGGCTCAATTTGGTTTCGATTTTGATCCGTTTGGCTTCGATTCGGGCTAAGTGAGTAGACTTTTTGGCGCAGGCCGAGCACAAAGTGCATCTGCTCTAGTAAAACCGCAGGTCACAGAGGTGGCTGTTTTGGGTGTGCTCGGCAGATCGTAAAAAGTCTACTCACTTGGAATTTAGCCCTTTGGTCGTGGGGGTTGCTGGTCCCGTTTTGGTTGTCGAGAGAGGGTGAATTGAAGCGCCCCCGCACGCTCCATGCTACAATCGCGGGCATGCCCCACAACTACATCTGCCTTCGAAGGGAGCCTACGTGGCGAACGCCATCGAACAGCTCACGGACCGCGTGCTCGTGCTCGGCCGCCTCACCATCGTCCGCCGCGCCATCACCGCCGTGGCGGTCACCATTTCTGCCGTTCTCCAGACATTTCTGATCCAGGCGTTCATTCAACCCGCCGACCTGCTTCCGAGCGGTCTCACCGGCGTCGCGGTCCTACTCGATCGCGTTACCTCGCTCGGCGGCGTCCACATCGACATCTCGCTCGGTATGCTCGCGCTCAACATCCCCGTGGCACTCTTATGCTGGAGCGGCATTAGCAAGCGCTTCGTCATCTTCTCGATGATGCAAGTCGTGCTCTCGTCGCTGTTCCTCAACGTCTTTCACTTCGCTCCATTTTTGGGCGACAAGATCATGCTCATCATTTTTGGTGGCGTGGTCTCGGGTCTGGGCGCTGCCATCGCGCTAAAGTCCGGCGCATCCACCGGCGGCACCGACTTTATCGCGCTGTGGGTCTCCAACCACACGGGCAAGACTATCTGGGGCGTCATTTTTGGTTTCAACTGCTTTATCCTGGCGATCTTTGGCTTTATGTTTGGCTGGGACAATGCGGCGTACTCCATCGTGTTCCAGTTTATTTCGACCAAGACCATCGACAGTTTCTATCGTCGCTACGACCGCGTGACGCTGCAGATCACGACGCGCAAGGCAGACGAGGTCATGACCGCCTATGTTGACCATTTTCAGCACGGCATTAGCTGCGCCGAGGTCATCGGCGGATACAGCCGCGAAAAGATGTACCTGCTGCACGCCGTTGTCTCGACCTACGAGAGCCAGGACATTATCAAGCTGGTGTGCGACATTGATCCCGCCGCCGTGATCAACGTGTTCCACACGCTCAACTTTGTGGGCGGCTGGTGGGGAGGTCATGTCGACGAACCCATGCCCACGGCCGTTCCCGATCCCGACAAGCCCGCACGCATGGCCAGCAGGCAGGCGCGCCTCAGCGAGCAGGACAGCCTGCAGCAGGACGACGGGAAGTAGGGTTTTGGCATTTTGCCGGCCTGGCGCAACCCTTCCGTATGAGCCCCTCGAAAGCCCCGTTGCTTTTTAGAGGCTCTCGTTTGCCCAGATAAAACCTACCAAAATGAAGCTGTCGCTTTTTGGTAGGGAGGGTGTATCGTTTTATCAATATGAGGTAACATGAACCTAGACGTTATATACGTATTAGTTATTTCGATATTTCGATAAGAGTGATCAGATATGCCTGCACCCAAAAATGCACCGCTTTACCAGCAGATTTACGACGAAATCAAGGATGCGATCGAGAAAGGTGTTTATGCACCCAAGGAGCGTATTCCGTCCGAGCTCGAGCTTGCCGAGCAGTACGAGGTGAGCCGCATTACGGTGCGCCGCGCCGTCGAGGAGCTGTGCTCCGATGGCTACCTGGTTAAGCAGCAGGGCCGTGGCACCTTTGTCTCCACGCCGCACATCAACCGCCAGTTTCACGCCTCGACGCTGCAGACGTTTACCGCGCTGTGTGCCGGCAACGGCATGAAGGCCGGTGCACATGTGGTCGATCGCCAGATTGTGCCGGCGCGCCAAAACGAGATGGAGTTCTTTGGCCTGCAGAAGGATGCGCTACTGCTGCATATCAAGCGCGTGCGTACGGCCGACGGCGAGCCCATATTTGAGGAGAACATCTTTGTGCCGTTTGACGCCTACCGTGAGCTGTTGACGGCCGATCTTGAGGACAAGTCGATTTTTGCCGAGGTCGAGCGTGTTGGCGGAACGCCGATTGTCTCGGTTGGCTACCGTACGGTCGAGGCCGTTCGCGCCAATGCCGAGCAGGCGGCCGAGCTGGGCATTGCCCCGCATGATCCGCTGCTCAACCTGCGCGCCGGCTTTACCGGTCCCAACGATGAGCCGGTCCTGATGGGTAAGCAGTACTACGTGGGATCGCGCTACGTCATGGTCATGTAGGGTTGGTTCCGCCGTTCTGACGAACGGCGGACCGGTCGACGCTGCAAGCCCGCCAGAGCGGCAACCTGCCTTTCAACTTCGGCGGCATGATCAGAAGATCAATGCCGCCTTGTTTCAAGGCACCTTGCTCGCCCTGGCGGGCTTTCGCTGACATTGCCAAAACATCGACTACCCGCAGAATGAGCGTGGATAATCTCCCGTTTTTGGCTCAACGGCGTGCTCAAAGTGGGAGATTATCCACGCTCATCCGGAAAGTGTCCAAAAATCCACGCTCGTTCCCTTCGGATTGCATCGCCCGTGGCCGGCAGCGGCGCGGCACCGGTCCGCGTGGCGGCGTATAATCGGCGGCAGATGACTTGGACGTTAGGAAACCATGACCGATAGCATGCAGCAGATGGCGCTCGACACGCTCGGCGCCTATTTTGGCTACACCTCGTTTCGCCCAGGACAGGACCGCATGGTCGATGCGATTCTTGCCGGTCGCGATGCGCTGGGCGTTATGCCCACGGGCGCCGGCAAGTCCATTTGCTACCAGGTGCCCGCGCTCATGCTGCCCGGCATCACCTTTGTGGTGAGTCCGCTGCTGTCGCTTATGGAGGACCAGACCCGTGCGTTGCTCGCGGCGGGTGCGCGACCCAGCTATCTCAACTCCAGCCTTACCCCGGCCCAGCAAAACACCGTGCTCAAGCGGGCGCGCGAGGGCCGCTACCAGCTTATGTACGTGGCGCCCGAGCGCCTGCTCGAGCCACGCTTTTTAGCCTTTGCACAGGAGGCCGCGGCCGACGGCGGCATCGGCGTGCCGCTCGTGGCCATTGACGAGGCGCACTGCGTGAGCCAATGGGGCCAGGATTTTCGCCCCGCCTACCTGCAGATTCGCGAGTTCATCGAATCGCTTCCGCAGCGCCCAATCGTGGCGGCCTTTACCGCTACGGCGACCGAGCGTGTGCGCACGGATATTCAGCAGATGCTCGGTCTGCAAAACCCCGCGACGGTGGTGACGGGCTTCGATCGCAAGAACCTCTACTTTGGCTGCGAGGAGATGGGCGACAAGGCTAAGACCGCGTGGGTGCGCGACTACGTGATCGCGCATTCGAGCGAGAGCGGCATCGTGTATTGCTCGACTCGCAAGACGGTCGACGTGCTGGCCGCGGAGCTTGCCGAGGCCCTGGACCCCAGCGGCATTCGCGTGGGCCGCTACCATGCTGGCATGGGCAACGACGCCCGCCGCCAGAGCCAACGCGCCTTTATCGACGACGATATCCAGGTGATGGTTGCCACCAACGCCTTTGGCATGGGCATCGACAAGCCCAACGTGCGCTACGTGATTCACAACAACGTGCCCGAGAGTATCGAGGCCTACTACCAGGAGGCTGGTCGCGCTGGCCGCGACGGCGACCCGGCCAGCTGCCACCTGCTGTGGAACGGTAACGATTTTCGCATGCGCCGCTTTCTGATCGACCGCGGCGATGCTGCCGACGAGGCGCTCGACGACGAGCAGCGCGCGTGGGCGCTCCAGAATCGATATCGTCTGCTCAGCCAGATGGAGGGCTACTGCAATACCACCGGCTGCCTGCGCGAATACATGCTGCGCTACTTTGGCGACGAGGCCGCGGCCGAGCATGCCGCGGCCGGTACGGGCGGCACCGCCACGGATGAGGCCGAGGGCTGCGGCAACTGCAGCAATTGCCTCACGCAGTTCGAGGTCGAGGACGTCACCGATATGGCCCGCGCCGCCGTGCGCTATGTGGCCACGCGTCCCATGCGCTTTGGCAAGTCACCGATCGCCGACGTGCTCCACGGCGGCAACACCGAGCGCATTCGCCAGATGCATCTGGATGAGGACCGCGGCTACGGTGAGCTGTCGAGCGAATCGGTCGGGCGCATCAAGGACATCATCGGCCAGCTGTGCGGCCGCGGTTATCTGGCCACCTCGCAGGGGCAGTACCCGGTCGTGGGGCTGGGCCCGCGCGCCGGCGAGGTCGAGAACGAGGCGTTTGCCTTTACCGTTAAGCGTCGCGCGTCCAAGCGCAAGGCCTCGACCCGCGCCCGCCGTGCGGTGGATCTGCTGCGTGAGGAGGCCGAGCTGGATCAGCGCCCGCGCGTGGGTGACGATGCCGAGCTGTTCGAGCGCCTGCGTGCCCTGCGCAAGGAGATTTCGACCGAGCTGGAGATGGCGCCGTACATGGTCTTTTCCGACAAGGCCCTGCGCGGCCTGTGCCGCCTGCGCCCGCAGACACGCGACGAGCTGATCCAGGTCAACGGCATCGGCGAGAAAAAGGCCGACGCCTTTGGTGAGCAGTTTATGGCGGCGATTGAAGAATTTGAGTCCGAGCATGCGCGGGATGGAGCGTAACGATGGTAGCCGATAACAAGACCGAACGTTCCGAGCACGCCGAGGTGTCCGCCGTGCCGCTGTACCAGCAGGTCATGGACGACCTAAAGGGCGAGATCGCGCGCGGCGTGTACCCAGCCGGCTCGCGCATCCCTGCCGAGATGGAGCTCGCGAAGTCCTACGGCGTGGGGCGCATCACGGTGCGCCGTGCCATCGAGGAGCTGTCGCGCGCGGGGTATCTCAACCGCCAGCAGGGGAGGGGTACCTTTGTGTGCGCTCCCAAACTCAAGCGCAAGATTCGCCAGAAGGGTGACGTCCAGAGTTTTACTGAGGGTTGTGCTGCCAACGACATGGCGCCGGGTGCGCGTCTGGTGACGCGCACGGTGGTCGCGGCGACGCGCGAGGATGCGGCGTTCTTTGGCGTGGAGCCCGGCTGCGAGCTCATCGTGGTCGAGCGCGTGCGCACGGCCGACGGCATCCCCGTTATGCTCGAGAACAACGCCTTTGTGCTCGCCGACCATCCCTACCTGCAGACGCTGGCCGACGAGGACCTCACCGATAACTCGATCTTTGCGCTCGTTGCCGAGCATTCGGGTCGCGCGCCGCTCAAGTCCGATCCCTGCACCGTGGAGATTGCGCTTGCCGATGCTCAGGCGGCCCCGCTGCTGGAGGTGCCGGTCGGTGAGCCGCTCTTCTATATGGAGGCGTACTTTACCGATGAGGACGAGCGCCCCTTGCTGCTCGGCCGCCAAAAGATCGTGGGCTCGCGCTACGTCTTCGACATCTAACGTCCACAGATAGAACAACATAGAACAAATTTGCCGAGATAACTTCACGGGCGTTGTTGCACGTGTTATAAATAGGACAACATAGAACGACAGCAGGTACGAGCTGCCGTCGCTCAAAGCCGCCCCACAAGG
The DNA here is from genome assembly GCA_031292915.1 of Collinsella sp. Lineage (GTDB taxonomy): Bacteria > Actinomycetota > Coriobacteriia > Coriobacteriales > Coriobacteriaceae > Collinsella. The sequence continues at coordinate 29,585 of JAUMSH010000081.1, forward strand.
AGGAACATCAGGATGAACGCACATGATCTGGTTCAGGAAATCATCGAGCGCAAAGGCAGGATCGAGAACGTCTTTTGGATCGCCTGCGGCGGTTCGATGATCGACCTGATGCCGGCCAACGAGCTGCTCAAGCGCGAGGCCACCACTTTTACTTCGACGGTCTACACGGCACGCGAGTTTTGCCTGATGGCCCCCAAGAGCCTAGGGCCGAAGTCGCTCGTTATTGCCTGCAGCCACAGCGGCAACACGCAGGAGGTCGTCGACGGCTGCGAGATGGCGCTGGCCGCCGGCGCCGAGGTCGTTGCCCTCACCGACTGCGAGGGCTCCAAGATCGACAACGGCAAGTGGACCACCTGGGTCTACCCCTGGGGCGAGGGCGTGCCGCAGGCCGAGGTGCCTCAGGGTATCGGCGCCCTGATGGCTGCCGAGTTGCTCGACCAGCAGGAGGGTTACGAGGCGCTTGCCGACATGTATGCCGGTCTTAAGCAGATGGATGCCCTGTTGCCCGCTGCCCGCGAGAAGGTCAACGCCGAGCTGGGCGCCCGTTTTGCCGAGCTCTGCCAGCAGCACAAGTTCTTCTATATCCTGGGCTCCGGCCCCAACTTTAGCCAGACCTACGCCATGGCGATCTGCTCGCTCATGGAGATGCAATGGCAGCACTGCTGCTACATCCACTCCGGCGAGTACTTCCACGGCCCGTTCGAGGCCACCGAGCCCGGCGTGTTCTACTTTGTGCAGCTTGGTGCCGGCGAGTGCCGCCCCATGGAGGAGCGCGCTCTTGCGTTCCTCAACACGCACACCGATACGATTATGGTGCTCGACGCGCTTGAGTACGGCGTGGGCGAGGTGCCTGCCAGCGTGCGTTCGTTCCTGGAGCCGATCTTCTTCTACAACATGAGCTGCGAGCTGCGCGCCGCCCGCGGCAAGGTCTTCGACCACAGCCCCGAGGTTCGTCGCTACATGGGCATCGAGCAGTACTAGGTACCGGGAAAAGCATTCACCTTCGATTCGCAAGTGAACAGCGTGCGTAAAAAGCGGGCCGCGCCGGGGATTTCCGGCGCGGCCCGCTTGGTATCGCGCTTAGATTCGCAAGGTTGCGGCAGCCAGCGGCCTACTTTGCGTCGTAGGCCTCGGCGTCCCACCAGTCGAGCTGGGCGATGTTGTCGCGAATGTGCTGGCAGCTCTTGTGGAAGCCCTCGAGCTCGTGCTCGGACAGGTCCAGTGTGTAAACCTCCTCGACGCCCTCGGCACCGATCACGCACGGCAGGGAGGTAAAGATGCCCTCCTCACCATATTGGCCGGTCATGAGCGTGGAGGCGGAAAGCACGGCGTGCTCGTTGTGCAGCACGGCGGCGCAGACGCGCGCGGCGGAGTTGGCGACGGCGTACTCGGTGCACTGCTTGCCCTGGTAGGTCACATAGCCGCCCTTGCGCGCGAGCTCCTCGACCTCCATGTGGTCGAAGGCGTACTTGTCGGGGTTCTCGGCCTGGAGCTCGTTGAGGCTCTTGCCGGCGATGGTCGCGGCCTTAAAGGCGGCCAGCTGGCTAAAGCCGTGCTCGCCGATCATGTAGGCGTCGACGGACTTGGGGCTCACGCCGACCTTTTTGGAGATCTCGGTGCGCAGGCGGGCAGAGTCCAGACCGCAGCCCGAGCCGATGATCTTCTTGGGATCGTAGCCGGTCAGGTGCCACAGCTCGGTGCATACGACGTCGCAGGGGTTGGAGATGCTCACGAAGATGCCGTCAAAGCCGGCGTCGACGATGCGCTTGGCAAAGGTGCGGGCGGCGTCGGTGGTAAAGAACAGCTCGCCGTCGCGGTTGCCGGCGGCCAGCGCGACCTTGCCGGCAGCGTTGACGATAACGTCGCAGCAGGCCAGCTCCTCGTAGTGGTCGTAGCAGTTGACGATTTTGGTGTTATACGGGACAAACGAAAGGGAGTCGCGCAGGTCCTGGACCTCGGACGTCACCTTGGCCTCGTTGATATCGCACAGGTACAGCTCATCGGCAATGCCCTGCATAAGCAGGCTGTTGGCGACATGTGCTCCTACGTGGCCCTGGCCGACCACACCGATCTTACGCGTCTGGTACATATATGTATCCTTTCGGCCGAGTTTTTCGCGTCGAACCATTGTAGCGTCCTGCTACCACTTTGCTAGGCTAAAGCGCTGCAGATTTTTGGGACATGCCTTAATCTCTACTTTTGGAGTGATTTGGGCCGCTGACGGCATCGCTGGGCGATGTGCTCGCGCGGATGGGGCTGCTCGTTGTACCATAGCTGCAACTGACTCGTAAGGAGCATCCATGCCCATTCGCATTCCCGACGCCCTCCCTGCCGCCGCGCAGCTCGAGAGCGAGAACATCTTTGTCATGACCGAGTACCGCGCGCTGCACCAGGACATCCGCCCGCTGCGCGTGCTCATCCTCAACCTCATGCCCACCAAGATCGCCACCGAGACGCAAATCATGCGCAAGCTCTCCAATACGCCGCTGCAGGTGGAGGTGGACCTGCTGCGCACCAAGACGCACGAGGCCACGCACGTAAGCGCCGGCCACCTGGAGACGTTCTACCGCACGTTCGACGACATCCGCGACATCCACTACGACGGCCTGATCATCACGGGCGCGCCGGTGGAACAGATGCCGTTCGAAGAGGTCGACTACTGGCCCGAGCTCTGCCAGATCATGGACTGGTCCACCACGCACGTGCACTCTACGCTGCACATTTGTTGGGGCGCACAGGCGGGGCTCTACCATCATTACGGTATCCAGAAGTATGACCTGCCGGCAAAGGCAAGCGGCGTGTTCGAGCATTATCTGGTGAAGCCGCAAAGCCCGCTGGTCCGCGGCTTTGACGACCGCTTCTATGCCGTGCATTCGCGCAACACCGATGTGCGTCGCGAGGACGTGGAGGCCGAGCCGCAGCTTGAGGTCGTGGCCGTGTCCGACGAGGTGGGCCTGTACATCGTCAAGTCGACCGACAGCCGTCGCTTCTTTGTCTTTGGCCATCCCGAGTACGACACCGATACGCTGCGCCTGGAGTACGAGCGCGATGTGAAGCGCGGGCTCAACCCGGAGGTGCCGGCGCATTACTTCCCGGGCGACGACCCCTCCGCCGAGCCGCGCAACGTCTGGCGCAGCCAGGCTCAGCTGTTCTACACCAACTGGCTCAACTACTACGTCTACCAGACCACGCCCTACGACCTGGCCCGCGCCGGCGAGGAGCACTAGGCCGTCGGGAGGTGCGCCAGCCGTTAGGCGCTGACGATGTGGGGCAGCGGCAGGTCGTGGGCGTCGGTGGGAACGTGGCCGACGCGCTGTTCGTCAAAGGCGATGCCGATGATCTGGCATGTGGCCGAAAGCGTGGGCAGGTAGCGGTCGTAGCAACCGCCGCCGTAGCCCAGGCGCGCGCCGGTTTGGTCGAAGGCCACGAGCGGCACGATAATCATGTCGAGAACATCGGCAGGCACGATAGGGAAGCGGTCGCTGTCGATGTCCATGGCCGTGAAGGCCCGCGTGGGGTGGGCGATAAACGGAGCCGCGGACGCATCGTCGACAGCAACTGCCCGCATGCACATGCGCTGGCCACAAGCTGTGGCTTCGGCTGCCGAGAGCATGCACGGATAGGCCACGCGCCAGTCGCGTTTGGCGGCCGCCGCGGCAAACGCGGCAGGATTGACTTCGGAACCCATCGCGGCATAGACGGCAACGGTGTGCGGTGCCGCGGGATCCGAGCGGCCCAGCAGCTCGGCCAGCCGCGCACAGATAACGGCAGACTTCGCTGCCCGCACATTCAAATCAATCGCATCGCGCCGGGCAATCACCGCTCGCCGCAATTTAGCCTTGTCCATCCTAACCTCCTCTAGCAAACCTGCCAAAAAGGGACAGGTTTATTGTGGCAGGTTTATCTGGGCAAACAGCAAAACAACCACGAAGGGGATACATGCACCTTCGTGGTGGTCTGTGCTGTGATGGGCGTCTGCGGCGGTTTGTCTCGATCTGTAACAGTAACTCCGCAAAATTGGACTTAGATGTTACAGATTGAGACAAAGAGCTGATGCCGTTCGGGAACGTCTCGATCTGTAAC
>JAUMSH010000078.1 GCA_031292915.1 Collinsella sp.
GCCCGGATGCGACACAACTGGTGTGTCCATCCTCGCAGTATCCGGTTCTCAAGGTGCACGCCTGCGCTGGTTCCCGGTTCGACCGGGCCGCGCGGCAAGGAGATATATTGCCAGACCGGAGGGGCGCCGGGGGCGGGAATCTGGTCGTACACATTTCCTACACATCTTGTGATCCGACTAACGTTTGCCAGCCGTTAACTACCGCTCGCCGAGCATCTCTTTATATAAGGCAGTCTCATGGTTAAAGCGGATACGTCCCCCTAGCTAAAGCACAGCCAGCATCGAGCAACTCATCACGTTCTTCCACCGAGAACCCCTCGGCGTAGACGCGCACCACTGGTTCGGTCCCGCTAGGACGGACCAGCAGCCACGTGTCATCCTCGAATGACAGACGCAAGCCGTCCATATGACTAACGTTTTGCGGCACCTTGCCACAAATCGACTTGGGGTTTACGCCCGGCAGCAGGGTTCGTAACGTTTCGGCATCTTCGGCCTCAAGGCGCAAGTCGCGTCGACCGTAACTCGTCTTACCAAAACTGTCCTCGAGTTGGTCGACCAGAACGCCCAAAGGCGCGTCCGTCTTTGCCATAAGCTCACACAGAATCAGACAGGCGAGGATTCCATCGCGCTCGGGCATATGCGCGGCGATGCCGATACCACCGGCTTCTTCGCCGCCCATGAGGACGCCGCCCTTCTTCATCTCCGCCGCTATATATTTGAAACCGACTGGTTTGACGGTCACGCGGCAGCCAAGCGCCTCGGCAATGCGACGCACGAGCGTCGAGCATGAAAGATTGACGACGACGCGCCCCTCCAAATTACGAAATTGAACCAAGTCGCCCAAAACGAGCGCCATGATCTGATGCGGATGTATATATCTGCCGCGCTCGTCAACCGCGCCGATACGGTCGGCGTCGCCGTCGGTCACCAGGCCAGCGCAAGCTCCGTCCTCGATAACCGTGCGCTCGCAAGCGTCCACCCACGGTTCAACGGGGTCGGGGCAGATATCTTCTTGGTCAGACGCCTGCCCGGCGTGAATCTCGTGCACCTCAACGCCAAGCTCGCGCAGCAAGTCGGCTAGATAGCCCTGGGCTGCGCCGCCCATGGGATCGACAACCACGCGCAAGTGCGCGGCGCGGATGGCTTCGGCATCGACAAACGATGCCACCGCCTGCATATAGTCAGGAATGATATCCGCGGTGCGATATTGCCCCTCGATCCCCATTGGCTCGGGAGCCATAGTCTCTTCGAGCTCTTCGATGACATCCTGGTTGGCGGTCGAGCCGTCACCCATGCGAATCTTGAGGCACAGATAGCCCTGCGGATGATGGGACCCCGTCACCATGAGCGCGCCGCACGCTTCACCGTCATAAGCCGCCGCCCACGTAAGGGCAGGGGTCGGGACAGGTCGCGAAGCGAGCACGGCGTCTAGCCCGTGCGCTGCTAGCACGCCCGCCGCAAGCTCAGCGAACTCGCGCGCCAGGGGCCGGGTGTCGAACCCTATATATACCGTTTTGCCCGGATTGGTCTTTTGCCACAACTCGCCGACGGCATCGGCGATACGGGCAACGTTATCGGCAGTGAAGTCCTCATCGACGCGAGCGCGCCAACCGTCAGTTCCAAAATGAATTATCGCGCACACGCGCAGACACCTCACAGTGTTTGGATCATGGTACGCATGGGGTATACCCGCAACATGCACTCGGCAACCTGCCGGCACCAGCATTCACCATTTGGGCAAATGCTGCCGAGGACATGCAAGCAATAAAAAAACCGCCCCGTATGGAGCGGTTTGCCCTTTATATATCGAGCGCCTCGGCCATCGCGGCCGTAGTGATTGCCGTGGTTCCACAGCAACTGCCCACCATTGCGGCACCGGCATGTCTCCATTCGATGCATGCGCGCGCGAAAGCTTCGGGGTTCTCGTGCCATACGGGGCCATCCTGAGTCTGGACCGGATCGCCTACGTTGGGACGCACCGTGACGGGAGTAGTCGCCGATGCAACCATCCTGGGCACCGCCGCGTTCGCGGCCGCAAGCGAACAGCAATTAACACCAACCGAATTTGCGCCGTGTTTTTCGGCGTACAAAACGGCTGCCTCGATGTTGAGGCCATCGCCCAACAGGTCGCCTTTATCGTCAACGACAAAACTCACCAGAACAGGCATGCCATCGGCGGCATCTCGGGCGCCGGCAAGCATGGGCTGCAAATTACGGATAGACGTCACCGTCTCGATCAGCAGACCGTCAACGCCGGCGTTGAGCAAGGCGTGCGCCTGTTCGCGCGCAATGCCTCGGATTTCACGATACTCGGCAGAGTCCTCGGCAAACCACTCAATACCGATCGGGCCCATCGAGCCTAGCAGCAGCTGAGGGTGCGCCTGGCGGGCATCGTCGACGGCCCCGCGATTGACCTCCGCCACGGACGGCGCAATCTGGTCGTGCTTGAGGGCATAGCTCGATGCCTGAAAGGTGTTGGTAATGAGCACCTGCGCGCCGGCGGCGACATACAAGCGATGGATACGAGAAACGGTCTGCGGCTCTGCCAGATTCCAAAACGCCGGTGGAATGTCGGCGGCATCGTACTCACTCAACAGAACACTGCCCATGGGGCCCTGCGCCAACAAGGTCTCGCTCGACAAGCGGCGCGTAAGTTCCTCGGCACCAAAGCGGTTGTAATAACTCGTATCCATATATATCCCGCTATTCCTCGACGCTGATTCCCTGCTTTTCGAGATAGGCGAGCCAGCGGCTCATCGTGTCCTCGGATAGCGCATGCTCCATCATGCAGGCCTCGGAATCGGCTCGCTCAAATTCGACACCGAGCTCCTGAACCAAAAACGTGCGGATGAGGCGATGACGGTACCAGATAGCCGTGCCAACCTCGCGACCGCGATCGGTCAGGATTACCTTGCCGTAGTGCGATTGCTCGACAAGCTCGGATGCCTTGAGCGCCGAAACCGCTTTATTGACCGATGCCTTGGAGACGCCAAGGCGCTGCGCGATGTCGACCGATCGCACGCCGTTGGTTTCCCCCTCTTCGCTTTCAATGCGAACCATGCACTCCAAGTAGTCTTCGTTCGCCACCGTCAGATGTAGTTCGCGCGAGCTATTTGTCGTATCCATGATCTTCCGTCCCTTCTGCATTCAATGGCTGATTCTACCCCATCCAAGCGTCGTGGTATGCCGTGGCATACCGTGCTAGAGTTCTTGTTGCACACGACGACCAAGATTGGAGCGGTCTTTATGGAAAACACCACCACGAGCCCCGATGTCCTCGAACGCTTTTTGCGCTACGTCCAGATCAACACGCAGTCCGAGGATGCAAACTGCGACCAGGTACCCTCGAGCGCCGTTCAGTTTGACCTTGCCAACGTGCTGGCTGAAGAGCTGCGCGAGCTTGGTGCGGAAGATGCCCACGTGACCGAGCACGCCTATGTCTGCGCGCATATCCCCGCAAGTGCGGGCGCTGAGGACAAGCCCGCCCTGGGCCTGATCGCCCATCTCGACACCACCGAAGTTGCACCGGGCGCCGGCGTGAAGCCGCACATCGTACACTACGAAGGCGGCGACCTGGTCTGCGGCACGGTTGACGGTAAGCCCGTTGCCATGAGTACCGCCAAGCTTCCCGCCCTGAATGACCTCGCGGGTGAGGACCTGGTCTGCAGCGATGGCACCACGCTGCTGGGCGCAGACGACAAGGCAGGCGTCGCCGAGATCATGTCGCTTGTCGCGCGCATCGCTCAGGACCCTTCTCTGCCCCATCCCGCACTCGGCATTTGCTTCTGCCCTGACGAGGAGATCGGCCACGGAGCCGAGCTGTTGGATATCGATACCTTTGGCTGCAAGTACGCCTACACGGTCGACGGCGGCCCCATCGGCGAGCTGGAGTGGGAGTGCTTTAACGCCGCCGAGGCGACCGTCCGCTTTGAGGGCCAGTCCATCCACCCGGGCGACGCTAAGGGCCGTATGGTCAACGCAGGCAATCTGTTCTGCGACTTCAACGCGTTGCTCCCCTACGTGCAGCGCCCGGAGTATACGGAAGGCTACGAGGGCTTTTATCACCTTGAGGGTGTATCTGCGACCGTCGATCACGCCACAGCGCGCTATATCGTCCGCGACCATGACGCCGCCAAGTTCCAGCAGAAACTCGACCTTATTGATGCCGCCGCCTCGATGCTCAACCAGCGTCTGGGTGAGGAGCGCGTGACGGTCGAGATTAAGCAGCAGTATCGAAATATGGCCGAGATCGTTCGTGACTATCCCGAGCTTATTGATGTTGCCAAGGAAGCCTACCTTGCCTGCGGCGTTGAGCCCCAAGTGCTGCCGATTCGTGGCGGCACCGACGGCGCCCAGCTGTCGTTCCGCGGTCTGCCCTGCCCCAACCTTTCCACCGGCGGCTATTGCTACCACGGCGTCAACGAGTTCGTCCCGGTCAGTTCGCTCGTCAAGATGACCGACGTGCTCCAGGAGCTCGTCGCCCGCTTTGCATAAGCCTGGCTGCACAAGTCCAAAAGACGAATTGCCCCGTCCTCAACCAAGAACGGGGCAATTTTTTTGCTGCAATGAGAACAGGTTGACGCGCGCCAGCCTATTAACGCAAGGAGTGTCCCAAACTGCCGGCACAAAAGGAACGTCCCCAAGTGCCAAGTGTTCCGGCAACGCCGATGTTTTGGCACCGACAGCGAAATCCCGCCAGAGCGAGCAAGGTGCCTTGAAACGAGGTGGCATTGATCTTTTGATCATGCCGCCGAAGTTGAAAGGCAGATTGCCGCTCTGGCGGGTTTGCAGCGTCAACTGATTACGCGGTTTGGTAAAACCGCGTAACTCTAGTAGTTGGCTTCGTAACCGTTGCCGTCGCCGGTGGGCTCTTCGTAGTAGTCCGAATCGCTTGAATCGCTTGAGTCATCGGAATCGTCAGAGCTGACCGATGAGGTTGCGGTACCGTTTGCGTAGTCGTCAGACGTGTTGTTGTTCAGGTCGCCGATCGTAGAGCTGGAACCGTCGGAAAGGCCCATGGTGTTGGGACCCTTGGGGTCCTTGCCGGCATCGACGCGCTCCATCATTTCCTTGAGCTCGTCCTCGTAGACAAAGACGTAGCTCACACCGTCGATCATGGTGCTGTCGTCGGCGTACGAGGGCAGGTTGGCCGAGTAGATACCGTCGACATCCATACCGCGCATGGCGTTGACCGTAGCCACGATATCCTGAACGCTCATATCGGTTACGAGCATATCGGACAGCGAATTAACCAGGCCAAAGATCTTCGTGGCATCGAAGTTATTGAGAATCTGGTTGGCAAGGGCGCCAAGCACCTGACGCTGGTGGCGCATGCGCGTGTAATCGCCGTCGGCATAGGTGTAGCGGCAGCGGGCATAGGTAAGGGCGGTGGCACCGTCCATATGCTGCTGGCCAGCGGTAATCTTAATATCCAGGTGCTCGGGGTCGTCAACATCATCGGTTGCGTTAATGTCGATACCGCCAACCGAATCAATCAGCGCCTGCATACCGTCGAAGCTGACCTCGGCATAGTGGGAAATCTGAACACCGCACAGCTCGTTGACCGCCTCGACCATGGCCTCGGCGCCGCCAACGGTATGGCAGGCGTTGATCTTCATGGTCTCGCCCTTGTACTCGACCTTGGTGTCGCGCGGAACGGAAATGAGCGTCGCCTGCTTTTGCGTGGGGTCGATGCGTGCCAGGATAATCGAGTCGGCACGATACGTATCCTCGCCCGGACGGCCGTCGGTGCCAAGAAGCAGCACGTAGAACGGATCCTTTGCCTCATCGGTGTCAACCAGAACCCGACGCAGATTGTCGGTAATGACATTGGAATCGCCGAGCTTGCCCATAATGGTGGCAAACCACAGGCCGGCAGCGGTAGTGGCACTCAGCAGCACGCCAAGCACGACAATGAGCGCGACGTGACGAATCGTGTGGCTACGACGACGTTGACGAGCGCGCTCGGAATAGCGAGCCACGTTATCGCGACTGTAGATCTTGGCCTGCGCACCAGTTGAGGGTCTTCGGGCGGTGGTATCCGCGAGGGGCTTTTTATTAAACATAGGCAACCTGTATTAGTAGATGACGGGATCGGGGACGGTAGCATGCTCGACATGCGCGCCGAGCGCCTGCAGCTTTTCGACAAACTGCTCGTAGCCGCGCTTGATGTGATGGATGGCCGAAACCTCGGTCGTCCCGTCGGCGATCAAGCCCGCTACGACGAGGGCCGCTCCGCCACGCAGATCGGGCGAGGTAACCTGTGCACCCGAGAAGCCCTTGACGCCATGAATCATGGCATGATGGCTCTCGATACGAATGTCGGCACCCATGCGCACCAGCTCAGAGGCAAACATAAAGCGATTCTCGAAGATATTTTCGGTAATAACGGAACTGCCGTCGGCAAGGGCGGAGAGCACCATAATCTGCGCCTGCATGTCGGTCGGGAAACCGGGGAACGGAAGCGTCTGGATGTCGACCGGCTTGATACGCTCGGCACGGTTCACATGGACGCCATCTTCGACGCGCTCGCAGTCGATACCCATGAGCTCCATCTTCTTGAGCACCATGCCCAAGTGAATGGGGCAAAAACCCGTGACGTCGACACCGCGATCGTCGGCCATCAACGCACCGGCAACGATAAAGGTACCGGCCTCGATGCGGTCGCCCACCACGCGATGGGTAACGGGATGGAGCTCTTCCACGCCTTCGATAGTCACGACGGGCGTACCGGCGCCAACAATCTTGGCGCCCATCTCGTTGAGCATGTTAGCGAGATCGACGATCTCGGGCTCGCGGGCGGCATTATCGATAACCGTGGTGCCCTGTGCGCGCACAGAGGCCATGATGAGGTTCTCGGTCGCACCGACGCTGGCGAACTCGAGCGTGACGGTGGTACCGCGCAGACCTTGGGGCGCATTAGCGTTGATGTAACCGTGGGCGGTATCGAACTCAACGCCCAGGGCCTCAAGACCAAGAATGTGCATATCGATCTTGCGAGCACCCAGGTTGCAGCCGCCCGGCATGGCAATTTTGGCGCGATGGAAGCGGCCCAGCAGGGGTCCCATGACGGCGGTGGAAGCGCGCATCTTGGCAACGAGCTCGTAGGGGGCCTCCCATGAATCGACCTGAGAGGTATCAATCTCGAGCGTGTGTTCGTCGAGAACATCGATCGTAGCGCCCATGCCTTTGAGCACCTTGCCCATCACGTGGACATCGGAAATATCGGGCACGTTCTGCAGCGTCGTCTTGCCCGGCGCCAGAAGCGTTGCCGCCATGAGTTTGAGCGCGGAGTTCTTGGCGCCCGAAACGGGCACGGAGCCTCCGATGGCGTGGCCACCCTCAACGCGGATAATATCCAAGGTCTACCCTTTCAAAAAGCATGCCCGGGGTGGCTGGGCCATCCCGGGCATGATGTGTTCGCAAATGGTCGAACGCTAAATCGTTTGACTATTGGGCAAGCTTGAGCTTACACCATGCGATTTCATTATAGAGGTAGGCGCGGCGTGCATCATCCTCCGACAAATTACCCAGCTTCTCTTCAAAACCTTGAATATCAGCTTTAAGCTTGTCGGCATCGACGGTCGCCAAATCGCAAGCGCGCTCGGCGAGAACGGTCACGACATCGTCCGCAACCTGGGCATAGCCGCCGGCCACGGCAAACGTGTGGTCGACAGTGCCCATGGCCTTATCGGAAACGCGAACGTAACCGCGGTCGATCGTGCAGATCTCGCTGGAGTGAGCGGGCAGGACGCCAAACTCGCCATCCGTGGACGGAATCGACACAAACGCAGCGTCGCCCTCATAGGCGCAGCTCACGGGGCACACGATGCGGATACGCATAACCTACTTCTCCCCCATCTTGCGGGCGCGCTCGCGCACGTCCTCAATCGTGGAAGCATAGCGGAAAGCCTGCTCGGGCAGGTCATCGGCCTTGCCGTCGACAATCTCGGCGAAAGAGCGGACGGTATCCTCGACGCGGACGTAGACACCGGGGTTGCCGGTGAACTTCTCGGCGACGTGGAAGGACTGCGAGAGGAACTGCTGAATCTTACGGGCACGGTTGACCGTAAGGCGCTGCTCCTCGGACAGCTCGTCCATACCCAGAATGGCGATGATGTCCTGAAGGTCGGAGTACTCCTGCAGGAGCTCCTGGACCTTGACGGCGACACGGTAGTGCTCCTCGCCGACAATCGAGGGATCAAGAGCGTCGGAGGAAGATGCGAGCGGGTCGATAGCCGGGAACAGGCCGAGCGACGAAATGCTACGCGAAAGAACCGTGGTGGCGTCGAGGTGCGTAAACGTCGTGGCAGGCGCCGGGTCGGTCAGGTCGTCTGCGGGGACGTAGACAGCCTGGACGGAGGTAATGGAGCCCGTCTTGGTCGAGGTAATGCGCTCCTGGAGGTCGCCCATCTCGGTTGCCAGCGTGGGCTGGTAACCAACGGCGGACGGCATACGGCCCAGCAGTGCGGAAACCTCGGAACCTGCCTGGGAGAAGCGGAAGATGTTGTCGATGAACAGCAGAACGTCCTGGCCGCGATCGCGGAAGTACTCAGCGGTGGTAAGGCCGGCCAGACCGATGCGCAGACGCGCTCCGGGCGGCTCGTTCATCTGACCATAGACCAAGCAGGTCTTGTCGATAACGCCAGACTCGCTCATCTCGAGGAACAGGTCGGTGCCCTCGCGGGTACGCTCGCCGACGCCGGTGAACACCGAGGTGCCGCCGTGCTCCTGGGCGAGGTTGTTGATGAGCTCCTGGATCAGAACGGTCTTGCCGACGCCGGCGCCGCCGAACAGACCTGTCTTGCCGCCGCGGATGTAGGGCTCGAGCAGGTCGACGGCCTTGATGCCGGTCTCGAAGATCTCGGTCTTGGTGGTGAGTTCGTCGAAACGGGGCGCTGCATGGTGGATGGGGTAGAACTCCTCCACCTCGGGCATGGGCTTGCCGTCGACGGGCTTGCCCATGACGTTCCAAATGCGGCCGAGCGTCTTGGGACCAACGGGCATCTTCATGGGCTCACCGGTATCGGTGGCGATGAGGCCGCGCTGCAGGCCGTCGGTCGAGGACATGGCGACCGTGCGGACGACGCCGCCCGGAAGCTGGCTCTCGACCTCGAGGATCGTGCTCAGATGACCGATCGGGGTCTCGGCCTCGACCGTGAGCGCGTTGTAGATCGGGGGCACCGCGCCGTCAAACTTGACGTCGACGACAGGGCCGATGATTCGCACGATGCGACCATCACCGGCAGTCGTCTTCTTGGTGGCTTCCTCGACCGCAAGCTTTACGGTGTTATTAGCCATTACTGTTCCTCCAATGCTGAGGCTCCGCCGACGATCTCGTTAATCTCGGTCGTGATCGAAGCCTGGCGCACGCGACTATACGTGCGGGTAAGGGTCGAGATGATCGCGGTGGCGTTTTCCGTCGCGGAGTGCATGGCCTTGCGGCGTGCACCCTGCTCGGCAGCCGCCGAATCGATCAGGGCCTGGTAGATGACCGTCAGGATATAAGACGGCACAAGCTTGCCGAGAACATGCTCGGGAGAGGGCACGAACTCGAACGTGGACGAGATGCGCTTAGGGGCGTCGGTCTCGTTCTTACGCGGACCGTGGGCCATAGCGATCATCTCGGGGTCGAGCGGCAACAGATGCTCGACGCGAAGCTCCTGATCCACGCGGTTCTTGGCGTGGTGGTAGACAAGCTCGACACGGTCAAGCTCACCGGCACGATACGCATCGCAGATATGAGAGGAGATCATGCGGGCCTGATTGAAATCGGGCTCAGAGGAGTTGCCCTCAAAGTGCATGACAACGTTTGCGCGGTCACGGAAATACGTGGCCGGCTTACGCCCGCACGCGATGATCTCGCATTCGATGCCGTCGTTCGCCCAAGAAGCGGCGAGCTTTTCGGCCGTGCGCTCCACCGTCGTATTGAAACCGCCGGCAAGGCCGCGGTCCGAGGCAATAACGACAATCAGGCCATGCTTGACGCTCTCATGCTTCTGCAGCATGGGATCGGTGCCCGAACAGGAGGCGTCGCCGGCGACCGTCAACATGACGTCGGTCAGCGCCTCCTTATAGGGCTCGGCCTGCTTGGAGCGATCGAGGGCACGACGAATCTTGGCCGTAGAGACCATCTCCATCGTGCGCGTGATCTGCTTGGTCGTGGTAACCGAGGAGATTCGCTTCTTAATGTCGCGAAGGTTGGCCATGGGGCTTAGTTCTCCTCTGATCCAGAAACATCCGAATGGTGCTTGGCCATGAACTGCTGCTTGAAGTCGCCGATGACGCGCAAGAGCTCAGCCTTGGTGTCATCATCGATCTTCTTGGCGCGAACCTTGTCGAGCAGCGAACCAAAGCCATTGTCCATGTACTCGATGAGCTCGGCACGGAAGGGCAGCACGTCGGCGATCTCCAGGTCATCCAGGAAGCCCTCGTTGCCAGCGAACAGCGTAACGATCTGCTCGCCAACCTCAAACGGCTTGTAACGCGGCTGCTTCAGGAGCTCGGTCATGCGAGCACCGTGGGTCAGCTGCTTCTGAGTAGCCTCGTCGAGGTCGGAGCCGAACTGCGTAAAGCCAGCGAGCTCCTGATAGGAAGCGAGGTCCAGACGGAGGTTGCCGGCGACCTGCTTCATGGCCTTGGTCTGCGCATCGCCACCGACGCGGGACACGGAGATACCCACGTCGACTGCCGGGCGCTGACCCTGGAAGAAGAGCTCGGACTGCAGGTAGATCTGACCATCGGTAATGGAAATGACGTTGGTCGGAATGTAGGCCGAGACGTCGCCGTCCTGGGTCTCGATGATCGGCAGTGCCGTCATGGAGCCGTAACCGTTCTTCTTGGACATCTTGACGGCACGCTCGAGCAGACGAGAGTGCAGGTAGAAGATGTCGCCAGGATAGGCCTCGCGTCCGGGCGGACGATGCAGCGTCAGCGACATCTGACGGTAGGCCACAGCCTGCTTGGACAGGTCATCGTAGATGACGAGCACGTGGCCGCCGGGGTTGGTCTCGCTGGCGGGCTTGCCGTCCTCGCCGTTGTACATAAAGAACTCGCCAATAGCGGCACCGGCCATAGGCGCGATGTACTGCATAGGGGCGGAATCGGCAGCGGTGGCCGAAACGATGATGGTGTAGTCGAGCGCACCGTGCTGAGCGAGGGTCTCGCGGATGTTGGCAACCGTGGAGGCCTTCTGGCCGATGGCGACATAGATGCAGACCATGCCCTTGCCGCGCTGGTTGAGGATAGCGTCGATGGCGATGGCGGTCTTACCGGTCTTACGGTCACCGATGATGAGCTCACGCTGACCGCGGCCAATAGGCACCATGGAGTCGATAGCGAGCAGACCGGTCTGAACCGGCTCGCACACCGGGGTACGATCGATGACGCCGGGAGCCTTGAACTCGATGGGGCGACGGTGCGTAGCGACGATGTCGCCCAGGCCGTCGATGGGCTGGCCGAGCGGATTGACGACGCGGCCGAGCATGGCACGGCTCACGGGGATATCCATAACGCGGCCAGTGGTGCGGCACTCGTCGCCTTCCTTGATGGAGTCGACAGCACCGAACAGAACGGCGCCGACCTCGTCACGGTCAAGGTTCTGGGCAAGGCCGAAGACGGTCTCACCGGTATCGGAGCTCTTGAACTCCAGAAGCTCGCCTGCCATGGCGCTCTTGAGGCCGGAGACGCGCGCGATGCCGTCGCCTACCTCATCGACCGTTGAAACCTCATGCGTATCGACCGTCGCGGAGAGGCTCGTGAGCTGCTCCTGCAGTTTCTTGGCGATATCCTGGGCATTGAGGGTTTCGGACATTAGGCTTCACCTCCGTACGAATTAGCAGAGTTTGCGAGGGTCTCCTGCGCGATGCGCAGCTGCGTCTTGACGGAAATGTCACGACGCTCGCCGCGGGCCTCGAGCACCAGGCCGCCCACGATAGACGGGTCGACCTGCTCGATAAGGAATACCTTGCGGCCGAAGTCCTGCTCGCATTTCTTAGTGATGGTTTGACGCAGCTCGTCGTCGAGCGGGATCGCCGTGGTGACGGTCACGCCCACTACATCCTCGTCTTCCTCGGCAACATACTTAAAGGCAGCTGCCACCTTGGGAAGAAGGTCGAGCTGGTCGCGCTTGGACATGGTGTCGAGCACGGCGATGATCTCGGGGCTGGCAGAAGCCAGGCGCTCGATCATCTCGAGGTCCTCAAACACATGGTCCTCGGCCTTAGCGGCTTCCAGAAGGGAGCGCGCGTAGGTCTCGAGCACCTTGTCCTGATAGCGGCTAGTCGGCATTCAGGCTACCTGCTTCCTGGATGTAGCGCTCGATGAGCTTCTTCTGCTCGGCATCGTCCTCGAGTGCCTCGCCCACGATCTTGGTGGCGACGGCAACGGACAGGTCGGCGATGGAGCTCGCGGCACCGGCGTAAATGGACTTGCGCTCGTCCTCGACGGTCGTATGGGCCTTGGCGATGATCTCCTCGGCCTCCTTGTGAGCAGCCTCGATGATACGGGCGCGCTCGGACTCGGCGTCCTTACGGGCCTCGAGAACGATGTCGGCAGCCTGACGACGGGCGTCGGTGACGATCGAGTCGGACTCAGCGCGCTTGGCGATAGCATCCTGCTTGGTCTTCTCGGCCTCGTCGAGGCTCTCCTCGATCTTCTTGCCGCGCTCCTCCATGGTTTTCATGATGCCCGGCAGGGCGACCTTGGCCAGCACGATCCAGATGATCAGGAAGGCGATAAGCGCCGGGATGAACTCCGCCATCTTAGGGATGAGGATGTCCGCACCGGCAGCGCCGTCCTCGGCGAACGCGGAAACCGGCATAAGCAGCGCGGCCGCGGACGCGGAGAGTGCGATCGCGCTCTTCTGGGATGAAAGATTCATACTTGACGCTCCGTGCTATTTAACGATCAGCGCGACAACGAAGCCGATCAGAGCCAGAGCCTCGCCGAAGGCGGAGCCCATGATGAAGACGGTGAACACGCGGCCCTGGACCTCAGGCTGACGGGCCATAGCACCCGTAGCACCCAGAGCAGACAGGCCGATAGCAAGACCAGCGCCGATAACACCGAGACCGTAACCGATAACTCCCACGATTCCTCCTTTGTCGTGCGTGTCTTATTTCACGCAGGATAACCTTTTTATAACTGCCGGGCTCCATGGGTACGGGCACCGGCGGTTTAACGAATTGCCTTACCTTTAAGGCGCGAACGGAAGATTACTCCTCCTCCGCGACCTCCTCTGCCTCGGAGACATACACGGCGGTAAGGACCGTGAAGACGTAAGCCTGGATGGCGCCGACCACAAGCTCGATCGCATAGATCAGGATGAGGATGGCTAGCCAGGCCAGCGAAGGCAGGGCGCCGACGGCGTGGGCCGCGGAAACCTGCTGAAGCAGCGGCTGCATGAACATGCTCGCCATGATGGCGAACGAGCCCATGACCACGTGTCCTGCGAACATGTTGCAGAACAGACGGACGGCGAGCGTGATGAGGCGCAGGAAGGTCGAGAAAAGCTCGACGACCCACACGAGCACGTTCATCGGGAAGCTCACGCCCTGCGGGGCGAGGCTCTTGATGTAGCCGATCACGCCGTGAGCCTTGCATCCGTAGTAGATGAAGTACACGAAGGCGAAAATGGCGAGTGCGGCGGTGGAGCCGATTGCGCCGGTGCCGGGCTTCATTCCCGGGATCAGGCCGATCATGTTATTGATCAGGATGAACAGGAAAAGCGAGCACAGGAACGGGAAGTGCTTCTTCCAGTTCTCACCCACGACACCCTTGCCGATATCGTTCTCGACGTACTCGATGATGTACTCGAAACCGTTGACGAAGAAGCCCTTGGGAACCAGGGTCTGCTTCTTCTTGAACACGGCCAGGACGATCAGGAGCACGATCGTGGAGACGATCAGCCAAAACGAGTACTGCGTGATGCCGCAGCTCAGATCGCCCACGACAGGGGTGGAGCTGAACTCGCTGACCAGATGATTAATCTCATCAGGCAGCTTTTCAAAAATTTCCACGACTTACCTTTCGACCTCATGAGGATCTCGCAGCGCCTTGGCGACGCGAACCGCGCAGGCGGCCATAAAGGCCACGAAGCCGATCGCCTCGCCCAGGAGGAACATGCGAAATGCCTCTCCGAACAACACAAACACAACCAAGGTAAAGACAAGCAACGCGATTGCCGAGACCGCGAGACTCACCATACCCTTGAGCATGTCCGCATTCTGCTTATCGTCAAGAACCGGCTTGAGCGTAAAGACAAAGGGAAGGAAGGCAATCGCGCCCGCGATGGCACCTGCAACGATAGCGAGCAGATCGGCTATCTGAAACACTGGCGTCCTCACTTTCCTTTTTAACGCCTTACAGAACAGTTCCCGCCAAACATTGGTGACTATTGTACGAGCCAATCGCTAAAGTACAACCGAAAAAGCATCGGTTAATACGCACCTGTTCGTTTTCTTAAGACCTTCTTTATGCCGCAGGTACGGTAATACGTTTTTCTCGAACCCTGCAGGGCAAAACGTCCGTTAACAGGAGTGCGCGTGGTCGTCTTTTGCTCGCCCGCGCGCACCATTTCTTCGTATTTTCGACGTTAGCCGGTATGGCCCAGAGATTACAGCGTGCCGTAGATGCGGTCGCCGGCGTCGCCCAGGCCGGGAACGATGTAGGCAGCTTCGTTGAGATGGTCGTCGATGGCGCAGGTATAGATATGCACATCGGGGTCCTTCTCAGTCAGCGACTTGAGGCCCTCGGGGGCCGCGACGATGCACAGCATGCGGATGTCCTTGACACCGCGCTCGCGCAGGTAGCTGATGGCCATCTCGGCCGAACCGCCCGTGGCGAGCATGGGGTCGACGACCAGGCAGATGCGCTGGTCGATATCCTTGGGCATCTTGCAGTAATACTCATGCGGCTCGTGGGTAACCTCGTCGCGCTCCATACCGATGTGGCCCACGCGAGCGGAGGGTACCAAGTCGAGGATGCCATCGACCATGCCAAGGCCTGCACGCAGAATGGGAACGATGGCGAGCTTTTTGCCGGCGAGCTGCTTAAACGTTGCGGTGGTGATGGGGGTCTCGACTTCGACGTCTTCCATGGGCAGGTCGCGCATGGCCTCGTAGCCGTCAAAAAGTGCGAGTTCGCGCACGAGCTGGCGGAACTGGTTGGTGCCGGTGTTTTTGTCGCGCAGAATCGACAGCTTATGCTGGACGAGCGGGTGATCGACAAGGGTCACACGGGACGTATCGTAGGTGACGGTCATGGGTTGATTGCCCCTTTCGTTGCGGCCGGAAGATGGCCTTGCTGGCAAGGCGCATGGCGATGTTGTTGCCGCGCGCCGTGCATTAGTTTAGCGGTTTGTTGTATCGAGCAGCCCATCGCAGCCCTACTGTGCGGTACTGAGCGAGCGCTTGACTGCATCACACCAGCCCGCAAGGTTTTGTTCGCGGCGCTCGGCGGACATGTGGGGAAGGAAGGTCCTAACGATCTGGGCATTTTGCTCCAGTTCTTCCAGGTCTTCCCAATAGCCGACGGCAAGACCCGCCAAGTACGCGGCACCGATCGCCGTGGTCTCCACCGTCTCGCACTGCAACACGGGGATATCCAGCAGATCGGCCTGGAATTGCATGATGAACTCGTTGCGCGAGGCACCGCCATCGACGGACAGGCGCTCAATCGAAAGTCCCACGTCCTGCTCCATGGCGCGCAGCACGTCGTAGCTCTGATATGCCATGGATTCGCAGGCGGCACGTACGATGGTCGCACGGCTCGAGGCGCCGGTCAGACCGCACACGATACCGCGGGCATGCGGGTCCCACCAGGGAGCGCCCAGACCCGCAAAGGCGGGGACGAAGTAGCAGCCCTCATTGTCGTTGATCGAAGCGGCGAGTTGTGCCGACTCGCTCACACTCGAGATGATGCCCATGTTGTTGCGCAGCCAGTTCATGGTGGAACCGGCAGCAAAGATGGAGCCCTCGAGTGCATAGCTGATCTTGCCGTCCGCGGCGATACCGATCGTGGAGACCAGACCGTTCTTGGATTCGACGACCTCGTCGCCGGTGTTCATGAGCATAAAGCAACCCGTGCCATAGGTGTTTTTGGTCTGGCCGGGATGGAAGCAGCAGTGGCCGAACAGCGACGCCTGCTGGTCGCCCGCCACGCCCATGATGGGCGGCATGTTGGTCATGATGTCGCTCGCGACGCGGCCGTAGTCGCCCGAGCTCCAACGAACCTCGGGCATCATGGAACGTGGAACGTCAAAGAGCGCCAGCAGGTCGTCGTCCCAATCGAGCGTATGGATATTAAAGAGTGCCGTGCGGCTGGCATTGGTGTAGTCGGTGGCAAAGACCTGACTGCCGGTGAGGTTGTAGATGAGCCAGGTGTCGATGGTGCCGAACATGAGGTCGCCCGCCGCCGCGCTCTCACGCGCACCGTCGACGTTGTCGAGGATCCACTGCACCTTGGAAGCCGAGAAATACGGATCGAGCGTGAGTCCCGTGCGGGAGCGCACCAGCTCTTCTGCGCCCCGCTCGACCAGCTCGTCGATCAGAGGTGCGGTGCGACGGCATTGCCACACGATGGCGTTATAGATGGGTTGGCCGCTTATGCGGTCCCACACCACCGTGGTCTCGCGCTGGTTGGAGATACCGATGGCGGCGATGCGGTCAGAATGGATGCCGCTCTTAAACTGGACCTCCATCATCACGCCGATCTGGCTGGCAAGCACCTCCATGGGGTCTTGCTCTATCCAACCGGGACGCGGGAAGCTGGTTTTGACGCTACGACGTGCCTGCGCGACGATGCAGCCGTACTCGTCGACGATGGTCGCAAGTACCGAGGTGGTGCTGCAGTCGAGCGCCATGATGTAGGAACCGCCAAAGTTAAACGAGGCATCTTCCATGCCCAGGCTGCCCAGATTCAACGACATCGCTTACACCTTTCTATTGCATCGGGTCGGACAGGACCCGTTCGATCTCTGATGCGGGAAGTGCGCCTTGGCGCAGGATCTGGAGCCCGCCGTGCTGGAACGACACGATGGTCGAGGCGTCGCGACACGGGGTCTCGCCGGCGTCGACGGCAACATCGACCCCCTCCAGGATGCGACCCTCGACGGCGGCAAAGCTTGCCGGCGAGGGCGCGCCGTGCGTGTTGGCGCTCGTACAGGCAAGGGGACTGCCGCAGGCGCGGATGAGCGCTTGGACCACAGGCGAGGCCGACGCGCGAAGAGCCACCGTGTCGTCGGCGGCACGCATAAAGGTCGGCACGCAGGGGGCCGCCTTGACCACGATAGTCAGGGCTCCCGGCCAGCATCGTCGCGCGAGTACGCGAGCCTCTTCGGGGATATCCACGCCATAGCGGTCGAGTGCTTCGGCATTATCAACCAGCCAGGCGACCGTTTGGGTGAGCTTGCGCTGCTTGAGGGTAAAGATGCGGCGGTAGCCGGTACCGAGCGCGGGGACCGCGGCGCCATTGACGACAGCCTGCGGATCGCGCGGCCACGATGGGAATTCGCTTGTATCTTGGGGCACGGCGTCCGAGAAGGCGTTGACTGCCACGGCGACACCGTAGACGGTCTCGGTCGGGATCAAGGCCAGGCCGCCGCGGCCGAGCACCTCGGCCGTGCGCTCGACGGCGAGCCGATGCGGCTCGCGCGTTCCCTCGTATACCCGATAGACCGTCTGCATGTGTATGCCAGCCCCTTACGCTCTGGTGCAAGTTTGTTTACTGAGGGGCATTCTCGCACGAAACGTTCAACCTATTTGGCCAGAGTGCATGTTGGTTTGGTGAGCGGCTCTAGTAGTCGGTGAAAGTCAGGGGGTTATTGGAAGGCTACAGACTTCTTTGGTCTTCCGGCGTGACGTTCTTGGGCGGCGTAGCGCTCGATGCTGTCTATCGTTATCATCCGACGGCCATCGACGAGTTCAACATCGAGCTTTCCGGCTTTGACCAGCGCGGTAATCCGCGGAGCGGAGACTTTGAGGTCCAGCGCTGCGCCTTTAAATGTTCGGCACGCCGCTTCCCGAGCGTCCTCGTGGTCGATTTCGACTGAAAGGGCCACGACCTCGGCCGAGTGTTCGTACCCTGCCGGAGTCAAACCGTTGTTGAGGTCGTCGGCCAAAAACGCCATCAGCGCCTCGGTGGCATGGGCAATCGCTTCTTCGCGTGTATCGCCATCGGCAAAGGCGCCGGGAATCTGCGGGAAGCTGGCGCAGTAACCGTCGTCTTCTTTTATGAGAACGCAGTCATAGGTAAATCGCTGCCTCATTTTGCCTCCAACTACCATCCAGCTTGGCGACGAATACTTGCCCACGTGCCCTTCTTTGGTCGATCACCACCAGAGCCGTTCACGGTGACAACACGGTCACCAGAAACATACTTAGCACGACTACCGACTTGCGCGACCTTCACGAATCCATCGTGCTTGGGTAGGGCAATGATTTCCCGAAAGATAGGAGGTTGCATGGGCCGACCTCTTTCAGCCGTCCTAATTATAAACTAC
>JAUMSH010000083.1 GCA_031292915.1 Collinsella sp.
ATATATCGAGTGGTACAGGGACGGCAAGCTCAAGAAGGACCTAGGATGGAAGACCATTAGGGAGTATCGCGAGGAGAGGGGCTATGTGGCATAGCGCCGGGGCATGGTCCGGAAAAACGTCCGAGGTCCCCACTTTCCCAAAGTGGCCGGTTGCGGAAAGCACGTCCCATTCTGAGCTTCGATTGTGGGACACGGTTTCCGGTTGAGGGCTCGACGGGAAAGTGGGGACCAGTTTGAGCTTGAAATCTGGGACGCACTTTCCGCCGGCGGGCCTGCCCCAGTCAGTCCGCCAGCTGTGCCCATTCGTGCGGATCGTAGACCTTTACGTGTTTGTTGGGCTTGCCGCTCCAGTACTCCTCGTCCATAAAGGGCAGATATGCCTGAACGCCGGGGCAGATAAAGGGAATCTGCTGCTGTTGCAGTCGCTCGCGCTGGCGCTGCTCCAGGTGCGCCTCGGATATGACGGTCGGCATACTGGACAACTCGACGAGGCTTGCCTGGATTCGCTTAAGGTCGGGGAGTCCCGCGTGCCATGACATCCGCATGATCAAAAAGGATGCACGGCGGTATTTTGCCTGCACCACAGTAATGGCGGGGCGTAACGTGGGGTGAATTTTGTCCCGTTCGGGCCAAAGGTCGGCAGTGATCTCGAGGCCCAGGGTCTCCCATAGGTAATCAAGCTCTTCGTCCATGGTGCCTCGATATCTACGCGATCATTGATATTTCGATTGTGTTGCCTGGTGCTTTCGTTTTCACGGTAGAATCTGCCAACGGTTGACGGCTACCGCTCACGGCGTTTTGCCCTTCGTGTACAGCGGTTGGCTTCACAGGTCCTTCACGGGTTGGACTAAATTAGGCCAATTTGACTGAATTTCAAAAAAGTCAAAATTGGGGCTTGCGTCACGGCGAGACTTCCCGTATATTTCTTTCTTGCGCAAAGGCACAGCCGAGCGCAGCGATGCAGTCATTGGGATGTCGTCTAATGGCAGGACAGCGGATTCTGGTTCCGTCAATGGGGGTTCGACTCCCTCCATCCCAGCCATTGCATTTGCTACATATGGCCCGTTCGTCTAGCGGTTTAGGACGCCGCCCTCTCAAGGCGGAGATCACCAGTTCGAATCTGGTACGGGCTACCAAAATTGAACGCCCGGGCCTCGTAAGAGACCCGGGTTTTGTGTATTGACCGTATGTACGGCGCCTGCCGTGTTTCGCTCAGATCGAGGAGTAGCCATGGATCTGCCCATCAGCTTGCAAGACATCACGTATGCCGAGAACTATCTGGCGCAGGACGACCTGGCTACGGCGACGCCGCTGCTGGAGCGTCTGGTGGAGCTCGCCGAGGAGTATATTGATGCTGAGTGCAAGACGGAGGAGAAGCGTCAATACTTTAGCTTCGATAGCAAGTTTGAGCGCTTGGCCTATCGCCGCGTGGAGAAGGATCCGCGCGAGCTCGTGCAGGTCGAGGTGCCGTTTGACCGCCTGTACTCTGACATGGCGTTTGCCTACATTCGCCAGCAGGATTATGTGAGCGCTCGTAATGCCCTGATGCAGGCTGTGCGTTGGGACCCCATGAACTGCAACTATCGCTTGGATTTGGCCGAGCTGTTCCGCGCACTCGAGGACAAGCAGGAATGGGCATCGCTCTCGTTCTCGGTGCTGGAGCGTGCAGGCGATGGCAAGTGCGCCGCCCGCGCTTACGCCAATCTGGGTCAGTACTTCTTGGAGCCCGAGACCGAGAACGTTTCGGCTGCCGTGGGCTGCGCGCGTCTGGCGCTGCGCCTGGCGCCCAACGATGCGCATACGACGCGCCTGCTCAACAAGATCCATACCACTTATCCGGATGCCGCTGATGAGAGCGACGACCACGTGATGGGTGAATTGGCCCTGCAAGGCGTGCCGACCTCGCCTTCGGCCGAGATTGCCATCTGCCTGATTATGTGCGCGACCGATGCTGCAAGCGACGGCGACAAGCAGGAGGCGACGCGCCTGACGGTACGTGCTCGCGACTTGGTGGGCGAGGAGGCCTGCGCGGCGATTATCAAACTGGTGCGCGAGAGCGATGCCGAGCTCAATGCCGAGCGCAAGGCAAAGCGCGAGACTGCGGGCTCAAACGCCGATGGAGCCAAGGAGGCCGGCGATGCCCAGTAAGCGCGAGCGCAAACTCATTTCCAAGAATCGCTCGGCACATCACGAGTACTTTATCGATGAGACGTTCGAATGCGGTATTGAACTGAGTGGCACCGAGGTCAAGTCGATTCGCGAGCGCGCCTGCCAGATCACCGATACCTTCGCGCTGATCCGCGGCGGGGAGTGCTGGCTCGTCGGCCTGCATATCCACCCTTATAGCCATGGTGGCGTGTGGAATCGCGATCCCGATCGTCGGCGTCGTCTGCTGCTGCACCGCAAGGAGATCGACTTTCTTGACGGCAAACTTCGCAACCGTGGTTATGCGCTGGTTCCGTTGGAGCTCTACTTTAATACGGACGGCCGCGTAAAGCTGCTGCTGGGTCTGGGTCGCGGCAAGAAGCTCTACGACAAGCGCGAGGACATGGCCAAGCGTGATGTCCAACGCGAGATCGACCGCGCCCTTAAGGAACGCAACCGCTAGGCACTCTGTATAAGTTGCGGTGGAATACGGACTGTTTTGCCTGTTTGAGGGGCTATTCAGTCCCTATTTCACCGCAACTGCGGGCGTCTCATCTTTCTTACTGTTCTGACACATATGTCTTAAAGGCGGCGTCCGTTATGGGTGCCGCCTTTTTTGTGGGTACATACATTCATGAGGTTCCAACCCGAGCTAGGGGAGTGATCGTTATGGACAAAACTGCGTTCTTTACCATGCCGAGCGGTCTGTACGTGGTGAGCGCTGCGGCAGACGGGTTGCGCGCCGGCTGCGTCATCAACACTGCGGTGCAGGTGACGTCCATGCCGCCGCGTATTTCGGTTGCCGTGAACAAGGACAATGTCACCTCGGGCGTCATCGCATCGGCCAAAGCGTTCGCGCTGACCGTGATCGATCAGACTGCCGACATGCTCTACATCGGTAACTTTGGGTTCCGCACCAGCAGCGATTATGACAAGTTTGCCAAATACGAGACCCGCGGGACGGCTCTGGGCATGCCCTATGTGCCTGAGCACGCGGCGGCCCTGTTTAGCTGCCGTTTGATCGACACTGTGGATGTGGGCACGCATCTGCTGTTTATTGGCGAGGTCGAGGATGCCGAGCGCCTGAGCGACGAGACGCCGCTGACGTACGACTACTATCACAAGGTGCTAAAGGGCAAGACGCCGCCCAAAGCCTCGTCGTATCAAGGCTAGAAATGTTCTAAAAATACTTGCATTATGTTATTGAGAATATATACTAATAAGTAAGTACACCAGCAGTCACGTTCGAGAGGAGAACATCATGGCTGAGGAGAAGAAGACGTATAAGTTTGTGTGCACCGTTTGCGGTTACGAGGTTGAGGTCGACACGCCCGAGCTGCCCGAGGACTACGTGTGCCCGGTCTGCGGCGTCGGCCCCGATGAGTTTGAGCTTGTCGAGGAGTAGCTCGTAGACACACGACTTGCAACAACATATAGCTCTGTCCAAGGGTCCCGGTCGAATTCTCGGCCGGGACCCTTTTGATTTATCTGACGGTTTAAAACGGTCTCACGTTTTACAGATTGAGACGTTATATCTGGACAGTCACGCCATCTCAATTACATTCCCGTTAGCAGCACGATGTCGAGAATCGTCACGATGACGCCGATCCCTACGAGCAGCGCGTTGAGCGGGCGCGAGTTGGCGTATTTGCCCATAACGCGGGGCGAACTGGTGAGTCGTATGAGCACAAAGACCGTAATCGGCAACTGAAGCGACAGCAGCGCCTGACTCCAGATGAGACCCTCAAAAGGATTCGGGACGATCAGGCACGCCGCCACTGCGCCGACGAAACAGACCGCCACTCCAATCGATGAGTGCCGGTCGTGGATGTCGTATTCCTCGTCGAACATGCCCGCGGTGATGGTGCCCGCCGCCATGCCCGCCGTCACACTACTCGATATGCCCGCAAACAGCAGTGCCACCGCAAAGATGGTCGAGCTTGCCGGGCCCAGAATGGGGGAGAGCGTGTCCGCTGCGACGGCGAGGTCGTCTACGACAATGCCGTGCGCAAAGAAGGTCGTTGCGGCCAGGATGACCATGGCCGAGTTGATCGCCCAGCCCACGCCCATCGAAAAGAGCGTGTCGAAGAGCTCATAGCGTAGACGCTCTTCGATAACCTGCTCGCCTTGGCCTTCGAAGTGCATGGATTGGATGACCTCGGAGTGCAGAAAAAGGTTGTGTGGCATAACGACCGCACCCAGGACACTAACGATAATCGCGGCCGAGCCAGTGGGCATACTGGGCGTGATCCAGCTTGCGGCGGCTTGCGGCCAGTCGACCTTGACTAGTGCAAGCTCGGCCAAAAACGAGAGCCCTACCACGCCGACGAAGGCGATGATCCAGCGTTCGGCACGCTTGTAGGAGTTCGTCATGAGCATCGCCAACGATGCCGCCGCCACGATGACGCAGCCGGCGCGCACGGGCAGTCCAAAGAGCATCTGGAGTGCGATCGCGCCGCCCAGGACCTCGGCCATGGCGGTGGCGATGGTCGCGAGGTAGGCACTGGCGAGCACCGTGCGCCCAACGAAGCGGGGGAGAAAGCGGGTCGTGGCCTCGGCAAGGCAGGCGCCCGTGGCGATACCCAGGTGTGCCGCGTTGTGCTGCAACACGATGAGCATAATCGTGGACAGCGTGACCACCCACAGCAGTGCGTAGCCAAACTGCGAGCCTGCGGCCATGTTGGAGGCCCAGTTGCCCGGATCGATAAAGCCGACGGTCACGAGCAGCCCGGGGCCGATATGCCGGGCGATATCCAGACCTCCGTGGCCTCCGGTGCGGTGCGAGCCAAAGTGATGTTTGAGATGGTTGAGCATGGTGCGCTCCTACGTGCCGTTTGTTTGACGTCGCAAAGGATACCCGTTTTAGGCTTAAAAGTTAACCAAGACTAACAGAATTGCCGTATTTGAATAGGATGGTGAAAGGGGATTACCGAAATGTCTTGATCTGTAACAACTAAGGATGGAAATTGGGTCTAGGTGTTACAGATCAAGACAGGAAGAAATGGTCCTATGGAATATCTCGATCTGTAACAGTTAGCTGCAAAAACCGGCCCTTCGTGTTACAGATTGAGATAAACCAAAACTGTCCTGCAGAAAATCTCAATCTGTAACATCTAAGCGCCAAAATTGGCTCCTCCTGTTACAGATTGAGATGTTTGAAGCGGTGAGTTTACAGGTCGAACTTGGGCCCTTGTTGCCGTCCTTGAGGTCGGCGGTGTCCACTCGTAGGGCGTGCGTTACGCGATTGTTTCGAAACGGGCGGGAAACACAACGGGCCGGCGATGCACCTAGTATGCCTAGTCAACTGACTGTCTAACACCTAGGGGAGGATCGCGATGCAGGCAGATTCCGCTCAGCAGCAGGGCCTTTATCGCCCCGAATTCGACCACGATGCATGCGGCATCGGCGCGCTTGCCGATATCAACGGTGAGCGCCATCACCAGATTCTGGACGACGCGCTGTCCATTCTGGTCAACTTGGAGCACCGCGGCGGCACGGGACTCGAGAAGAACACCGGTGACGGCGCCGGCATCCTGTTTCAGGTTCCGCATCACTTTTTCCGTAAAGAGGCTCAAAAGTGCGGCCAGATTTTGCCGGCAGAGGGCGACTATGGCGTGGCCATGCTGTTCTTCCCGCAGGACGACAAGGGCGTAGAGGATGCCCGTCGCGTGTTTGAGGAGGGCTGCGCCGAGGCCGGCGTGCCGCTGCTCTTTTGGCGCGAGGTGCCGGTCGACCCGCACGACCTGGGCGAGACAGCCCGCGCCTGCATGCCCACCATCTTGCAGGCTTTCCTGGGCCGTCCGGACGACACGCCGGCGGGCGACGCCCTTGAGCGCCGTCTGTATGTGTGCCGCCGCACCATCGAAAAGAAGGCTGATGCGGAGTTTGCCCTGCGCGACAAGATCTTCTACGTGTGCTCCATGAGCTCGCGTACCATCGTGTACAAGGGCATGCTTGTGGCCACGCAGATGCGCCGCTTCTTCATCGATCTCAACGACGCCGCCGTCAAGACGTCCGTAGCGCTCGTCCACTCGCGCTACTCCACCAACACCACGCCCAGTTGGGAGCGTGCGCACCCCAACCGCTTTATCATCCACAACGGCGAGATCAACACCCTCAAGGGTAACGTCAACTGGATTCGTGCCCGCGAGCCCAACCTGTACAGCCCCGTGCTGCAGCATGATCTTGAGCGCGTGATGCCCATCATCAACCGCGAGGGCTCCGACTCTGCAATTTTGGACAATGTGCTCGAATTTTTGGTCATGAACGGTCGCCCGCTCACGCGCGCCGCATCCATGCTGTTGCCCGAGCCGTGGGACCACAACGACAGCCTGAGCGAGGAACGCCGCGCCTACGACGCCTACCAGTCCATGCTCATGGAGCCCTGGGACGGCCCGGCCGCCATCGCCTTTACCGACGGTCGCACGCTGGGTGCCGCCCTCGACCGCAACGGCCTGCGCCCCGCCCGCTACTACGTGACGCGCGACGGCCGCTTTATGCTGGCGAGCGAGGTGGGCACCATCGAGGTGAGCCCCGAGAACATCCTGACGAGCGGCTGTCTGGGACCGGGCCAGATGCTCGAGGTCGATTTTGCCCGCGGCCGCGTGATCTACAACGACGAGCTGCGCGCCCGTTACGCCAAGGAAAAGCCCTATCGTGACTGGATTGCTGAGGAGACGCTGACCGTCGACGCGCTCGACAAGCCCGCCGCGCCCGCGCCCGCCGAGGATGCCGAGGTGCCCGCCGCCGTGCGCATGGCCAAGCTCGGGTATCACTGGGATGACATTGACGAGGTCGTGCGTCCCATGGCCCAGCAGGGCAAGGCCCCGCTCGCCTCGATGGGCATCGATGCGCCGCTGGCCTGCCTGTCCAAGAAGACGCGTTCGTTCTTCGACTACTTCTATCAGCTGTTCGCCCAGGTCACGAACCCGCCGATCGATGCCCTGCGCGAGCATATGGTCACCTCGACCACGCTCTACCTGGGCAACCACGGCAACCTGCTCGAGGATTCCCGCACGGCCTGTCAGCTGGTGCGCTTGGAGCGCCCGTTGCTGAGCGAGGAGGAGTTCGACCGCATCTGCGCCATCGACCGCGTGGGCTTTAAGACCCGTCGCTTCCGTGCCGTCTACCGCCGCGACGCCGGCGAGGGCGCGCTGCAGGCTGCGCTTAAGCAGCTTGCCGAGGACGTTGAGGCTGCGGTCCGCGACGGCGTGAACATCGTGGTGTTGAGCGACCGTGCTGCGGCGGGCGAGGTCCCTGTGCCGTCACTGCTCGCTGTGGGCTGCGTGCACAACCACCTGATCCGCGCCGGCGTGCGTACTTTTGCCGACATCGTGGTGGAGTGCGGCGACGCCGTGTCCCCGCACGACTTTGCGGCGCTGGTGGGCTACTCCGCGAGCGGTATCTATCCGTACAACGCGCATGCGTGCATTCGCGACTTGGCGGCACGCGGCGACCTGGACGTGACGGCCGAGCGGGGCATCGCCAACTACAACAAGGCTGCGACCGCCGGCATCGTCTCCATCATGTCCAAGATGGGCATCTCCACGGTGCAGAGCTACCACTCCGCGCAGATCTTCGAGGCCGTGGGCTTCACTCCGGAGTTCGTCAACGCGTACTTCGCCGGCACGGTGAGCCGTGTGGGCGGTATGGGTGTCGAGGACGTCGAGCGCGAGCAGAATGAGCGCTACGACGCCGCGCTCGCTATCCTTAAGAGCCCGGCTCCCGATCAGCTGCCCACGTTGGGCCTGACCAAGTGGCGCCCGCTCGGCGGCGAGGATCACCTCATCGATCCGCAGACTGTCTACTTGCTGCAGACCGCCTGCTGTGAGGACAGCTACGACACCTTTAAGGAGTACAGCGCCCGCCTGCACCGCACCGGCCGTGCTGTGCGCCTGCGTGACCTGCTGGACTTTAATGCCAGCGGTCGCACGCCGGTTTCGCTCGACGAGGTCGAGCCCGCGCTCAACATCGTCCGCCGCTTTAACACCGGCGCCATGTCGTACGGCTCCATCAGCAAGGAAGCACACGAGTGCATGGCCATCGCCATGAACCGCCTGCACGGCCGTTCCAACTCGGGCGAGGGCGGCGAGGACCCGCGTCGCGAGACCCCGCTGGCTAACGGTGACTCCAAGAACTCCGCCATCAAGCAGGTGGCAAGCGCGCGCTTTGGCGTGACGAGCCGCTACCTGTGCAGCGCCTTCGAGATTCAGATCAAGATGGCCCAGGGCGCCAAGCCCGGCGAGGGCGGTCACCTGCCCGGCAAGAAGGTCTACCCTTGGATTGCCGAGGTCCGTCAGTCCACACCCGGTATCGGCCTGATCTCGCCTCCGCCGCACCACGACATCTACTCCATCGAGGACCTGGCGGAGCTTATCTTCGATCTTAAGAATGCCAACCCCGGCGCACGCGTGTCGGTCAAGCTGGTCAGCGAGGCCGGCGTCGGCACCATCGCCACCGGTGTGGCCAAGGGTGCCGCCGACAAGATCTTGATCAGCGGCCACAACGGCGGCTCCGGTGCTGCGGCGCGCGATTCGATCTGGCACGCCGGTCTGCCGCTGGAGCTTGGCCTTGCCGAGGCTCAACAGACGTTGCTGCAAAACGGCCTGCGCTCGCGCGTGGTACTCGAGGCCGACGGCAAGCTCATGGACGGCACCGACGTCGCCGTCGCCTGCCTGCTGGGTGCCGAGGAGTTTGGCTTTGCGACCATGCCGCTCATCTCCATGGGCTGCCTTATGCAGCGCGACTGCCAGCAGGATACCTGCCCGGCCGGCATCGCCACGCAAAACTGCCGCCTGCGTCGCGGCTTCCGCGGCAAGCCCGAGCACGTCGAACACTTTATGCTCTTTGTTGCCGAGCAGCTGCGCGAGGTCATGGCGAGCCTGGGCTTCCGCACCGTCGACGAGATGGTCGGCCATCCCGAGTGCTTGCGCCAGATTGAGGTCCCGGGCAACCGCAAGGCCAACCTGCTCGATCTGTCGCCCGTGCTGGCGAGCGCGACCTGCGAGTTCGGTGCCCACATCCCGGGTGCCGACGGTCGTCACTTCCTGCCGCAGATGGCTGCGGACAGTGAGCTCGACAAGACGCTCGACTCCACGTTGTTTGTGCCCTATACGGCCGATGCCCGTGCGCACCTGCTTCCGATTCGCTTCCGCGCCGATATCGCCAACGTCAACCGCTGCGTGGGCACCATCTTGGGCAACGCGGTGACCAAGGCGCATCCCGAGGGCCTGCCCGCCGGCTCCATCACCATCGATTGCGATGGTTCGGCTGGTCAGAGCTTTGGCGCCTTCCTGCCGCGCGGCATTACGCTCAACGTGTGCGGCGACGCCAACGACTACTTTGGCAAGGGCCTTTCGGGCGGCGAGGTGTCGGTGCGCCCCAACCCGCATGCGACCTACAAGTTCGACGAGAACATCATCGTGGGCAATGTTGCGTTCTTTGGCGCCACGAGCGGTCGCGGTTTCATTAACGGCTTGGCCGGCCAGCGCTTTGGCGTACGCAACTCCGGTGCCACCGTGGTGGTCGAGGGCTGCGGCAACCATGGCTGCGAGTACATGACGGGAGGTCTGGCGCTCATCCTGGGCGAGGTCGGGCAGAACTTCGCCGCCGGCATGACGGGCGGCGTGGCTTACGTCTTTGACCAGTACGGCACGCTCGATGCCCGTGTGAACCACGAGAGCGTTGAGCTTAAAGCCCCGACGGCCGGTGAGCTTGCGCAGATTCGTGCGCTCATCCAGGAGCACGTGGACGCGACGCAGAGCCCGCGCGGTATTAAGCTGCTCTACAGCTTTGAGACGATGAGCAAGCACTTTGTGAAGGTCATTCCAACCGAGTACGAGCGCGTGCTGGCGATTGTCGCCGCCGCCGAGGCCGTGGGCAAGACGCATGCGCAGGCCGAGGAGCTGGCGTTTGACATTGTGACCGGCCGCGCGAGTGCCGCGGATGTCGCTCGCTTTGATGTGGCGGGTGGTGTCGCTGGCGCTGCGCCCGCCACCGCCAGCTCTGTTGCTTCGACCAAGAAGGAGGCGTAAGTGCCATGGGTAAGCCCGGTGCTTTTCTTGATATCGATCGCGTGACCCACGAGCTTCGCCCCGTGGAGGAGCGCAGCCGCGATTTCGATCCGCTGTACGTGGAGCTCGACGACGATGCGCGCCGTGCCCAGGCGAGCCGCTGCATGATGTGCGGTGTGGCGTTTTGTCAGATGGGCGCGAGCTTTGGCAAGGCACGCCCGAGCGGTTGCCCGCTGCACAACCTGATTCCCGAGTGGAACGAGCTGGTGTACCGCGGCCGCTGGGATGAGGCTGCCGAGCGCCTGTCGCTCACCTCGCCCATGCCCGAGTTTACGAGTCGCGTGTGCCCGGCGTTGTGCGAGGCCGCGTGCAACCTGGGTTCGGTCGATGGCCAACCCACGACGATCCATGACAACGAGCGTGCGATCAGCGACCATGAGTGGGCCAACGGCGGTCCGCGCCGCTTTGAGCCGGCGGGGGAGGGCGCGCCCACGGTTGCCGTGGTGGGCTCCGGTCCTGCTGGTCTGGTGGCAGCATGGGAGCTTGCGCGTCGCGGTGCCCGCGTGACGGTGTTTGAGCGTGACGACCGCCCGGGCGGCCTGCTCATGTACGGCATTCCCAACATGAAGCTCGAGAAGTCCGTGGTCGAGCGTCGCGTGACACTTATGCGCGAGCTGGGCATTGTGTTTGAGCTGGGTGCTGACGTTACGAACCCTGCGGTGGCGGCCAAGCTCAATGGCTTTGACGCCGTCGTGGTGGCTGCCGGTGCTCGCGCCCCGCGTGGACTGGCTGCTGAGAATATTGACGCACCCGGCGTGGTGTATGCCGTGGACTACCTGACGGCCTCGACCGTCTCGGTGCTCGATGGCGGCGAGCCTGTCGTCGATGCACGCGGCCTGGACGTCGTGGTCATTGGCGGCGGCGATACCGGTAACGACTGCGTGGGCACGGCGGTACGTCAGGGTGCGCGCAGCGTGCGCCAGTTTGAGTTCTTGCCGGCGGCGCCTGATGCGCGCGCGGCGAGCAACCCCTGGCCGCAGTGGCCCAACGTGAAGAAGACCGATTACGGCCAGCAGGAGGCCATCGCTGCCATGGGCGGCGAGATGCGCGCTTGGGGTGTGGATACGCTCGAGGTGCTGCTGGACAATAAGGGCGCGGCCGCGGGCCTGCGCGTGGCCGATCTGGATTGGTCGGCTGGCAAGCCCGAGCGTATCGCGGGCTCCGAGCACGAGGTGCCGGCCCAGCTGGTGCTCATCGCCTGCGGCTTTACGGGCCCGGAGCACGGTGTGTTCGACGCCGTTGGCGTGCCCGTTGCCACTGCTGGTCGTCCGCTGCCTGTGATGGCCGCCGAGGGCTCGCATCTTGCGGCGCGTGTCGACGGCGTCGCCGCGGATGCCGCGCCGGTGTATGTTGCCGGTGACGCTCGTAACGGCAGCTCGCTCGTGGTGAACGCCATGGCCGACGCCCTGGCCTGCGTGGCCGAGGTCGCCGAGGCGCTGGAGCTGTAAAGTAGTCATTTAAGAACGTCCCCAATGACTAGTCATTTTTTTGTCTAGTCGTTGGGGACACTCTTTGCGAGCGATTTGCTCGTTTGTCGACGTACGGGTGTTCATTTGTCGACTTCTTGGGCTGTGGTCACCTGTTGTTTCTGTGGTGGCTGTGGGCATCTGGCTCAAAAGGGCGGGTTGGCCGTCTATGTTTACCTGCGGTTTTGTTGCGGTGCGCATTTTCGGTCAAGCATCCCGTCAAGTGTTTGGTCAGCAGTTGGTTTGCAGCCGGAGGCCTATTTTGTCCGTGCTGACAGTGGCTGCCCACCCTCCTCGTAAGCTCAAATTGAGGTTCATCAGTTTGAGGAGGATGCCGTGACTGACCACGTTTTAGACCGAGCGCATCTGGCCGAAGCCGTCGGCAACGATATTGCCGACATGGCCCATTTTTGGATGCTGCGGAAGTTTCAGTTTTTGGAGCCGGCGCGCGAGCAGTTTGAGATCATTGTCGACCCGTGGCTCAGCTATCGCACCGAGCCTTCCCAAAACGAAATCATGGCCTACAACATGGCGTTTACCGATTGGCTGCTCTTCGAGCGCCCCTATCGCCATGGCAAGACGCTGCTCGAGCTGTATGTTGATGAGCCGCCGGCATCGCTTTCGCCTGCCTCGCTCAAGCGGCTCGAGCAGGTGCGCGACACACAGTATTTCTCGCGCTTTGGCATTTTGGACAAGGATCCTGCGAACGGCATGGTTGCGCTGAAGGATACGCGCACCGACCGTCGCTTTGATGCCTACGACCCGCATATCGTGCAAAAGGAGCATTGGAGCGACGGCGCGATTGCGGTGCGCCTCGCCTGCGTCGACGATGTCTGGCTGACGGCGGGACAGCTCTATCTGTATGACATCGCGCGCCTGAGCGACACGGCGGTCGATGGGCCGGGTGCGGTGCATCCGGAGGACCTGCAGGACGGCTTCGACACCTCGTGCATCAGCTTCTTTTTGCGCCTGGTCCGCGACATCATGGGCGCCCAGGGGCGCTACGTAAAGTCCCTCAACATCTACGAGCAGGAGTGGTAGTAGGGGATGGGCTGGCGTCGCCCTGCTGCCCTGACTTTGTCTCAATCTGTAACGTTTGGCGGCTGTTTGGGCCCGTAACTGTTACAGATTGAGACGGAAGGTTGGCGGCTGTCGAAAGATCTCGATCTGTAACATCTAGCGGCCAAAAATCGGTCTTCCTGTTACAGATCAAGACATTTGTCAGTGGAGGCAACGGTGACGATGGTCCATTTGTCTGACGTGGTGGTGATGAAAGTTTCTAATACCGTTCTCAAACACAAACATGCGACTCGCAACACGTTGGCGCGGAATAGGATGCTCGCGCGGCTCACGGAGACGGCCAAGCAAGGTGCGCTGCTCGCAACGCATGACAATACCGAGCTCATGTGGCTGCGACGCCATGTTGGAACCGACGATATCGCGGAGCCCGAGCCGTACCTGTTCTGTTTTCAGCATGATTGGGATGCATTGACGCCGGCGGAGCGAGCGCTGAGGACTATCAGAGGGCTTGCGGAATTTCATCCCGATTGGGCGTTTTGGGGATATGACGCCGCACTGATATGGGGTCTGGAGGTGCCGAATGATCTGCTTGGGCCGCGTTTTCTTGTTAAGACGGGTTGTTCGGTGACGTTGAGCAGCGGGTGCAGGTTGTTGCGTCCACAGATGGCGGGCGCGCTCGAGCGTGTTGATGGCGTGCGGGTGACGTCGTTTTGGCGCACGGTGGAGGATTGCTTGCTGCGTGCGCCGTTCTCCTACGGGTTGGCGATTGCCGATTCTGCACTGCGGGCGAAAGGCGTATCACGTGGGGATTTGTGTGAGCGCCTCCGCGCCGATTGCGAGGGCAGGCGAGGGTATCGCAGGGCACAGGTGATCGCGTCGTATGCGGACGGGCTGTCCGAAAACGGCGGCGAGTCTCGGTTCCGAGCGTTCTTTATTGCGTACGGCTTTCCGGTTCCGGAGCTGCAGGTGGAGTTTCGCGACCCGCTCGATCCGAGCCAGGTGTTTCGCGTCGACTATTTTTGGCGGCTCGAGGACGGGACGTGTGTCATCGGCGAGCTCGACGGAAAGGGGAAGTACACCTTGCAGAACGGTGAGGGCCGGGAGTCGGTCGACCCATTCGTGGCAGAGCGTCAGCGGGAATCTCATCTGACAATGCTCGGGCATAAGGTGCTTCGGTTTACGTTTAACGAACTCAAAGACCCGGGGAAGCTGGTCGAGAAAATGAGGTTGGCGGGTATTCCTCGGCAGGCTGAATTGGCTGAGGAGTGGAGACGCCAGTGGTATGGGCGCTGAGAGGTTTTGTCTCAATCTGTAACGTTTAGAAGTTGTTTGAGTTCGTAATTGTTACAGATCGAGACAAACCGGTGAAACGTCGACCGAATGTCTCGATCTGTAACATCAAGGGGCCCAACAACCCTGTATCTGTTACAGATCGAGATATTTCTCTGGTGTCGCTGGGGTGGGACTGCAGCGTATTCCGTCCCCCACATCCCCTCTTCCCTCCGTTAACCGATATGTCTGTGGCAATCGGGCTACACTGGATAATAATGGACAGATGTTCAAGTTTTCTGAGGGGAAGGAGCTCGATATGGCGTCTGCCGATCGTTCCACGTTGTTTATCAATGCGACCGTCCTGGATGGTTCGGAGCATATGGAGCCGCAACCCGATATGGCCGTGACTGTTGAGCGCGGTGTCATCACGTGGATGGGGCCGAGTGCTGTGGCGCAGGCACCTGCAGGTGCCGAGGTCATCGACCTGGCAGGCGCGTATCTCATGCCCGGTCTCATCAATATGCATGTGCATCTGTGCGGTTCGGGCAAGCCTGTCTCGGCCGGCGATGCGGGCGCGCTGATGAAGAAACTCGATAATCCCGTGGGGCGCGCCATCGTGCGCCATATTTTTAAGGGCAGCGCCCAACAACAACTGGCAAGCGGCGTGACCACGGTGCGCGGCGCGGGCGACCCACTGTTTGCCGACATCGCCGTTCGTAATGCCATCGACGCCGGCAAGTATCAAGGTCCTCGCCTGGTGGCGCCGGGAACGGGCGTCACGGTGCCGGGCGGCCATGGTGCGGGCTTGTTCGCCCAGGTGGCCAACAGTCCCGCCGAGGCAGCCGAACAGGTGCGCGACCTGTATGCGCGTGGTGCCGACGTCATTAAGCTGTTCGTGACGGGCGGCGTGTTCGACGCTACCGAGGTGGGCGAGCCGGGCGTGTTGCGTATGCCCGTGGAGGTTGCCGCGGCGGCGTGCAAGGCGGCGCACGAGGTTGGCCTTCCTGTCATGGCTCATGTCGAGAGCACCGAAGGTGTGAAGGCCGCGCTTCAGGCCGGAGTTGACACGATTGAGCACGGCGCTCCGTTGACGCCCGAGATCCTGGAACTGTACCGCGGCGCCGCGGGTACGCAGCTCGAGGGACGTGCGCCGAGTGTGACCTGCACTATCAGCCCGGCGCTGCCGTTTGTATTGCTCGACCCGGAAAAGACCCATTCGACCGATACGCAAAAGAAGAACGGCGACATCGTGTGCTCGGGCATCATCGAGAGTGCTCGTGCCGCACTGGAAGCTGGCGTTAAGGTGGGCCTTGGCACAGATTCGAGCTGCCCGTTCGTGACGCAGTACGACATGTGGCGTGAGGTGGCCTATTTTGCAAAGTACGTGGGTGTGAGTAACGCCTTCGCGCTGCATACGGCCACGCAGGTCAATGCCGAGCTGCTGGGGCTGGGCGGCGAGACCGGCACAATCGAGTGCGGCAAGGCCGCCGATATCCTGGTGACGCGCAAGAACCCGCTCGATGACCTGTGCGCACTGCGTGAGCCGGCGTACGTGATGTGCCGTGGTGATCTGGTGCGCAAACTCAAGGTGAAGCGTATTCCCGAGGTGGACGCCGAGCTCGACACGATTATGGCCATGCCGTCCGAGGCACTGGCCGAGGAGCTCGCCCGCGACGGCGTGGCATAGGTGTGACAAAGGGGCAATCCCTTTGTCATAATCAAAAAAGCCGAGGTCTCAGTGCGAGGCCTCGGCTTTTATTTGTCCCATGGTATGGCGGCTAGGAGCGCGTCTCCATCTTGGCGTGGCACTTGGGGCAGGTGACGCGGATCTTGCCCTTGCCCTTGGGGACGGAGAGCATCTGGCCGCAGTTGGGGCACTTGAGATAGGCCGTGGTCTTGCGGCCCTTCCACATCTTCTTGGCTGTGCGCTTGGCACGCTCAAAGTCTTCCTTACTGGTGCCGGCTGCGCGTGAGGTGCTGGCCGCTGCAGCTCCGCCGCCCAAGCTAGCTACAAACTTGCCCAAGCCGGGTACGTTTGCAGTCGCGGCGACAAAGGCCTCGTTCTCCTTGCGACGTGCGTCGATATTTTTGGACAGGCCGCGCAGCACGCCAATCACGATTACGGCGATGGCAATCCAGCTGAGCCACTGGATGCGGGCTATCGATCCGATCATCGCGATGACGATGCCGGCAAAACCCATCACGATGGTGAGTTCATCGGCACCATTGCGACCCTTCATAAAGTCATTCATGCAAATTGCCTTTCGTTCGATATGCTGCACGCCTTTATACCCGATTTAGAGCAAGGGGGACAGGTTAATCTGCACCAATGTGGTGCAAACGTACCTGTCCCCGATACACCAAGATGGCGCAAAGCAGTCTGTCCCCAATGCCCCAATTACTTGGAGAGCTTGTCGACGACGCGTTCGATCTCGGCGAGCTTGGCGGCTTTGAGGTCTTCGTCACCCGATTCGATTGCCGAAGTCACGCAGCCCTCGATATGCGCCTTGAGCACGTCGGCGTTAATGCGCGCGAGGAGCGCCTGTGTGGCCATGAGCTGCGTGGAAATATCGACGCAATAGCGGTCCTCCTCGACCATCCGCAAGATGCCGTCGATCTGACCGCGTGCCGTCTTGAGCATGCGGGTCACCGATTTATGGTCTGCCATCATGTCGGGTCCTCGTTTCTGGTCGATCTTCCGGATGTCCCCGTCAGTTGCGGTGAAATACGGACCGTTTAAAGGCCTAGGGCGGCACAACAGTCCGTATTTCACCGCAACTTCTGAGGATGGAGTAGGTGGCGCCTGCTACGCGGCGGTTACGGACAGGGCATGGAATTTCTCGCCGGCGCCCTCGACGGCGGCGGCGAGCTGCTCGGCGGTCACGGTGTCGGCGCACTCCACCTGGACAGTCTGGGTCTCGTGATCGGCGTCGGCATCGGTTACGCCGGTAACGTTGAGCAGCGCCGTCTCGACGGTGGCGTCGCAGTGGCCGCACATAAGGCCGGAAGTCTTAATTGTGAAACGCATGGATATTCCTCTCTGTTGTGTCGGCTTTCCCAGGCACCCGACCTTGACCTTCAAGCCGTCGCTCGCGTATCAAAGTACGCGTCGCTCCTCTTTCAGGTCAATCTCGGGCATCTGGAAAACCCGTTCTAAATGGACTGAATGGTGAGCCTATTTTGCCACTTTCGGCTTAAAGGTTCGCAGGCGCAACGCATTGGACACGACGCAGACACTCGACAGGCTCATGGCCGCGGCGCCGAACATCGGCGAGAGCTGCCAACTCGTGAGAGGGAAGAACACGCCCGCCGCCAGCGGAATGCCGATGCCGTTGTAGAACAGCGCCCAGAACAGGTCCTGCTTGATGTTGCGAATTGTGGCGCGCGACAGCTCGATGGCGCGGGCGACGTCCATGAGGTCGCTGCGCATGAGCACCACATCTGCCCCCTCCTTGGCGATGTCGGCGCCGGTGCCGATCGCAAGGCCCACGTCGGCGCGCGCCAGGGCGGGGGAGTCGTTGATGCCGTCGCCCACCATGGCGACCTTGCTGCCCGCATCCTGCAGCTCGCGCACGTGGCGTTCCTTGTCGGCGGGGAGGACGTCGGCGATGACCTGCTCGCTGCTCAGTCCCACGCGGCGGGCAATCGCTTCGGCTGTC
Source organism: Collinsella sp. (assembly GCA_031292915.1). Lineage (GTDB taxonomy): Bacteria > Actinomycetota > Coriobacteriia > Coriobacteriales > Coriobacteriaceae > Collinsella. Next base: position 17,635 of record JAUMSH010000083.1, read on the forward strand.
ACGCGGTTGTCGCCGGTGAGCATGCGCACGTCGACGCCAAGCGAGCGCAGTGCGGCGATGGCCTCGGCGCTCGTCTCTTTGACCTCATCCGCCACGGCGATGGTACCGACAAGCTCGCTGTTCTTGGCAAAGAACAGCGGTGTCTTGCCCTCGGCGGCGAGCTGTTCGGCAAGGCCGGCGGGAACCTTCACGCCCAGCTCGTCCATCAGACGCACGTTGCCGGCGGCGATGACATTCTGCCCCTCGCGTGCCGTAACGCCTCGCCCGGGCACGGCGGCAAAGTCCTCGACCATGCGTGCGACGATTCCGCGCGCCTCGCACTCGGCCATAATCGCCTCGGCCAGCGGGTGCTCGCTTGAGCGCTCCAGCGCAGCGGCCAGCTTGAGCAGCGCCTTTTCGCTCATGGCGGGCGATCCGTCGGCGCGCGTGGCTACCACGATATCGGTCACGGCAGGCTTGCCGCGAGTGACCGTTCCCGTCTTATCGAGCACCACGGTGCCCACGCTGCGCAGATTCTCCAGCGCCTCGGCGCTCTTGAACAGAATGCCCATCTCGGCGCCCTTGCCGGTGCCGACCATAATGGCGACGGGCGTGGCCAGGCCCAGCGCGCACGGGCAGCTGATTACCAGCACGGCCACGGCGGAGGTGAGCGCTTCGTTGATGCTTCCGGTCGGCACCATCCACGCCACAAAAGTTACGGCAGAGATTACAAACACCACGGGCACGAACACGCCGGCGACCTTGTCGGCCATGCGGGCGATGGGCGCCTTGGTGGCGTTGGCGTCCTCGACGAGCTGGATAATCTTGGCGAGCGACGTGTCGGCGCCCACACGCGTAGCGCGGAAGGTAAACGATCCGGTGCGGTTGACGGTGGCGGCGTTGACGGTGTCGCCGGCGGTCTTCTCCACGGGGATAGACTCGCCGGTCAGCGCACTTTCGTCCACGGCCGAAGCGCCCTCGAGTACGACGCCGTCGACAGGGATGGACTCGCCGGGGCGCACACGCAGCACCTGGCCGGGAAGGATGGCGTCGACGTCCACAGCGGTCTCGGTGCCGTCGTCGGCCACGATGGTCGCGGTCTTGGGCGCCAGGTCGATGAGCGCCTCGATGGCGCCGCCGGTCTTGGACTTGCTGCGCGTCTCGAGGTATTTGCCCACGGTGACCAGCGACAGGATCGTGCCGGCGCTCTCAAAATACAGATTGTCCATGCCCGTCATCATGGCCTCGTGGACCTGGCCCGCGGCCAGCTGGTCGGCCATGATAAACATGGCGTAGAGCGACCAGGCGATGGACGCGGTGGCGCCGACGGCGATGAGGGCGTCCATGGTGGGCGCGCCGTGCGCGAGTGATTTAAACCCGTTGATAAAGTACGCGTCGTTGACGTAGACGATGGGGATGAGCAGGACGAGCTCGGTGAGCGCGAGCGTCATGCTGTGGGTGTGGTCGGTGAAGACGCCGGGCAGTGGCCAACCGAGCATGTGCCCCATGCCTATGTAGAACAGCGGGATGAGGAAGATGATCGAGATGATGAGGCGGGTGCGCATGGCGGAGGCGGCGGCCTCCAGCTTTTTGGTGGGCGACTCCATATGGGCGGCGCCGGACCTGGCTTGCGCACTGCCGTTTGAGCCGGCGGCACCGGTGCCCGCGTCGACGGGTGAGGCCGAGTAGCCCGCGCGATCGACGGCGGTGCAGATGTCATCGGGGGTGACCTGCGCGGGGTCGTAGTCGACCAGCATGGAGCCGGCAAGCAGGTTGACCGCGACGCTTTGGACGCCGTCGAGCTTGCTCACGGCGCGGTCCACATGCGCTTGGCAGGCGGCGCACGTCATGCCGCCCACGTCAAACTTATCTTGAGCCATGGCTTCTCCTTTCTGTGGTTCGGTGTTGGAATTGTTAACCTGCTGATACTATACACCCATACCCCCTGGGGGTGTACAGTACAGAAAGAAATGTATGACATTTCGTTACAGATGAGGATAGTTGGTTGGCCGATGGACCGTCCCAACCAATCATCTCAATCTGTAACGTCTGGACCGGTTTTTGAACCATAGCTGTTACAGATTTAGACAAACATTTCAGCCGAAAACTAACGTCTCGATCTGTAACAACTAGACCCCGTTTTACCGAGTATTTGTTACAGATCAAGACAAACAGTTGGCAGGAAACTCAATGTCTCGTTCTGTAACATCTAGCAGCAAATATGACCTCTAACTGTTACAGATCGAGACAATTGCCGGGGAGGGGTCCCGTCACGGCAAGACGCCCGCTCTCTAGATACAGAATCCGGGGATCACACAGGTTCGTTTGTTTGGCTTGTCCGCAGGCGTTGCGTACGTAAAGGCGTCGCCGTCGTGGCCCACGCGATTCAAATAGAGTGTGCCTCCACTCTCCGATGAGTCGGGGCTCACCGTGCGCTCCCACCAGCAGGTGTCCTTGCCCTTCCACTGACGGACCATCGTCTCGTTCGTGGAATACGGGCTCACCTTGAGCTCGCGGAAGAGTTGGTACTCCTTGCCCTCGCTGTTGTAGATGTCTGCCAGGTAGTGATAGTCCTTGGCAAACGAATCGGGCGGTTGCGTACCGCACAGCTCGACCATGGCGGGCAGCCAAAGGGTTGCGGGCAACTCGCTCAGACACGATGCACTGTTGGCGGCGCCCACATTGTTCGAGACCTTCTTGACCCCTTTAATGAGCGCGCGCAACTCGTTGGGTAGCAGCTTAAGGCCGTCGCCGTTGAGCCATTCCCGCAGCTCGCAATCTGCCCAGCCGGCGCTCGGCGGTTCAGCTGCAGCGTTGCGCTCGGCAATACCCGCGTCGAACATAAACGTCAGCCCGGCCTTGCCCGTACCGTCTAGAAGCTCGTCGTGGCGGATACCCACAAGCTGCGCGCCAACCTGCAGCCCGTTGGTGAGCGTGACGCGCTTGGTGCATGGATAGGGGATATGCCCGTTGTCATCGAGCAGGTGATAGCGCTTGGCAATCTCGCGTGCCTCGCTACGGGTCTCGGCGGCCTTAATCTTGAGCGAAATCTCCTGCAGCTGATCCCAGGTGTAGTCGTCAAGTGAACCGCGGATGCCGTCAAGGTAGGCGGGGATGCCAAAGCCATGGGTTGCCGCCCCGATAACGCTGAGCCCCGCAACGGCTGCGATAGCGCCGCCGATAATAAAGCGGCGGCGGGTCATGGCATCGTGGCGGGCCTGATTCAGGATCTCTCGTGCGCGCTCGCCGGCGACGTCGACCTTAAGGTGCGTGCCAGAATCGATATCAATTGCGGCCTCGTCTCCTGCACCTTCGCGGCCTTCGGATTCGGCGTCGGTGAGGTATGCCGAGAGCACCTCGAGCATCTGCTGCTCGGTGGGACGATCGCACTGCTCGACTGAGAGACCCTTCATGATGATCTGGACGAGCGCCTCATCGCCCTCGCAGCGCGGCTCGAGCGGTGCCGGCTTGGTCTTGGTCTTTACGAGATAGAACGAGCCGGTTGCAGCGGCGTTCGTCGACTCAAAGTCAAACGGTTTGCGACCGCTGTAGAGCTGGTACAGAATGCTCGAAAGCGCATAGACGTCGATTGCCAGCGAACGGCGAAGGGCCGCGATGCCTTCGATATCCTGCGTGAGCATCTCGGGCGCGGCGTATGCGGGCGTGGCAAAACGCCAGATGTCGGCGCGCCGGGTGATCGTGTCGTCGCCGAGAGCCATGGTCGCGGAGCCCATGTCGATGAGGCAGGGGTCAAAGGAACAATCAGCAATCTGCTGCTCGAGCGTTCGGCTAGTGGTGCGGAACATGATATTGGCAGGCGACAGGTCGCGATGGATGACCGGATTCACGAGGCCTTGGGTCATCAAGAGCGCACGAAGCACGGCGTTTCCGACGGCGGCGACCATCTGGGTGGTCAGCCCGCCCGAGGCGTCGTGCGGAAGCAGGGGCAGCGCCTGCTTGAGCGAGGTGCCCTCGACCCACTCCATGAGGATGAGCGGGTCATCCTCGCACGATCCGTAGCCATAGACGCGCGGAAATCCGCGCAGGTGCGAGACGGTACACAGATGACGGTACTCCTCGAACAGCGCAGCGGTGTTGGCCAGGTGCGCTGCCGATTGCTCGGCGGAGCGGTCGGGGGCTTGGCCGGAAAGGATAGCGTTGTCCTTGAGTAGCTTGACGGCAAAGACCTCGCCGCTCGTGTTGGTCGCGCGCAGCACGTGCCCGATGTTGCCGTTGTTGCGGTGGGCCGTCTGGAGAATAAGCGTCATAAACCGACGTTTGGCGTCGTCCTCGGCGCTGGGGTCGACCGCCACGGCGGTATCGAACGTATCGAGACGGATGAGTTTGTCGCCATAGGCGCTATCGGTAGTATCCATGGCGTTCCTTTGTCTGGCATGGGTTGCCGCACGTATACGTGAGCAGTGCGGATATCGGTAAAGTACCATGATAGCCGCACTGCCCACGTATACCGCTGAGCATTGTCGTTTACGACGCAGAAGGTAGAAGACGAAAGACGGACGGCGACCGTCTTTCGATCGCCGTCCGCGCTAGTCCACAATGACAAGGAATGTCGTGTAGAGACCCAGATGGAGCCTGTCGCTGTTTTCGATTTCCACTGGGGGATAGATCTTGCCGGGCTCGCGTTGGTCGCGCGGCGGCTCAATCACAATATCGCCGTTGCCTGCACCCGATTCGAGTACCGTGCCGTTGGTCGATCCAAGGCCCTGGGCGTACCAGTGCTCACCCTCAAGCCAAATGCGAAGATGCTCGCGCGATGCGTCGGCGCCCACATCGGTGATGCTGGGCGAGGTTTTGGGCAAAGAACCAATTACGGTGCCGCGCGGATCGCGTGTGAGGGGATGGATTTGCATGTCGGCGCAGTTGTCGGCATGGGTTCTGAGCAGACCGAGGTTGGGGGCGACGGTGCGCGGCTGCTCCAGGCTGCTCATAAAGCCACGTCCGACGGTAGTTTCGGTGGTGCCAAAGTGCTCGCCCGTCTTGCTGTCGCAAAAGCGCTCGACGGTGGCCACGCCCTGAACGGGATCGGCGAGCGCCCCCGTTGCCACAAAGAGCATAAGGTAAAGCGTGCTTTTCTCGCGCACGGCATTGCCGTCAAAGTTGTCGATGCGATTGAGGGCATTTGCATATAGACGGCTGTCCAGCTTGTAGCTGGCGAGAGCCGACATCATTTCGTTGGCGGCCGGACCGCGATAGTGCTCGGCGATTGCCCGATAGGCGGACTCGCCGCCGCCGAGCTTGCTGCAGATTGCCGAGGAAAGGTTGAGCGTGGTGACGGTAAAGTCGCTGTAGATGGAGGGCGCGCACTGGTCAGGCTTGCGATGGACGATGTAACGGGTGAGATACGAGCGGTTGGAAGAGCATTTCTCGAGCAGGGTACTGCCGAGATAAGAGTTTCCATTGATGAGCATTCGGGCGATCTCGAGATGTTTAAGACCGCCGAACGAGCGAATATCGTTATAGAGGACCGAGCAAGGCGTCTCTGCTGCCACGGATACCTCCTTTGATTGCTTCCTAGCCAATATGGCGATAGGAATTAATGGCCCCCGGTGGGCGACGTATTAAATGGCTGCGCAATATATAGCGTAACCAAAGCAACATTATAGGCCACATGTTCGAAATTGCAGGAAGCCTGAGAGATTTGGTTTGGACTGGACGGAAGTCCCCCTCTGTCTTGATCTATAACAATTAGGGCCGATTTTACTCGGTAACTGTTACAGATTGAGACGTTTGTGAGCCGTGTCGACCGTTTGTCTCGATCTGTAACACGTAGAGGAAGATTTGCCCTGTAGATGTTACAGACCGAGACAATCAGCCGGACCCGCCGCGTCCGCCTCGTCATCTGTGGTTTACGTGGGGGCATACGGAGTACGGGTATACTAACCGGCGGCGAATCTGCTCCATCGCTTAGAGCTGCTGCGTCTGGACGGCGCGTGATAGGGCTGCCAAAGCGATCGCCAGCGTGCTGAGCAACGTCCTCTCTGTGCGCACCTGTTTTTGTATGTATTAGCGCACTACCAAGCACGCCCGCGCGGCCGCATGCCGTGCCCATTGCGCGTGCAGATAAGGAACAACAACATATGCGTAATTCTGTATCCGACGTCACGGACGCCGAGATTCTGGACGAGGCCCGCGAGGCTATGACCCAGGCTGCCTTCGATGCCGCCGATGAGGCCAATGCTGCCCAGGCCGTCGAGTCCGCTACCGAGAGCCTGCCCGCCTTTGACGAGCTGGGCCTTTCCGACGAGATGCTTCGTGCTATCGAGAACCTGGGCTACACGGCGCCGACGCCCGTGCAGGCCGGCTCCATCCCCGTGGTGCTCGAGGGCCGTGACCTGCTTGCCGCTGCTCAGACCGGTACCGGCAAGACGGCCGCCTTTTTGCTGCCGACCATGAACAATTTGGAGCACATCGCTCCTCCCAAGCCCGTGCGCGAGCGCGGCGGCCGCAACCGTCGTCGCGGTGCTAAAAAGCCCGAGGGCAACGGCCGTGGCCCCGTGATGCTTGTCATCACCCCTACGCGCGAGCTTGCCCAGCAGATCGACGAGGTCGCGAGCAAGGTCGCCGACGTCACCGGCCATGTCGCCGTGACCGTCGTGGGCGGCGTGAGCTACAAGCCGCAGACCGCGGCACTTAAGTACGGTTGCGATATCCTAGTTGCTACGCCGGGTCGTCTGGTCGACCTGATCGAGCAGGGCGCCTGCCACCTGGATGAGGTTAAGGTGCTGGTGCTCGACGAGGCCGACCGCATGCTTGACATGGGCTTTTTGCCCGCCGTCCGTCGCATTGTGCGCGAGACGCCGGCCGAGCGCCAGACGCTGCTGTTCTCGGCGACCCTCGACGAGGAGGCCGTGGGCGAGATCACCGACCTGGTGAGCGACCCGGCCCGCGTAGAGATCGCGCCCGCCACGTCGACCGCCGACACCGTCGACCAGTTTGTGTTCCCGGTGTCCATCGAGGCCAAGAACAACCTGCTGCCCGAGTTCCTCAAGAAGGAGGGCCCGGAGCGCACTATCGTCTTTATGCGCACCAAGCACCGCGCCGACAGCTGCTGCCGTCGTCTGGAACGTAAGGGCATCAAGGCCGCCGCGATTCATGGCAACCGCAGCCAGGCCCAGCGCGAGCGTGCCCTTTCGGCCTTCCGCGACGGTACCGTCGACGTGCTGGTGGCAACCGACGTGCTCGCCCGCGGCATCGACATCAGCGACGTGCGCTACGTCGTGAACTTTGACGTGCCGGCCGAGCCGACCGACTACATCCACCGTATTGGCCGTACGGGCCGCGCTGGCGAGCTGGGCTGGGCCATCACGTTTGTGACCGAGCAGGACGTCGACGAGTTCTACGAGATCGAGAAGCTCATGGACAAGACGGCCGATATTTACGAAGCCGGCGACCTGCACGTGGGTCCCAACCCGCCCGCCGTTGACCCCGAGCGCGATCCTGCCGCCTTTAAGGTGAAGAAGAAGACTAAGCGCGGCAAGTCCAAGAGCAAGAAGAAGCTTGAGCAGGCGCGTCGCGACGGCAAGCGCAACGGCGATGACTACGGCGATGTGGCCGGTCGTTCCAACCGCGGTCGCGACGAGCGTCGCGGCGACGGCGAGCGTCCGAGCCGTCCCAAGCGCGGCGGCAAGACCCGCGTGCGCGAGGGCGTTCAGGCTCGCGTGGACGAGGCTGTTGAGAGCGTGGCCCGCGAGGTGGCTGCCGAGGAGCGCGGCGGTGCTGTCGAGCAGGCCCCGCGTGGCAACCGTGCCGAGCGTCGTGCCAAGCAGTTCCAGGGCGAGGCGCATCGCCGCCGCCGCGAGGACGAGGATCGCGGTGGCCGTCGTCGTGTCGAGCGCGAGGACGAGGGCCACGGTTCGCGCGGTGGCAAGCGCGGTGCGGGCGACCGCCGTCGTTCCGGTCGCGACGGCGAGCGCGGCGGGCGCGATGAGCGCCGTGGCGGCGAGGGCCGTGGTGAGCGCGGTGCCCGCGGTGGCGAGTCCCGTGGCGGCAAGCGCTTTGAAGAGCGCGGTAGCCGCGGCGGCGAGCGTCGCGAGGGTGTTCGCGGCAATGGCGGCCGCGGCGGCGCCGCTCGTTCTAACGAGTCGCGCGATCGTCGTGACCCGCGTGCCAGCCGCGATCATCGCGATGACTGGCGCAACTACGACGATACCCGCGAGGAGCGTCGCGGCGGCTATCGTGGTGGGCGTGGCGGCAACCAGGCCGGTTCCCGTGGCGGCCGCGCCGGCGGTCGCGATAACCGTGGCAGCTACGGCAACAGCCGTGGCGGCAAGCGCGGCGGCAGCTCCCGTCGCCCCGGCGACGGCGGCGGCAAGCGTAAATAACACACGCATCGCCCGCTAGAGCGAGGTGAACCAAGGGCCCCGAGCAACTACGCTCGGGGCCCTTTTTGTTTGCCGTATCCGATCGCTAGTTCAAATGTGATTTCCTCGGGAATGCATCTAGAGGATGCCGTGGGCCTGTTTCCTACCATGCGGCAATGGGTCCCATGGGGTGCGCCGTGCATTTTTTGGAGTATTCTGCAGTTCGAGTTGTCTGCATATGATTTGACGTCGTCAACGGTGGCTTTCGGATATCCCTAGCGAGCGTTCTGAGTCAGATTTCGTCGTTTTCCGGAGCAGGGGCGCGTCATTCTCGCCATGTCGGAACCCAAAATGACGCAGCGCCCTAAAGGTTTGCCCGCTCGGGGTATTGCTGGCGCGGTCACGTTGCAGAATACTCCGTTTTTTGCACGGGCCAGGATGGGGTACCTCGGGAGAACACGGCGGTATCCCGTAAATATATACAATCTGTACCGTAATTTATACAAAACGAAGAGGCAGACGGTAGCGCACAGAGATGTGGTGTAAGAGGCGGGGCATGCCCCGCCTCCGCCCTTTCTTGAAAGGGAGGGGACACCGCCTAGAATTCGTCGTTGGAGTAATGAAGGTGACGAATGGAAGGAAAGGCGATGCCCCAAGAA
>JAUMSH010000086.1 GCA_031292915.1 Collinsella sp.
CTTCTTGGGGCATCGCCTTTCCTTCCATTCGTCACCTTCATTACTCCAACGACGAATTCTAGGCGGTGTCCCCTCCCTTTCAAGAAAGGGCGGAGGCGGGGCATGCCCCGCCTCTTACACCACATCTCTGTGCGCTACCCAGAATATTTATCGTCGAAATCATTTAAGTTTTTATCGAATGTCAGAAGGTCATTGCAGGTGTCCTTCCACTTCAAGAACGCGTCTTCTTTGAATGATTTTGAAACCTTATTAATAAACTTTGAAAGCTTGTTCACTTGAAACTCCTGAATTACAGTGGATGACTAAATTAAAGTTGCCATACTGTTGGCAAATAAAGCGATTGAGATAGGTACTACGAAATAAAAACTCAGCACTCGTCCATGTCTGCCAAAACAATGCATCATCAAATAAGGAATAAGAATGGCTAAGAAAATAGAATAATAAGAGAGAACTCGTCCCATGATGACCATTGAATATGATGCAGCCTGGAGACACAGCGCTAGACTCAGCGCAAAAATAGAGACTTTCACCATTTGAGGACTTTTTTCGAAATCATTCGTATCCCGAAGCGCGAAAAGAACAACAACCGCCACAAATAAGAGAATGACAAGCATGCTAAAGCTTCCGCCTTCAACATCATATTTTGAACCAACAAAATGAGCATACTGCGGAAAAATCTTTACAGCCACCATTGCCAAAGCGCGCCCAAGAGCAAGGAAGAGAAAGGAGACAGGAATCGCAATCTTAAGTAAGTGCATTACATCTATTTTTTTGTAAAACCAGAGAAGAGCGAAGCATATCGATGATGAATGGAAGGCCATGGCAAGAACTATGGTGAGAACAAATGGAATTGGTTTATTAGAGTCGATCCAACGAGTTGAAAATAAACAAATCGAAAGAGCAATCATCTGGCGGTAAACGCCTAGGCTATATGCAAAGAGGCTTAAAGCGCAGTAGATGAGAAAGCTGACATAGGGAGATTCGCTATAGCGTATAAAAAAATCAAATACCAGTGGATAAATCAAAATACCGATAATAAAAAAGAATGCATGGTCAGATAAATAGAAATGAGCGCAAATTTTCGTAAGCAGGAAGTAAAGCGGTTCATAATCGTATGGCCATACGAGCTTAGCGGTAAACACCTCACCCCACGAGATGCCCGCATAGTAATGTAAGGATCCGAGGTAATTTGGATTATCCGCTCCGACTGTAATATCGCGGACAGCCACGAAACAGATAAGGGCGACGAAAAGGCAGACGGCGTACGGCGTCCAGTTAACATCCTTTAGCCCATCGCTCTTTCGGATATCTCCGCCCTCGCAAACCCCCCTATAGATAAGGGCAACGATTCCAGCAATGATGATAAAGGTTAAATATGGAATCATTTACTGTAACTCCCGAGCGTTATCGTCGGCTTCATAGACCAGGGTAACGAATCGCTTGACTTCTTCATTGATGTCATAACCGGCATCTGCCATCTGATTTCGTTTATCAACCCTTGCTGCTTCGCCAGCACACAACACCGAATTAACCCAAAGATCAGTATCAGTAAAGGGCAGGAACGCAACATCGCCTGTGACATTTACTTCTCTCGTTACCGTGTCAGAAACGACGCAATGAAGGCCTGCGGCCTGAGCTTCAATTACGACATTTGGCATGCCCTCATATAATGATGGCAGAACGAAAACATCGAATGCAGACAATAAAGCCGGGATATCAGAGCGCAGGCCAGTAAAAATGATATTAGAAAGTACTCCCAAAACTTTTGCTTTCTCACGAATATTGTGCTCAAGCTCACCCATGCCCACCAACACGAGACGGGCGTCAGATCTTTGTTTTAGTAATTCAGCAAATACTTTAAGGAGGAATTCATGGTTCTTCTGAGCAGTAAAGCGCCCAACATGTCCAACAACAAGAGAATTGTCGTTTAAACCGAGTTCATTGCGAATTGACCTACGCATTTCAAGAGAAAACTGATATTGATTAAGATCAAGAGCATTGTGAAGATATCGAACTTCACCTCGCCTAATGGCTTTAGGACCAAAAGCATATTCGGCAGCAAGTTCAGAAGGTGCAATCTTTACATCTGCAATTGAGGTCAAAGGTCGGCGAATAGCTTTCTGAATAAACTGACCAATAACGCCCTTGCCGTCACTGGCGTTACTTGAACGCATAAAAAGTCGAGATGCACCCGCTTTCTTGGCAACCCAGAGATCTATTGCTGAAAGTGCATCCGATCCAATACGAAGCACGTTGGGGCATCCATCATCACGAACTGCAAGTGTGAGCTCGCGTCGGTAGGCAGAATAATCTTTCGTTTTACGAGTGATTCTAAAAACTCTGCCTCCAAGGCGTTCGATTTCGTCTTCGTAATAGCCTCGCTTATCGCCGGAAACAACAAAGTCCATCTGATAACGCGTTCGATCTAGCTGTCGATACATCTTCATTAAGAATGTTTCAGCACCACCTGTGTCCATATTCGACACAATGCAGAGCAGTCGCTGAGGTTTATTGTTTGTGCACATCGAAATTGCTTTCAACAAGAAGCTTGAATGTCCTCAAGCCCGTTTCGTACGAGTAGTCGTGCCCCTTGTGAAGGCAAGATTTTTTCATTTCAAGCAGCTGCTTGGGCAGCCTGGGATTAAGTAGGATATCCAGCAACGCCTCACGATTGCAGAATTCATACGTCAAGCCCGTTTCGCCTTCTTTGACCATCTCGGCATAACTTGGCCATTGCGACGCAATTACGGGGATACCGGCACAGTAAGCATCGACCACGGTGCCTGGGACGCCTTCGCCCGGGTACCTCGTTGGAAAGGCCAATGCGAGGTACCCGTTAAGGACAGACGTGCTCTCTCCTGCAGGCGCTACGCCCTTGTAGGCAACTTCAGAGATGTCACAGCCGGCCATCAGTGAATCGAAGTGCTCCTTGTACTCGGGCAGCACATTTCCGTAAATATCGAGTTTGAAGGCGATACGACCAAGACGGCCGTTCGCCTCGCGAACGGCCCACACGACATCATCGATACCCTTGTCCTCATAGATACGGGAGAAAATTGCTAAAGGCCATGGCTCACTGGACGGCCGCTCAAGCTCGGAGGACTCCAGCAAAGGCAGACGCTTGTAGTTATATACAACAAGCACGTTGTCGAAGCCTTGCTCGATGAGCAGATCTTTAACTCGGTCGGACTCAACGAGTATCGCATCGAATGATTTGAGGTTCTTAGTGAGGAAAGACTGTCCAGCGATAAACTCGGCGAGCCACCCACCGACAACCGAGTACACGGCTTTGCAGCCATATCGATTTCGCAGGAAAACGAGCAACGGTGCGAAGACCTTCACCCCGTTGTGCGCCGGGAGCATAACGAGGACGTCCGCGAACTTCGCGAGCTCGATACATTCGCGCAGAAGGGCAAAGGGATGCTTCTGCCATCCACGTGTGTCGACAAAGCGGACATTCTCATTCCCGCAGACATCGCGTAGCAGCTCACGGACCGTACGAGTCTTCACGATCTGGCCGTCCGCCATGTCAAGCCCCTCGGCGAAGTGACCGATAATGCCCACCCTTTTTATGTGTCTAATCATTTCCATCTATAGAAAGCCTTGCCTCGCATGTTCAGTCACAGTTGTTAACGTACTTCATCTTCTTGTACGCACCAAAAACCAGATTTATGAATGTTCTCCAGCAAGCGAGCGAAGCGCATATGCCCTCGCCCTCGTGCCAAAGTACGTAGAGATGAGCGACCTGGCCCCTAAATCCAACGCCGTGCGAAACGGATGAGGTTCTCACCCGATATCGCCCGAGAACCTCGGGCAGCAGCAGACAGTCCGCATTGGCAGAAACCTTCAGCCACATGGCGTAGTCGTTGTGCTTCTTCAGGTCCGCAATCTGAACCACGCCAATCTTCCGCCTGTCGTACATCACGGTCAGGCAACCCGGCCAGCAGAAGCGGCGCATGCCAGCGCGCGTTATGCGCTTCGGACCCGAGTAGCGACGCCCCAGAGATCTTCCGCTCTCGTCAATCGTCTCATACTCCGTGTACGAGAAGCTGCAGCCGTTTTTGCTCATGAACGCCAGTTGCTTCTTGAGCTTCTCCGGCTTCCAAAGGTCATCGCTGTCCAGAAAGGCAATCCAATCGCCCTTAGCCTCTCGAAGCGCGCGGTTACGCGAGCACGCTGCGCCCGAATTGAGCTCATTTGAGAAAACGTGGATTCGCGGGTCATCCTTGGCTATAGCCTCGGCGATGGCGACGGTACCGTCCTTAGAGCAGTCGTCAACGACTAGCAACTCCCAATCGCCATATGTCTGCAACTGCACGCTTTTTATACTCTCCGCGATAAAGCGTTCAGAGTTGTACGATGGCATCACGATGGATACAAGGCCGAACGCATTGACGCCTTCGCTCACAGGATCACGACCGTTTCGTCCAATAATTTCTTTGCCTGCGCTTGCAGGTCGTCATACTTCTCACGCGTCACGCGCTTCATAGCGAGCAAGTAATCGCCGTAATCGGCGGCGGTAGCCATTCCGTCCTCGGTAATGCCCTCCTGTTTCACGAAGGCTTTGGCAAGGGTCTTGAAGAAAATGGCGACATCACCCGCGAACGTGATGTGCTCGATATAGTCCAGGTCGTAGGCTAGCTTGTCATCCCAGGCAATTGCATTGCGCCCGTTCACCTGAGCAAGACCAGAAAGGCCGGGGCGCACACAATGGCGCCGGCGCTGTTCTGGTGTCATAAATACCATATCGCGAACCAGCTGAGGCCTCGGTCCGATGATGGCCATCTCTCCAAGTACGATATTGAACACCTCTGGCAGCTCGTCTAGACTTGTCGCACGCAATGCCTTGCCAAACTTTGTCAGACGCATCTCGTCAGGCAAAAGATTGCCGTTTTCATCACGCTCGTCGGTCATCGAACGAAACTTATAAAGGTTAAAGATTTTCTCGTCCTTACCCGGACGTGGTTGCCTGAACAGCACTGGACTACCGAGCTTGAATCGCACCAGCAGAGCGACAATAGCCAGTACCCACCAGAATAAAATCAAAAGTATGAGTGAAAGGCAAAGATCTATTGCTCGCTTACCATATCGCTGATAGAACGTCTCGTTACCAAGCCTACTCAAAACAACGCCTAATCACTTCGATGATTACGTCCTGCTGCTCGGGAGTCATCTTGTTGTCGGAGGGCAGGCAGAGACCACGATGGAAGATATCGGCGCCTACATCCAAAGGAAAGCCATCTGCACCCGTTGAACCGCCGGAAATATATGCATTGGTCTTAGCTCGACCATTGCCCTCACGCGTTACGAAAGCATTCATGCGATAAATAGGCTGCATGTGCATAGGCTTCCAGATGGGACGACCCTCGGCGTTAATGGCAGCAATAGCCTCAAGGATTTCGGTGGGGCAGCTTTTTCCAGGCTCGCTTACGTAAAGAGCCTCACTCTCGCCACGAACCTGCTTGCACATCGCGTTGGCATCAATCAGCAAGCAAGAAAGCCAGAAGTTCGGCTCGCATACGCTGGGATCATAGGGGTTCATACTAACAGGAAGACCCTTCAAGCCCTCCTTGTAGCGCATATAGATAGCCTTCTTTTGGGCAATATGTTCCTCCAGATAGGGAATCTGACCACGCACCACGCCTGCAATCACATTACTCATGCGATAGTTGTAACCCAGCTCCTCGTGCTGGTACCACGGAGCAGCTTCGCGCGACTGGGTCGACCATTTGCGCGTTTTATCGGCTGCCTCTTTGCTATCAGTTAAAAGCATGCCACCAGCGGAACCGGTAATGATCTTATTGCCGTTAAAGCTAATGGCGCTGATGTCACCAAACGTACCAGTCTGACGACCCTTATACGTGGCGCCAAGTGACTCAGCAGCATCCTCAACAAGGACAGCCCCGTGCGCATCGCAAATTGAACGAAGCTCTTCGACTTTGCCAGGCGTTCCGTAAAGATGCGCCGCCACAACGACCTTTGCAGTCGGATACAGTTCGAAGGCCTTTTCAAGAGCGACGGGATCCATATTCCAAGTGTCACGCTCGGTATCGATAAATACAGGAACATCGCCCTCATAAACAACTGGGTTAACCGTAGCGTCGAACGTCATATCGCTGCAAAGGACCTCATCACCGGGCTTAATTCCAGCGAGCTTCATGGCAAGATGCAGCGCGGAAGTGCCGCAAGAAAGGGCAACGGCATAGCCGCAACCTATCTTTTCGGCCATTTGGCGTTCGACCTCGTTGATATTCTCCCCTACCGTCGACATCCAGTTGGTCTCATATGCCTCGGTAATGTATTTGAGCTCATCGCCGTGCATGGTCGGCGAGCTTAGCCAAACCTTATTCTCAAAGGGCTTGATATCCATCGTGACTCCTTATCCCTAATCGTTAAACTGCGGATGATACGTAGGCACAACCTCGGCGAGAACGGACTTAACCGTGTCGTTTTCCTTGTCGAGGCAGTCATGAAGCTTCTCGAGCTTGTCTTTGATCTCTTCCATCTTGTCGGCCTCGGCTGTGGAAATGCGAATCTCGGAATGCTCGGTAGGCAGGAGCTGCTCGTTGTCCATAAGGAGCTCCTCGTACATCTTTTCGCCAGGACGCAAGCCGACTTCTTTAATCTGGATATCTTTGCCAGGCTTAAGACCGCTCAGCGTAATAAGGTTGATGGCAAGGTCGTAGATCTTGACCGGCTCACCCATGTCCAGTACAAAAATCTCGCCACCATGCGCCAGAGCGCCGGCAGTAATGACAAGCTTGCTGGCCTCCGGGATGGTCATGAAGTAACGCGTGATGTCCTTGTGCGTAATGGTGATAGGGCCACCCTCACGAAGCTGGCGCTTAAACAGCGGGATGACCGATCCGTGACTACCCAGAACATTGCCAAAGCGAACAGCCGTAAAGATGGTCTTACTGTTTGCCGCGTAATACTGAACGATCATCTCGTCCATACGCTTGGTGGCGCCCATTACGTTCGTGGGATTAACGGCCTTATCGGTAGAAATCTGCACATAGTGGCTGCACTGGAACTTGTCGGCAAGGCGTACGACGTTGAGCGTGCCAAAAACGTTATTCTCGATTGCCTCGCGGGCGTTGTGTTCCATAAGAGGAACGTGTTTGTGGGCTGCAGCGTGGAAAACAACTTGAGGATGATACTTCTCAAAGACCTTGGTAATCGCTGGGAGATGCGTAATGGAGCCGATATAGACTTGAATATCAGTGCCTTGATCATGAGCGGTCTTGATGATGTCGTGATATAGCTCGTAGGTAGTGTTCTCGTAAATGTCGAACAACACGATTTGCGCAGGTTTTGCCGGAAGCAACTGACGTACAAGCTCTGAGCCAATAGATCCGCCGCCGCCCGTGACCAAAATGCGCTTACCGGAAACGTAGCCTATCTGGTTAAGATCAAGCGATTTTTCCTCACGAGAAAGCAAGTCGCTGATTTCGACCTCACGAAGGGCAACCCTGCCTACACCATCCTGCGGAATATCGCGGACATTGGGGAGCGTGAGGACCCTAAGGCCTGTCTTCATGCATAGGTCATAGATACGCTGACGCTCTTCATGCGTGGCGCTCGGAATTGCCACGACAATCTGCTCCGCTTCACAATCGTGCGCAATATTAGGGATATCGGCGCAAGTACCGCAGACCTTTACGTCATGAATACGCTGGTTTTGCTTATTGGGGTCATCGTCAACAACGGCAACCGGATCACCGATCATATCGGGGTCTCCGTTGAGCATACGTTTGATGGAAAGAGAGCCGGTCTCCCCTGCTCCTACGATGAGCGTACGCGGGAGATGCGCATCGGAATTGCTTTTAAAGCGCCAGAGCTGGCTACCATAAATGGCGCGAATGGCAAAGCGTCCGCCACCGCAAATGATGAGCACAACGGCCCATGCCATAACATCCTCGCGGAGCGACATGCCCTTGCCGAATAACACGTTAAAGATAACGTCGCCAATTACCGAGCCTACCGTTACAGCAGCAACAATACGTCCAGCCTCAGAAATGCTCGCATAGCGCCACAAGCTGCTATACATATGAAAGAACCAAAAAACAACAACGTTAACAAGCGCAAGCACAAGAATAGCCGGGCATGCGCCGGCTGCTCCGCTGAGCGTCGCCCAATGCTGCGTTCCCCACGATGCAACAAACACAGCAATAAAAGTTGCAGCAATGTCATATGCCATCAACGCATACGGCTCAAATGCGCTTAGCTTCCCCTTTTGCTTTGCACTCTTGGATTCGGTGTTCAAAACTCTTCTTCTCTTCCCTATTGATCCCGTTATCCCCGGCCCCCGGGGATCCTCCCTGTTCCGTTAAACAGTCGCCCGCAGCTAGGCGATCGCCTTTTTAAGGTTTCGCATTACGCGCTGCTCGGCCGAAAGCACGGCAAGGCCAACGCGCGTAGTAACGCGTCGGCCGCACAGATCGAGCTCCAAATAAGCAGTGCTCTTGCGTCTATTTATTGTTTTGATAAGGCCTTCGTGGCCCAGCAGCGGACCTGCCGTCACTACGACCTGGTCGCCGTCTTTTAGGGCCTCGCTCATGGGCACTACGCGGTCTCCCCTGTGCGTAAAGCCGCCAATAAGCTGGACCTCTTCTTTTGCCAGCGGCACAAACTGACCGTCCTGGGATAACACCCGGGCAAAGTCGTCCATGCGCAGCAAATACTGTTGCACGGTGCGGGGGTCTGTTGTATCGCAGATAAGATAGCCGGGAAAAAGCGGCTTAGTCGTGCTGACCCATTCGCCGTGCATCTTGATCTCGGTCTGAAATTGGGGGTAAAAGAGCTCCTGCATGGCGCCAGGCGGCACCACATGCTCTATGCGCTCGCGCATTATATCTTCGCGACCGTTAATGACCTGGATCACATACCACACTAGCCCCACCCCCTTGCTGTCTTACGTGTGGCTCACGGGGTTTGGGTATGGCTTCGCCAGGGCGCTTGTGCGCGAAGGCGCTCCATATTCAAACCCTGAGCCCAGTCAGACAAGCACGTGGCTCTGCCTCACCGTGAACGGTATGTATAAATGCAGTTGCTAGAGACGCGGACGTGTATCGCAAAATGACCGCATCCCCAGCTGGCTGCGTGCGAGCCAGTCAAGCGGGAACAAAACTGGACCGCACGCAGCCAGCTGTAGAACTGCTACGATTTGGCATGCAGGCTTTTAATTGCATCAAGAAATTACCGAATGCAAATAAATAACGTCGCATGACTTCTTTATTGGAGCTCGTGGTGTTTCTGGCACCGCCGTTACGACCGGATGCTGATCGACCCTGCGCTTTGTGGCTTGCTGAAGCCGTGAGCACAGTTGAACTCATGTACCGTTAGGTATCCTAGCACAAACTGTTAGTGAAACTGATTTGGGCAGTACTGGACAACATTTCGTTCATTTAGCGTGTTCAAGGGGGCTGTTTGGAGATGTTGTTCACATTGATGCAGGTTATTGAGGTACTGGCGGTGATTAGGGGTGTTCCTGAAGCCCAAATGAAGCAGCGAGCTGCGCCGATGATCGCGTTCGTCTAACAAACTATGTACAGACATGGGAAATAAATTGTGCAACTTTTTGTTGGTGTGGATGAGGTTTGTGGTGCGTGGAGTTTTGGTATGAAAAAAGGCCTTCGGGATACCGAAAGCCTTTACATTCACGATGGTGGAGACGAGGGGGATCGAACCCCTGACCTCTTGACTGCCAGTCAAGCGCTCTCCCAGCTGAGCTACGCCCCCGTGACGAGGTAGTACTATAGGGGAAGACTTTCTTTGATGCAAGGACTTTTTTTGGGTTGAATCTCTTACTTACGGGTTTTATCGGGACGGTGGATAGACCTTACTTGTAGAGGTAGGCGATGGCGGTGCCGGTGTGGACTTGGATCTTGGCCGTACCCCTGACGACGTTGCTGATGCCCGTGTCGGCTAACAAGCCCAGGGGGCTGTGATCTAACTCCCATTCTAGGCCACGTTCGCTAACCTCGGTATTGGGGTCTATGGCGATGATAGAAAACGTCTTGCCTTCGGCACCTTCGATGGCCCAGGATTCGCCTCCGTGCAGGATACGGGCCGTGATCTCGTCTTCGGCAATCCAGACTGGGGCGCCCTTGTAGCCCGCGAGCAGGCCCAGTACGGAAAGCGCCATGTCCGGACGGCCGCCCGTGACGCAGGTCGCAACCACTTCGGCACCCGGCCAGCGACGGCGGACGGAATCGAGTGCCAGCGCCAGATCCGTGTAGTCCTTGTACGGGTCGTGGCGCTCAACTTCAAAGTCGGTGGCGGCATCGACCAACGCACGACCCGCATCACTCACCGTGTCGGCATCCCCCACATACACGTCGCAGCCCAGGCCGGCACTCAGTAGCGCGTCGAGTCCACGGTCCACGGCGACAACGTAATCGCACTCCCCCGCTAGCCTACGCAACAGATCAGCGCTCGCCACCACGGGCGAGCCGCAGACTACAAGTACTTTGCAAGCCACAGCCCTCGCCTATCCCTCAAACGAAAGAACGCGGGCCAGATCCAGCTCCTCGTAGCTGTCGATAAAGATATCGCAGTTGGCGCGTACGTCGTCGCGCTTCATGCGGCCATGCGGGTCATAGATGCCCACACGCTTAAAGCCGGCGACCCCAGAGCTCTTAAGGCCAAAGACGGCGTCCTCAAACACCCATGCGCACTCAAACTTGTGCCCATGACGCTCCTCCAGACGGCACAGCGCCAGCTCGTATACGTCGGGGAACTGCTTGGAACGACCTGCCTCGCCCGTGGTGGTCACAAACTCCATGTAGGCGTCGAGCCCGTCGCCAGCGAGCGCAGACTGCACCAGCTCGGCCGGCGTGGACGTAGCCACGCACATGGCAATGCCTGCCGCCTTCGCCTGCTCCAAAAACGCCAGGAGCCCCTCGCGCGGCGGCACCTTGGAGTAGCCATCGATCAGGATGTCGCTCAGCTCGCGATACAGCTCCTCGCCATTCGCGCCAATGCCCCACGTGTCGTGGTAGGCCTGGCACTCGTCCTCGAGCGACAAATGCTCAAACTGGGCAAAATCGTCGACCGTCACGTCGACACCGTGGCGGTGCAATAACTCGGGCTGGGCATAGGCCCAAACGGGCGTGCTATTTACCAGCGTGCCGTCGCAATCGAAAACAAAAGCAACCTTGGGAGCGGCGGTATGGGACATAAACGAACCTTTCGATATCAAATGGTAAACATCCTGCTAAAAACGTTTTACCAAACGTCAACCAAACAATTTTGAAACCCAAATTGGTAAAACTGTCAAGAGTTTTACCACGTCAAATCTGCCAGTGGTATAAACATGTCGCTTACCGATTAAACGCCCCCGCAAATCCGCTTTCGTCCATAAAACTAACGCACAGGTGTTATCGTAGTTTCTGCCGAAAGTTCCACCGAGCACGCGAGGTGGAACGAATCACAGAAACTTCGCCGTCCCTTCGATTCGTGCAGCCTTGGACCTTTCGCATCTAGTCACCAAGGCAACACGCTGCCGCGTCATGATGGGATCAAACGTGAGCGATACAAAGCTAAAGCCAACGGCTAAAAAGCCCGCAACCCGCAAACCGGCTCCGCACACACCGGAGCTCTCCAAGGACGATGTCTACCTGTTTGGCATTGGAATGTGGGAGCGCAGCTGGGAAAAGATGGGCGCGCATCCCGACACGCAGCAGCGCACGCGCGGCTGGCGCTTTTGCGTTTGGGCGCCCGACGTAAAGAGTGTCCATGTCATTGGTGAATTTAACGACTGGGATGAGCAGGCCAACCCGCTGGTGCCCGTGCATACGAGTGCTATTTGGGAAGGCTTTATTCCTGGCGCCGAGCAGGGTCAGCTCTATAAATATCTTATTGAGACCAACGAGGGTGAAAAGCTCTACAAGGCCGATCCGTATGCCTTTAAGGCCGAGTGCCCTCCGGGTACCGCGAGCGTGCTGTGGACCCTCGATGGCTACAAGTGGAACGACGCCGCGTGGCTCAAGCGCCGCGCCAGCCACAACCACATGTCGCAGCCGCTCAACATCTACGAGGTGCATATTGGCTCGTGGAAGCGCCACGGCGACACGCCACAGGGCGAGCCCGACGAGTACGGCAACTACCCCGGCCCCATGGATCCTTTCCCCGCGCAGCGCGGCGAGTTCTACACCTACGACGACTTGTCGGTGGAGCTCGTGGACTACGTGCGCGACATGGGCTACACGCATATCGAGGTCATGCCGCTCATGGAGCACCCCTTCGATGGCTCCTGGGGCTACCAGACGACCGGCTACTATGCCGCCACGTCGCGCTACGGCAACCCGCAGCAGCTCATGCACTTTATCGATGCGTGTCACGAGGCGGGCATCGGCGTGATCATGGACTGGGTGCCCGGCGGCTTTTGTGCCGACTCCCACGGCCTTGCCACCTTTAACGGCCACATGCTGTTTGAGCACGAGATTCACCCCAACTGGGGCACGCACAAGTTTGACTTCGCTCGCGGCGAGGTCCGCTCCTTCCTGGTCTCCAACGTGCTGTACTGGCTCGAGAACTTCCACGTTGACGGCATTCGCATGGACGGCGTGTCCAGTATGCTGTACCTCAACTTTGGCATCGACGATCCGGGTCAAAAGAAGTTCAACAAGTACGGTACCGAGGAGGACCTGGACGCCAGCGCGTTCATTCGCCAGGTCAACTGCGCCGTTGAGGCTCACTTCCCCGACGTGATGATGATGGCCGAGGAGTCCACCGCGTGGCCGCTCGTGACCTACCCGCCGCAGGACGGCGGCCTGGGCTTCCACTACAAGTGGGACATGGGCTGGATGAACGATACCCTGCACTACATGCAGACCGATTTTCCGTGGCGCCCCGGCAACCACGGGCTGCTCACGTTCTCCATCATGTATGCCTTTACCGAGAACTTTATCTGCCCGCTGAGCCACGACGAGGTCGTGCACGGCAAGTGCTCGCTCATCGGCCGCATGCCGGGCGACTGGTGGCGCCAGTTTGCCGGCCTGCGCACGCTGGCTTTCTACCAGATGACGCATCCCGGTGCCAAGCTCAACTTTATGGGCAACGAGATCGGCCAGTTTATTGAGTGGCGCTACTACGAGTCCATCCAGTGGTTCCTGACCGAGGAATACGAGACCCATCGTCATCATCAGGCGTTTATCAAGGCGCTCAACCACCTGTACACCGCCGAGCCCGCCCTGTACGAGCGCGGCTACACCGACGACGGCTTTACCTGGATCGACGCGGATAACTCCAAGCAGTCCATCGTGAGCTTTGTGCGTCAGGGCGAGGACGTCGACGACGACCTGGTGATCTTGATCAACTTTGACCCGGCGAGCTACGAGAGCTTCCGCGTGGGCGTGCCGCGCGAGGGTGACTGGGAGGTCATCTTTGATTCCGACCGTCCCGAGTTTGGTGGCAGCGGATACGCCGGCGAGGAGCCCTACACCTGCTCGAGCGAGCCCTACCCCTGGAACGGGCAGATGGACTCCATCGAGATGAAGGTGCCCGGTCTGGCAGGTGTGGTACTTAAGCGCCGCGGTCCCAGCAGTTACAAGCCGCCCGTGGTCGAGAAGCCCAAGAAGGCGATGCGCAAGCGCGCGTCCTCGGTAAAGCCCAAGGCCGCGGCCACTGCCAAGAAGGCGACGGCTAAGGCGAAGGCTGCCAAGCCCGCTGCCAAGGCTACGGCCAAGTCCACCACGGCCAAGAAGGCAGCCACCAAAAAGGCTGCTCCCAAGGCTAAGGCAGCAGCTGTTAAGGCTCCTGCCAAGGATGCGTAACAAAGCCGTTACGGCTGTAATTACCCGCCCCGACAGGGCGTAGGATACAAGTCATAACCGTTCCGGGAGAAACATCCCCGGGGGAAAGGAACGTATGAATAAGATCTTCGACAACAAGCAGGAGTTTACCGAGCTTTATCGCGATGCCGTCATGAGCATCAGCGGCAAGAGCGTCGAGGCCGCCAGCGACCTCGACCGCTTTAACGCCCTGGCCAAGCTCGTGGCCGAGAAGGCGCGCACCGTTGCCACCAAGAGCGACGCCCGCGCCACCGCCGAGGGCAAGAAGCGCGTGTACTACTTCTCGATCGAGTTTTTGATCGGCCGCCTGCTTGACAACTACCTGCTCAACTTTGGCGTGCGCGACATGGTCGCCGAGGCGCTCGACGACATGGGCTTTGACCTGTCCGTCATCGAGAGCCAGGAGCCCGATCCGGCGCTGGGCAACGGTGGCCTGGGACGTCTGGCCGCATGCTTCCTGGATTCCATGGCAGCCGAGGGCATTGCCGGCTACGGCAACGGCATGCGCTACCGCTACGGCCTGTTTAAGCAGGAGATCGTCAACGGCAGCCAGGTCGAGGCCACCGACGAGTGGCTCACCCATGGCTATCCCTGGGAGGTCCGTCGTCAGGACAAGGCCGTGACCATTAAGTTTGGCGGACGCGTCGAGGGCTTTGAGGAGAACGGCCGCACGTTCTACCGCACGGTGGACACGCAGGACATCCTGGCCGTCCCTTATGACATCCCCGTTGTGGGCTATGCCGGCGAGACCGTCAACAAACTGCGCGTCTGGGCCGCCGAGCCGGTCGAGGAGCACTTTGACCTGGAGGCCTTCAACCGCGGCGATTACGCCCTGGCCGATGCCGAGCGCGCCGAGGCCGAGGCCATCAGCGCCATCCTCTACCCCAACGACGCCGGCGAGCACGGTCGTCTGCTGCGCCTGAAGCAGGAGTACCTGTTTGTCTCGGCCGGCATCTACAGCCTGCTCGACACCTTTGAGAAGGAGCATGGCGAGAACTGGGAGCTGCTGCCGCAGTTTGTGGCCATCCACACCAACGACACGCACCCCGCCATGTGCGGCCCCGAACTCATGCGCATCCTCATCGACGAGAAGAAGCTCGAGTGGGACGACGCCTGGAACATCGTGACGCAGGTCGTGAGCTACACCAACCACACCATCCTGCCCGAGGCTCTGGAGAAGTGGCCCATCGGCACGTTCTCCAAGCTCCTCCCCCGCGTGTACCAGATCATCGACGAGATCAGCCGCCGTTGGCACGAGTCCTTCGACACCACGCAGGAGGGCTGGCAGGAGCGCCTGCGCCAGACCGCTATCCTGTGGGACGGCGAGATTCGCATGGCCAACCTGTCCGTGATCTGCAGCCACAGCGTCAACGGCGTGGCCAAGATCCACTCCGACATCATCAAGAACATCGTGCTCAAGGACTTCTACGCCCTGACGCCCGAAAAGTTCAACAACAAGACCAACGGCATCTCGCATCGTCGCTTCTTTGCCGAGGCCAACCCCACCTACGCCAAGCTCGTCACCGAGGCCATTGGCGACGGCTGGCTCAAGGACGCCTTTGAGCTGGAAAAGCTCAAGGAGTTCCAGAACGACACCGAGTTCCTGAAGGCCGTGGGTGCCTCCAAGCGCGCCAACAAGGAACGCCTGGCCGCCTACGTCAAGGCCGAGACCGGTCTGGACATCGACCCCAACACCGTCTTCGATGTCCAGGTAAAGCGCTTCCACGCCTACAAGCGCCAGCTCATGAACATCATGAAGGTGATGGACATCTACAACCGTCGCATCGCCGATCCCAACTTCCACGTGACGCCGACGACCTTCATCTTTAGCGGCAAGGCTGCCTCGAGCTACACCTTCGCCAAGGAGACCATCCGCCTCATTAACTCCGTGGCCGATGTCATCAACAACGACCCGCGCGTCAACGAGGTCATGAAGGTCTGCTTTATCCCCAACTTCCGCGTGAGCAACGCCCAGCTCATCTACCCTGCCGCCGAGATCTCGGAGCAGATCTCCACGGCCGGCAAGGAGGCCTCGGGCACGTCCAACATGAAGCTCATGATGAACGGCGCCATTACGCTGGGCACCCTCGACGGCGCCAACATCGAGATCGCCGACCTGGCCGGCCGCGAGAACGAGGCCATCTTTGGCCTGACCGCCTCCGAGGTCGAGCAGCTCTGGGCGTCGAACAGCTACTTTGCATGGGATACCCTCAACAACGACCGCGAGCGTCTGGGCCGCGTGATGGACGAGCTCAAGGACAACACGTTTGCGGGTCTTTCGGGCAACTTCGAGAGCATCTACAACGAGCTCATGAACAACAACGACCCCGACCTTGTCATGGCAGACTTCCGCAGCTACGTGGATGCGTGGGAGAAGCTTACCTGCAGCTATGGCGACCAGGAGACCTGGAACCGCAAGGCGCTGCTCAACACCGCCTCCTCGGGCTGGTTCTCGAGCGACCGCACCATTCGCGAGTACCGCGACGAGATCTGGCACGCGTAAAGGCGCGCAAGCTCCCCTATGCCAGCACGGCATTACTCGACGGGCGTGACGTTGTGCCGCACCCGTCGCTAATGGGTTTAGGAACATCGATGACAGAAGGAGAAATCGATGAGTAAGAAAGAATGCATCGCGATGCTCCTCGCAGGAGGACAGGGCAGCCGATTGGGGGCACTCACCCAAAAGATCGCTAAGCCGGCGGTTAGCTTTGGTGGCAAGTTCCGCATTATCGACTTTTCGCTCTCCAACTGCTCCAACTCGGGCATCGACACAGTGGGCGTTCTGACCCAGTATCGCCCCTACCTGCTGCATGCCTACGTGGGCTCCGGCGAGGCTTGGGATCTGGACAGCCGCGATGGCGGCGTATCGATCCTGCCGCCGTACGAAACGCAGACCGGCGGCGCCTGGTATGCGGGCACGGCCGACGCCATTACGCAGAACCTCGACTACATCAAGGCCAACGACCCCAAGTACGTCCTGATTCTTTCGGGCGATCACCTGTATCGCATGGACTACCGCAAGATGCTCAAGACGCACATTGAGAATAACGCCGACCTCACGGTGAGCGTTATGCCCGTGCCGTGGGAGGAGGCCAGCCGCTTTGGCATCCTGACCACCGACCCCGAGGACGGCCGCATCACCAAGTTCACCGAGAAGCCCGATAAGCCCGATTCGAACCTCGCGTCCATGGGCATCTACATCTTCTCGGCCGACGTGCTGATCGAGGCGCTCGAAGAGGACGCTCTGGACCAGCGCTCGAGCCACGACTTTGGCAAGGACATCATCCCCAAGCTGCTCGGCGAGGGCAAGCGCCTGTACAGCTACGAGTTCCACGGCTTTTGGAAGGACGTCGGCACCATCGCCAGCTTCCACGAGACCTCGATGGACCTGCTGGGCAACAACCCCGAGTTCGATCTGTTCGACAAGCACTTCCCCATCATGTCCAACATCACCACGCGTCCGCCGCACTACATTGGCCCGGACGGCCGCCTGGACGACTGCCTGGTCTCCAACGGCTGCAAGATCTACGGCACCGCTCGCCACTCGATCATTTCGACCGATGTCATCATCGAGGAGCGCGCCGTGGTCGAGGACTCCGTGCTGCTGCCGGGTGCGCACGTTAAGAGCGGCGCGCACATCTGCCGCGCTATTTTGGGCGAGAACTCCACGGTCGAAGAGGGCGTGAAGCTCGGCTCTGTCGATACCACCAAGGATACGGCCGTCGTTGGAAATGACGTCGTTATCGGAAAGGGGGAATGATCCGATGATCAATCGCAAGGCCATCGGTTATATCACCGCTAACTACTCTTCGACCTACGGCAGCGTGCTGCTCAAGGACCGCCCTATCGCGTCCGTTCCGTTTTTGGGCCGCTACCGCCTGATCGACTTCCCGCTGTCCAACATGATGAATGCCGGCATTAAGACCGTTGGCGTCGTCATGCCGGGCAACTACCGCTCGCTGATTGACCACGTGGGCTCGGGCAAGGACTGGGGCCTGGACCGCAAGAAGGGCGGTCTGTTCATGGTGCCCGGCAACGCGTATGGCACCACCAAGGGCGGCATGCGCTTCCTGCTGCGCGATATCATCTCCAACAAGACGCTGTTCCAGCGCTCGGACAAGCCCTACGTCGTGATGATGGGCACCAACATCATCTTTAACATGGACCTCAACACCATCATCGACGCGCACGAGAACTCCGGTGCCCAGATGACCGTGGTGTACTGCAAGGCCACGCGCAACGTCGACGACGAGACCAAGCTGCAGATCAACGAGAACGGCCGCCTCACGGGCGTGAGCGCCGGCGTCGTGTACGGCGACAACGCGTCCATGGACTGCTGCATCGTCAACCGCGAGACGCTGCTCGAGATCATCGATCACTACCAGGCCGCCGACTATCTTGACCTGCTCGAGGCACTCCAGGGCGACTTTGGCAACATCGACGTGTGCAGCTACGAATACAAGGGCGAGGTCGTGGGCGTGTTTAGCGAGAAGTCGCTGTATCGCCGCAGCATGGACCTGCTCGACCAGACCGTGGCCGACCAGCTCTTCGATCCCGAGCGCCCGATCCTGACCAAGGCTCACGACGTGCCGCCTTCGCGCTATGCGACCGGCAGCCACGCGTGCAACTCGATCATCTCGGCCGGTTGCATCATCAAGGGCACCGTGCGCAACTCGATCCTGTCGCGCGGCGTCGTGGTCGAGGAAGGCGCTTCGGTGACTAACTCGATCATCAACCAGAGCTGCATCATCAAGAGCGGCGCACGCGTCGAGAACGCCATTCTGGACAAGAACAACGTGGTTCCCACCAACACCGAGCTTCGCGGTACGCCCGAGAACATCCTGGTGCTGGGCAAGGCTCCGTTAACTTCCGACACCACCATCGTACGTTAACGTTGGCACCGCAACATCGCTCGTAACATG
This sequence comes from Collinsella sp., assembly GCA_031292915.1. Lineage (GTDB taxonomy): Bacteria > Actinomycetota > Coriobacteriia > Coriobacteriales > Coriobacteriaceae > Collinsella. Next base: position 18,719 of record JAUMSH010000086.1, read on the forward strand.
TAGAATAGCCGCCCGGTTAGCGCCAGGCGGCTATTCTCGAATTGCAACATGGGAGACAATATGGCAGATTCCAGCAAAAAGATGCAGATCGTGTTTGCCTCGGCCGAGTGCGCACCGTTTGTTAAGACCGGTGGCCTGGGCGACGTGGCGGGCTCGCTGCCTGCGGCGCTTGTGCGAGCCGGCGCCGAGGTTATCGTGATGGTGCCCAAGTACGCCACCATCAAGGACGAGTACAAGGCGCAGATGGAGCACTTCTCCGACTTTTACGTGAGCCTGGGCTGGCGCAACGAGTACTGCGGTCTCGAGAAGCTCGAGCACGACGGCGTCACCTATTTGTTCGTTGACAACGAGCGCTACTTTGCGCGCGACTATCCGTACGGCTTCTTTGACGACGGCGAGCGCTTCGCGTTTTTCTCCAAGGCCATCACAGAGAGCCTGCAGCACCTGCCGGCCGGTTTTGAGTGCGACATCCTGCACTGCAACGACTGGCAGACCGCGCTGGCGCCCGTGTTCTTGCGCGAGTTCTACCAGGGCCTGCCGCTGTACGACCGCGTCAAGACCGTGTTCTCGATCCACAACGTAGCGTTCCAGGGCCAGTTTAGCGACACCGTGATGGAGGACATCCTGGGTGTGGCGCATATTCCCGCGGCCGCCTCGCAGCTGCGTTGCGACGCCTGCAGCATCAACTACATGCTAGGCGCGCTGCGCTATGCCGATGCCATCACCACGGTGAGCCCCACCTATGCCAACGAGATCCAGACGCCGGAGTTTGGCGAGGGCCTGGACGGCGTGCTGCGCGAGCGCTCCTATGCGCTGCAGGGCATTTTGAACGGCATCGACGTGGCGGGCTTTGACCCGGCGACCGACAAGCGCATTGCCGCAAACTACACAGTTGATGACCGTTCCGGCAAGGCCGTGTGTAAGGCCAAGCTGCAGGAAGAGCTGGGGCTCGAGGTTCGCGACGACCGTCCGCTCATGGTAATGGTCACCCGCCTGACGCGCCAGAAGGGCATGGACCTAGTCATGTACGCGCTCGACCGCATTTTGGCCGGCGGCGTGCAGGTAGCGGTGCTGGGCACCGGCGACCGCGACTACGAGGACGGCCTGCGCTACTTCCAGGACAAGTACCCCGGCACCATGGCCGCACGCATCGAGTTCGATCCTGCGCTGTCGCAGCGTATGTATGCCGCTGCCGATATGTTCCTGATGCCTTCGAAGTTTGAGCCCTGTGGCCTGTCGCAGATCATCGCCATGCGCTACGGCACCCTGCCGATTGTTCGCGAGACCGGTGGTCTGAAGGACACGGTGATCCCGTATAACGAGTTTACCGGCGAGGGCACGGGCTTCTCGTTTAGCAACTTTAACGGCGACGAGATGGGCGACGCCGTATTCCGCGCGGCACGCCTGTTCTGGGACAACCGCGATGCCTGGAACCAGCTGGTCACGCAGGCCATGAGCCAGGACTTTAGCTGGACGCGCTCGGCCGACAAGTATCTGGACCTGTACTTCTTTATGCATCCGGAGATCGAGAGGCCGGCGTCGGTTGTCGACGAGCCTGAGGCTGTTGCTGAGCCGGTGGCCGCTGAGGAGACCAAGCCCGAGGAGAAGCCGGTTAAGGCTGAGCCCGCAAAGGCCGAGCCTGAGGTGAAGGCTGAGGTTGCTCCTGAGGCAGAGGCCGAGGTCAAGCCCGCTGCAAAGCCCGCAGCTAAGAAGACCACGACGCGCAAGACGACGGCCAAGAAGGCTACGACAACCAAGGCTGCCGCAGCAAAGACGACTGCTGCCAAGGCAACGACCACGCGCAAGCGCACGAGCGCCACTGCCAAGAAAGCCGCCGAAGCCGAGGTCGCTGAGGCCAAGCCTGCGGCAAAGGCACCGGCCAAGACCACTGCCAAGAAGTCGACCACGACCGCCAAGAAGACAACGGCAGCCAAGAAGACCACGGCAACGAAGTCGACGACCAAGTCAGCCGCAAAGCCGGCAGCCAAGGTCGAGGAGACGCCTGCAGAGTCCAAGGCGGAGGTAACCGTCGAGACCAAGCCCGCCGCCAAGACCACCACGCGAAAGCGCACGACGACGGCCAAGAAGACCACGGCAAAGACCACGACTCCCAAGGCAGAGACTAAGCCCGCTGCTGCCAAAGAGGAGCCCAAGGCCGAGGTAAAGACCAAGCCGGCGCCGAAGGCCGCTGAGGTCAAGGCTGCCCCAAAAGCAGAGGCCAAGCCCGAGCCCGCCAAGGAGACTCCGGTCTCCCCCGCCGCTCCGGCAAAGGAAAAAGCCCCGTCCAAGAAGACGTCCGTCCGCAAGGCCACGGCCACCCGCAAGCGCCGCTAGCCCACAGACGATCCAAAACCTAATCAAACCCTATGTAAGGGGCGCTCCAACCGGGCGCCCCTTCTCTGTAGGTAGTTGGTAAAACGATTTTCTAGGACAACCGTTCGCCGATGGTAAACGGATGTTGTTTATACAGCCTGTGTACAACAGATATACTTACTTCCTGTGCGTAAAGCCCATGGCCCGCAGGCCGTGATTCTATTGAACTGGACCGTATTATGAGATTGATTCACAACAGTCGTCTGCCGCAGTTTCGCACTCCGTTTGGCGCTGTGACCACTGGAACTTCCGTTTCGCTCTCGGTGATTTTGGAGGATGCCGACCCCAACCAGGCAACGCTTACGCTGCGCACCTGGGTCGATGAGATCGGTGAGTCTCTGTATCCCATGACGCACGAGGGCGACGGCATATTTACCGTAGAGCTTGAGTGCACCGAGCCCTGTCTTATCTGGTACAGCTTTATCTGCAATATCGAGGGTCAGCCCGAGGTCCGTTTGGGCGCACCGCAGGGTCGCACCGGTGGCGAGGGCGTAACTTACAACTACGCCGAGGTCCCGTCGTTCCAGATTACCGTCTACAAGCACCGCGAGAACCGTCCCACCTGGTACGAGCGCGGTATGGTCTACCAGATCTTCCCCGATCGCTACGCCCGCGACGAAAACTGGCGCGAGCGCACGCAGGCCGAAGTCGATAAGCCGCGCAAAGGAATCCAGCGCCGCATGGTCGAGGACTGGAACGAACCGCCCGAGTACGAGCGTGCCGAAGACGGCTCCATCAAGACCTGGGATTTTTACGGCGGTTCGCTCAAGGGTATCCAAAATGACCTGCCTCGCATTGCCGAGCTAGGCTTTACAGCCATCTACCTCAACCCCATCTTTGAGGCCGCGAGCAACCACCGCTACGACACGGCCGACTACACCAAGATCGACCCGATTCTGGGCACCGAGCAGGACTTTACCGAGCTGTGCGAGGCGGCCGAGAAGCTTGGCATTTCCATCATTCTGGACGGTGTGTTCAACCATACGGGCGACGACTCGATCTACTTTAACCGCTACGGCAATTATCCCGGCGTCGGTGCTTGGCAGAGCGAGGACTCGCCGTGGCGCGATGCATTTTACTTCCATGAGGACGGTTCGTATGACTGCTGGTGGGGCGTGGGCAACATGCCCGCCATCAATGAGAGCTCCGAACTGGTGCGCGAGCGGCTCCTGGGCAAGGACGGCGTGATCCGTAAATGGCTGCGCGCCGGTGCCCATGGCTGGCGACTCGATGTGGCCGACGAGCTTTCCGACGACTTCCTGGCCGAGATCAAAAAGGCCGTGCTCGCCGAGAAGCCCGACGCGCTGCTGCTCGGCGAAGTCTGGGAAGACGCCTCCAACAAGATCAGCTATGGCCACCTGCGCCGCTATCTGCAGGGCTCGGAGCTCGACTCCGCCATGGACTACCCCTTCCGCGACATGGTCATCGGCTTTTTGATGGGCTACAAGAACGCTTACCAGGCAGCCGAGGATATCGAAACCCTGCGCGAGAACTACCCGCGCGAGGCACTGGCCTGCGCGCTCAATCTGCTTTCGAGCCACGACCGCCCGCGCATCATCTCGGTGCTCGGCGGTGGCCCCGACGAGTCGCAGCTGCCCGAGAGCGAGCGCAGCAAATGGCGCCTGGACGATAACTCGATGGGCCTGGCCAAAAGCCGTTTTTGGCTGGCGACGCTCATGCAGATGACCTTCCCGGGTGTGCCCTCGATCTATTATGGCGACGAGTACGGCCTGGAGGGCCTCACCGATCCGGGCAACCGCCGCACCCTGCCGACCAAAGACCAACTCCACGACTTCGACACACTGGCCATCGTTAAGAACGCGTCTGCCGTGCGCCGTGCGCTGCCCTTTATGGTCGATGGCGAGATCAAGGCCTTTGCGCTCAACGACGAAGTCTTGGCTTACACCCGCACGGGCAATGACGGCGAGGCCGCGACGGTTATCATCAACCGCAGCCTGCGCAATTCGCACCGCGTGACGATTCCGGCGCTCGGCGAATGCGCGAGCGACGTGATCAGCGGTCACGAGTGCGAGATCCACAACGGTACCGTCACGCTCGACCTGTACCCGCTGGGCTCTTCGATCATCTATCACCATGCCGAGAAGCGTCTGCAGGAGCCGCTCGATCATGGCGCGGGCGTTGTGTGCCACATCACCTCGGTGCCGACCGATGACGGCAAGCCCGGCACAATCGGTGCGCCCACGCGTCGCTTTATCGACCATCTGGCCGCTATGGGCATGCGCTACTGGCAAGTCCTGCCCGTCAACCCGACGGACTTCTTCCGCTCCCCTTACGCTGGGCCTTCGGCCTTTGCGGGCAATATTGACCTGCTGCCCGAGAGTCACGAGGAGCTGGCCGCCGACTTTGCTGCATGGAAGGCTCACGGCGGCGAGGATGCCGACCCGCTGTACACGGCGTTTAAACATCGCAACGCTGATTGGCTCGAAAAGTACTGCGTCTACATGGCCGTTAAGAAGTACTTTGAGGGCGAGTCGCGCCACGATTGGCCGGCAGATGTAGCGCGCTACAACGAGTATCTGATCGATGACAAGCGCTTCCACGACGAGGCCGAGCTGCAGGCGTACATGCAGTATCGCTTTGACCTTGCCTGGTGCGAGCTCATGAACTATGCGCACAAGAAGGGCATCGAGGTCATCGGCGATATCCCGATGTATGTCTCGGACGATTCGGCCGACGCGTGGAGCGAGCCCGAGAACTTCTGGCTGTCCGATACCGGCAAGGCGATTGAGATTTCGGGCGCGCCGCCCGACAACTTTGCGCCCGAGGGCCAGGTGTGGGGCAACCCCACCTTCCGATGGGATCGCATGAAGGAGAACGGCTATCGCTGGTGGATGGACCGCCTGCGTCGTGCGTTTTCGCTCTACGACCGCGTGCGCCTGGACCACTTCCTGGGCTTCCACAGCTACTTTAGCATTCCCGCCGGTAAGGCCTGTGCCGACGGCCGCTGGCTGGCAGGCCCGGGCAAGGACCTGTTCCAGACCGCCTATGACGAGCTGGGCCCGCTCAACTTTATCGCCGAGGATCTGGGCTATCTGACGCCCGGCGTTCGCGCCATGGCTTCGACCTGCGGCTTCCCCGGCATGGACGTGCTGGAGTTTAGCGACTACGACGTTCGTTGCGGAATTCACCCCACACCGGGAAAGATCCTGTACACCTCGACGCACGACACCTCGACACTTGCCGGCTGGTGCACGCGCTCCTTTGCAGGCGGCGATGAGCCGAGCGGTGTTGAGGTGGCGGCCAAGCTGATGAGCGACGCGCTGGCAAGCGACGCTCCCCTCGTAATGATGCCGCTGCAGGATGTCCTGGGGCTTGGCGACGACGCGCGCATGAACGTTCCGGGCGTGGCCACGGGCAACTGGACCTGGCAGGCTGACGAGGCGGACATTGTAGCCGCCGAGGGCAAAACCGCGCGGCTCCTGCGCAACAACCATAGATTCTGGAGCGAAGCGTGATAAAACCCTCGATATAGGGTACAGTTACAGACGTTTGAATTTTTGCGGGCAGAGTAATCTGCCCGCTTTGTGCTGAAAAGGAAGTATTATGGCGCGCTACGATTACAAGTGCTCGAGCTGCGGCAATGTGTTTGAGGTTGAGCATCCCATGTCCGAGACTCCCGAGGTCGTGTGCCCGAGCTGCGGTGCCCCGGCGGCCAAGACGTTCTCGGCCAGCGGCATTAAATTTGAGGGTAGCGGTTTCTACAACACCGACCAGCGAAGCGGCGGCTCCAGCACCAGCGCCACAAGCGGCTGCTGTGCCAACTGCCCACACAACCACTAGAGACAAGCGGTCCCGACACCCAGGTTTCCTGATGAGTTGCGGTGAAATAGTTCCTGAATCAGCCCATCCAACGGCCAAACAGGAACTATTTCACCGCAACTTTTCTTTAGATCGGATTTCGAGCTGATGCTAAGTTTGTAACATTTCAAAACTCTGCCGGATTACGGGGCTGAATTGACAACCTCTATCCATTCCGGTAATTTGCAAATTTCAACAAGCCATCTACCTGCGATTTTGTTTAGGCCATTTTTGCTGTGGTCGGGCATCACCAATCTAGCCCCGTAATCCGCCCTACTTTTGATAACAGCAAGCATGAAACGGGGCTATTTTTCCCACTCTTTACCGCTATTGCGATCTCCACTCGCACGACCTTCTGAATTGCGGTGAAATAAGGACTATTTGGCGGCTAGAAGCCGCTATTCAATCCCTATTTCACCGCAACTTAGTAGTTACTTGTGGATCAGGCGGGCGCAGAAGTGGCCGTCGTAGGAGTCGGCGTTTATGGGGACGCTCTGGAAAAGCCCGCGGTCGTTTTGGCGCACGGAGACAAGCTTCTTGGCCTGCGCGAAATCGGGAAGCTGAAGAATCTGGGCTTCGGAGAGCGGCGCCACGGTAAAGCCGGCGCCCTCGGGAGAGGCCAGGAAGGCATCCACGACCTGCGTGTTCTCCTCATCAAAAACCGAGCAGGTGGCATAGATAAGCTCACCGCCGGCAGCCACGCGCGCAGCTGCCTCCTTGAGCATCGTCAGCTGCAGGCGGGGCAGCTCAGTTGTAACGTCCTTCTCGGTCAGACGCCACGGAATCTCAGGGTGGCGGCGCATGGTGCCGGTTCCAGAGCACGGCGCATCGATAAACACGGTGTCGAATAGAGCGGACTCACCGAGCATGGCATCAAACGACGTGAGCACCTCATTGAGCTCGCAGGCATCGCCCGATACCGTACGAACACCTGAGATACCCGCCTTATGCAGACGCGCGAGATTCTGATCACATTTACGATCATGCAGGTCGAGCGCGGTATGCTGACGCTCGTACCCAGCGCGCTTGGCCTGGCACATCATCACATAGGTCTTGGTGCCGCGGCCGGCACCAATCTCCAGGCAACGACCGGGACGTGTAGCGGCAGTAGCGATAAGCTGAGCATTGAGGTCCGAGGCAACCGCGGCAGCACGCTCAAACACGCCCGACGCAACCGTGACCTGCGCATCAACCGGAGCATGGCAACCCGGGAACACGGGTGCCACAAGCTGCGAAATATACGGGTCGGGTTTGGACGCAAACGCATTCTCGTGCAGAGCAAGCGGCGCAGGAGCCAGATTGCCGGCAAAGTTGAGCGCGCCCTCGGGCGTATCAAACGAGGCCATAATACGAGCGCACAGCCAGCGAGGAAGACCCATCAAACGCGAAAGGCGAACCAGGCGGCGCTCGGACTCATCAACGTCGGATGCCGTGGCAAAGTCCTCAACGTTGTCCGCAACCTTGTGCAACACCGCGTTAGCCAGGCCCGCGGCAGACTTAGCACCGCTGCGCACCAGCTCAACACCCTGACTTACGGCAACGCGGCCCGGCGTATGCAGGTAGAGCATCTCGAAGGCCGAGATGCGAAGCGCCATGCGAACGCGCGGCGCGACCTTTTTAGGCTTATCCAAAAATTGATCGAGCAACTCATCCAAAATGCCCTGCGTGGCGGCAACACCGAGCGCCAAACGCGCGGCAAAAGCGGAATCGCGCTGGTCAATGGCCTTGGCGGAAGCACGGGAAGACAACACGTCGCGTGCGTACATACCGCGGCGATCGGCCTCCATCAACACATCGAGCGCAAGCTTGCGCGCGGGAGACAACTTGCTCATGACAGTACACCCCACGTAAGGTCGACACCCTGCAGGCCGGCAGCCCAGGCAGAAGCAGCCATGGCACGCTTGCCATCAGGCTTAACCTCGAGCAGTTCAACCGCGCCATCGGGAAGGCCCAAATAAACACGCTTGCTCTTGACGGCAACAGCGCCCTCGCCAAGCGACATATCGGCCGGCGCAGCATCGAGCACGCGAACCGACTTACCGGCAATCACGCAACGGGCGGGAGCGGTGTCGGACGAGGCAAGCACATGGCGCACGCAATCGAGCGCCGCCATCTGCGGATCCAAACGCATCTCCTGCTTGGAAATCTTGGCAGCATGCGTGACGAGGGACTCATCCTGCTCGGTCCAAACAGCCGAGCCATCGGCAAGCGAGGGAAGCGTATCAGCAAGCAACCTACCGCCAAGCTCACCAAGCTCCATCGTGAGCGCCTCGGCATGCTTACCGGCAACCGACGTAGAGGCCTGCGCACAATAAGCGCCCGTATCCACGCCATGCCCAATGCGCATAATGGAAACGCCAGCAACCTCATCACCAGCAAGAATGGCACGCTGAATGGGAGCAGCGCCACGCCAACGAGGCAGCAGCGAAGCATGAACATTCACAATACCAAGCGGCGCCATATGCAGCACCTCATCAGGCAAAATGCAGCCATAGGCAGCCACACAGAAAATATCAGCCTGAGCAGCCTGGAGCGCCTCAACAACCTCAGGCGTCATACGATTGGCCTCAACAACGGACAACCCCAGCTCGAGCGCCTTGGCCTTAACAGGAGAAGGCTCAAGCTTCTTACCACGCCCACGTACAGCATCAGGACGAGTAATAACAAGCGCAATCTCATTGCCAGCCGCAACAAGCGAAGTCAGCGAAGGCACAGCAAAATCAGGCGTACCCATAAACACAATACGCATAAAGAACGTCTCCCCTCAACCAAAGCCGAGACGGCTACAAATAACAGCGGAAAGCAAAGTACCCAGCCCATCCGCAATAACAATTCAACAAGAACAAATATACCCAAAACCAAAGAAAGAGCCGCAATAAAAGCAGCTCTTCCAACAAAGCATTTATCAGTGAAGACGCCCCTCCCTGGCCAGACGGCACCCGGGCGAGACAAGCAGCGTCAACGTAGTCCCCGGGGCGCCCGCCTATATCGTCCCGCGCGCAGTTTCGCAGCGCAGCGAGAATGTTTGAGCACGGGATGATATAGGCGGGCGCCCCGGGGACGGTGGGACCTACTCCGTCTCGCCCGGTCGAGCGCCGCGGGCCAGGGCGTCCTGGTACTCCTTGACGGCCTTGATACGCTGCATCGGCTTGAGTCGCTCGAACATGGTATTGCCGTGCAGGTGATCTATCTCGTGCTGCAGGCACACGCAGAACAGATCGCCTGTGGCCTCGTAGCGAATCAGGTTGGCATCCAGGTCGTACGCCTCGACAACAACATGATCGGGACGCTCGATCTCGCAGCTTATGCCAGGGATGGAAAGGCAGCCCTCGCTAAACGGCACCAGATGGTCGCTCTGCTCAACAATGACAGGGTTGATGAGCACGTACGGGTCATAGTCGTTCTTGTCGGTGTAATCGCAGTCGATGGTAACGAGCTGAATGAGCTCACCGATCTGCGGAGCGGCCAGGCCGCAACCGCCGTTGTCGAACATCATCTTCTTCATCTTCTCGGCAAGCGCCTCGATCGCCGGGGTGATCTCCTCGATGACGGCGCACTCCTGGCGCAGACGAGGGTCGGGCGACAGTACGATTCCGTTGGCTTCCATGGCCATCCTTTCGGGTTGTTACATCAAATCATAGGCGTCGACGTCAACACTCACGCTCACGCCGCGCACGGAGCCCACCTCTTTGAGGCAGGCGTCGATATCATCAGAGACATGGTACCCTACCGGCGACTTTACAAGCAGATGGAAGCGGTATCGGTCCTTGGCTCTCTCGATTACACACGAAGCCGGACCAAGCACCTGGGGCACGGCGCTCCCCGCCCGCAAAAAGTCGGGCGCGGCGGCATGCCAGCGACGCTTGAGGAGCTTCGCGATGCGACCGATATAGTCCCGCGCGTCATCCGCGTTCGTCGACCATACCAAGATGTTGGCCAGGCGCACGAACGGCGGATACAGGGCGTCGCGGCGCTGGTCCAGGTCGTAGTCGGTAAAGATCGAACGGTCGTGCTCGGCGACGGCGCGGATGACCGGGTCCTCGGGCAGATAGGTCTGGATGATGACCTCGCCGGGGCGATCGCCGCGACCGGCGCGGCCCGCAACCTGCTCCAGCAGATCGTAGGCGCGCTCCCCTGCTCTAAAATCGGGAAGCTTGAGCGCAAAGTCGGCATTGACCACGCCCACGAGCGTGACCTCTGGAAAGTCGAGGCCCTTGGCGATCATCTGGGTGCCCAGCAACACCGCGCAATCGGCGGCATCGAACTGTTCGAGCAGCTTTTTATGCGCGTCCTTGCCGCGCGTGGAATCGGCGTCCATGCGAATGATGGCGACGTCGTCGGGCAGCATCTGGTGCAGTGCGTCCTCGATCTGCTGCGTACCCAGGCCCATTTTTGCCAAGTAGCGGCTGCCGCACTTAGGACAACGACTCGTGGGCGCCGGATAGGGCTGCACGCGCCAGGACGATCCGCAGGTGTGACACTGCAGCGTGTGAGTGCGCTCGTGGTACGTGAGCGCGGTGGAGCAGTGATTGCAGGTGGGCACGCAGCCGCACTCGCGGCACATAAGGAACGGCGCAAAGCCGCGGCGGTTGTGCAGCAACACGGCCTTCTCGCGGCGCTCGACTACGCGCTCCAGGCCTTCCATCAGCGGTTTAGAGAACATGGAGCGGCTGCCGTGTGCGAACTCGCGGCGCAGGTCGGCAATGCGAACCGTAGGCAACACGGCGTGCCCCGGGCGCTCGGGCATCTCGACACGCGTCCAGGTGGCGCCGCCGTACGTGCCGCGGCGGCAGCGGTCGAGGGCCTCGGCCGAGGGCGTGGCGGAGCCCAACACGAGCGGGCACCGATAGCGACGCGCCATCTCGGCCGCCACCTCGCGCGCATGGTAGCGCGGACTGGAGCCCTGCTTGTAGCTGGTCTCGTGCTCCTCGTCGATGATGATGAGACCCAAGTCGTTGAGCGGGCAAAAGAGCGCCGAGCGGGCGCCGACGACCACGCGGGCCGCACCGCTGGCGACCATATCCCACTGGTCCAGGCGCTCGCCGGCCGAAAGGCGCGAATGGAACACAGCGACCGTCTCGCCAAAGCGCGAGCGGAAGCGGCCAACAGTCTGGGCCGTCAGCGAGATCTCGGGCACCAGCACGCACGCTGAGCGGCCGGCCGCGAGCACGCGCTCGATGGCAGAGAGGTAGACCTCGGTTTTGCCGGAACCGGTGACGCCGTCCACGAGCACCACGTCGCCGTGAGCATCCAGGCGAGCGCGCTCAATCTGCGCGAGCGCCTGCTGCTGTCCGTTGGTGAGTGCCACCGGGGCCTTGCCGCTCGCCGAGGACAGTGTGGTCTGCTCGCTGCATCCACGCCAGGCGCGGCGCTCCTCCACCACCACGACGCCGCGTTTTTCGAGCGCCTTGATGGTCGCCGACATACTGTTGTAGAGCAGGTTAAGGTCACGCGTCGTGACCGGGCCACATTGGAGTGCCTCGATGAGCTGACGCTGACGGACCGCGGTCTTGGGCGGCGTGTAGTCAAAACCCTCGGGAGTGAGCATGACCCAGCGGTTTTGGATGGGTTTAACGGCGGGGCGCTCAACGGTCCACACGCCGTCCTCGCCCTTGACCACGCGCGGGCTTCCACCCGGGGGCAAGAAAAGGCGCAGGCACTCGGAAAGCGTTGCGACGTACTCGCGGCTCATCCAGCGCGCAATACGAGCGGCCTCGGCGGTAAAGAGCGGCTTGCTGAGGATAGCCTCGATAGGCTTGATGCGCACGGAATCGAGAGCGTCGCTGCCTTGCAAGTCGGCCAGCTCGGGCGCGATGTCGACAATGTAGCCCGCGGCCGCACGGTTGCCAAAGCGGATCAGGACCGTCGATCCGACCTGCGCCTCGTTGGCAAGGGGCTGCGGAATGCCGTAGGCAAACGGCTCGGACAGCGCACGGGTCGGGATGTCGAGGACTACGCTCGCATAGGCGGCGACGGGCTCGGGTGCGGGCTCGGGCTGAGCCGGGGCGGCGGCAGGGGCCGCGGACTTCGGAGCTTCCTCCGGTTCCGGCGAACCAAACAGCGACAGTTGCTCGGCCATGGCCCCAGCACCTCCTATCCCATACGTCTACAGAAACAAGAGCCCCGCTCGGGTGAACGGGGCTCGGATACATGCGTTTGCGCAGCTGCTACAGCGCCATCGCGCGGGCGCGGTCGATGCGCGCCAGGCAGTCGTCGCGACCGACGAGCGCCATGGTCTCGCCCAGCGGGGGGCTCACCATGTTGCCGCAGACGGCGACGCGCACGGCCTGGAACACCACGCGCTTCTTGAGGTCCATCTGCTCGGGCAGCGGCTCAAGCGCGGCGTCGATGTTGGCAGCCGTCCACTCTTCCACGCCCTCGAGCGCGGCCTTGGCGGCATCCAGAATGGCGCCCATGCCTTCCTTGGCCAGGCCCTTGTTGACAGACTTCTCGTCATACTCGAGCGTCTCGGCCGTAGCAAAGATGGGAGCGGCGACGGTCACGGCATCGGCCGGCATCTTGGTGCGCGGCTTGACGATGGCGGCAAGCGCATCGATCCAATCCTCGCCGTACTCGACATTACCCTCGATGAGACCCGCCTCATGCAGCTCGGGGACCATGATCTCGTCGGCAAACTGAGCATCGGACATGCCGTTGATGTATTCGGCATTGACCCAGTCGAGCTTCTTGGGGTCGAAGGTCGCCGGGTTCTTGGAGATGCGGTCGAGCGAGAACTTGCTGGCCAGGACGTCGCGCGGGATGATCGTAGTCTCGCCGTCGAGCGACCAGCCGAGCAGCGCCAGATAGTTGACGAAGGCGTCGGACAGATAACCGGCGTCGCGGTACTCCTCCACCGAGGTGGCGCCGTGGCGCTTGGAGAGCTTTTTGCCGTCGGCACCCAAGATCATGGAGATGTGGGCGAACGTAGGCACGGGCGCGCCGAGGGCCTCGTAGACCATGACCTGGCGCGGGGTGTTGGACAGATGGTCGTCGCCGCGGATGACGTGGGTGATCTTCATCATGGCGTCGTCGACGACGGTCGCGAAGTTGTACGTGGGCGTGCCGTCGGAGCGGAAGATGACGAAGTCGTCGAGCTCCTTGGCATCGAAGGTCACCTCGCCGTGGACGGCGTCGTGGATGACGACGTCGCCGCGGTCCTCGGGCACCTTGATACGCAGAACGTAGGGCTCGCCGGCCTCGATGCGACGACGGGCCTCCTCAGGATCAAGATCGCGGCAGCGGCGCTGATAGCCCTGGAAGGGATCCTTGCGCTCCTGGGCGGCCTTACGATCGGCGTCAAGCTGCTCCTTGGTGCAGAAGCAGGGATAGGCCTTGCCCTCGTCCCAGAGCTTCTGGGCGGCCTGCTTGTACAGGTCCAGACGCTCGGTCTGTGCGTAGGGGCCATAGTCGCCGCCCACCTCGGGACCCTCGTCCCAGTCCAGGCCCAGCCAACGCATGGCGCGCAGAATGATCTGCGTGTTCTCGTCGGTGGAACGGGTGGGGTCGGTGTCGTCGATGCGCAGGATGAACGTGCCGCCGTTTGCGCGGGCGAAAGCCCAGTTATAGATAGCGGTGCGGGCGCCGCCGATGTGCAGCTTGCCCGTCGGTGAGGGTGCAAAGCGGACGCGAACGTCTGATGCCATGGAAATCTCCTCGATTGCAGGATGGATGTCTAACCGCATCAGTATAAAGCAACAAAGCGACCTCCGCACAAAGGGCACCGACCCACTCATTGGGGACAGACTTAAATGCCAGTCATTGGGGACGTTCTTAAACGACTAGTCGTTGGGGGCGCTCTTCGAAGTTGTCTGAAGGGTGTCCCAAGTGCCGCCTAAGGCTGGTCATTTAAGTATGTCCCCAATGAGTAGGTGCGGAAAGGGTGTGAATGTTGGATTTACGCGATATGATGTGCCCTTGCATATAGAGCTCGGCGGAATGGTAACGGTCGCCGGGACACGTTTTTGAAAGGACAATCATGTCAGAAGAACTTCGTTCCATCCCGCCCCAACACGGGTCCTTTGTATTTACGTCGGAGTCGGTGACCGAAGGTCATCCCGATAAGATCGCTGACCAGATCAGCGACGCCGTCCTCGACGCAATCCTCGCTAAAGAAATAGAGCTGCAGGAGCAGGGCTACATTGCACCCAACGGCGTACCCGCCAACGTTGAGAACGTCCGCTGCGCCTGCGAGACCCTCGTGACCACCGGCACCGTCATCGTTGCCGGCGAGATCCGCACCCAGGCCTACGTCGACGTGCAGGAGATTGCCCGTGGCGTTATCCGCCGCATAGGCTACAACCGCGCAAAGTTCGGTTTTGACTGCGATACCTGCGGCGTTATGAGCCTCATCCACGAGCAGTCGCCCGATATCGCCCAGGGCGTCGATGAGTCCTTCGAGACCCAGACCGGCGCCACCACCGACCCGATCGACCTGATCGGCGCCGGCGACCAGGGCATGATGTTTGGCTATGCCTCCAACGAGACCAAGACCCTCATGCCCATGCCGCACTACCTGGCGAGCCGCCTGGCCGAGCGCCTGGCCGCCGTGCGCCACGACGGCACCCTGTCCTACCTGCGCCCCGACGGCAAGACCCAGGTCACGGTGCGCTACGAGGACGGCAAGCCCGTCGAGGTCACGACCATCGTCATCTCCACGCAGCACGCCGCCGAGATCGAGGACATGGGCAAGATCAAGGACAACCTCATCGAGCACGTAATCACCCCCGTCATGGCTGCCGAGAACATGCCGTGGGACAACGCCGACATCTATGTGAACCCCACCGGTCGCTTTGTCGTGGGCGGCCCCATGGGCGACACGGGCCTCACCGGCCGTAAGATCATCGTCGACACCTACGGCGGTTACGGCCGTCACGGCGGCGGCGCCTTTAGCGGCAAGGACTGCACCAAGGTCGACCGTTCCGCCGCGTATGCCGCGCGCTGGGTCGCCAAGAACGTGGTGGCCGCCGGCCTAGCCGACCGCTGCGAGGTCGAGCTGGCCTACGCTATCGGCGTGTCCAAGCCGCTGTCGATTATGGTCGACACCTTCGGTACCGCGCATGTTGCCGAGGACAAGATCGTCGAGGCCGTCGAGAAGACCTTCGACCTGCGCCCGGGCGCGATCATCCGCGACCTGGACCTGCGTCGACCGATCTACGAGAAGACGGCAGCCTACGGCCACTTCGGCCGCGAAGACGCCGACTTCACCTGGGAGAAGACCGACCGAGTCAAAGAACTCAAAGCAGCCTGCGGCCTGTAAGCTAACAATAAAAGCCACAGCCAAATAAAAACGCACCAATAAGAGGTACCGGAACAACCGGTACTTCTTTTTAATTTAAAGGCGGTTAAGATGAGCCTACCTGGGACATGGAATAAATCACAGGCCGATAAATTTTGCAGCAGAGCGACTCCAACCATGTATCCTAAGTTCCGAGGGCTTTAGTATTTGGTCGATCGCGAGTTCCGCACGAGCCGGAGGCCACTTAATGTGGCCTCCGTGCGAGCAGGACTGCCCGAGCAGGCGACCAAATACTAAAGCCCTCGGAACGGCGGGAAGAGTATGCCCCGCCAATCGGGACGACGGGATAGAACAGGAGCGCATATGGCAGGCAAGCCGCAAACACTAGCTACGACCTCGGCATTCGAGATCTTGGGCCCCGTCATGGTCGGCCCCAGTTCATCGCACACCGCCGGCGCCCTGCGCTGCGCCCAAGTTGCCGCCAGCCTGCTGGAAGGCCGCATCACCAAAGTCACCTTTGGCCTGTGGAACTCCTTCGCCCACACCTACCGCGGCCACGGCACCGACCGTGCGCTCGTCGCGGGCATCCTGGGTCTCGACACCGATGACGAGAACATCAAGCAGGCCTTCAACCTCGCAAGCGAGCAGGGCCTCGAATATCACTTTAACATCAAGGGCGACGACGCCTCCATCCACCCCAATACCGTCGACATCGACATGGTCGACGACACGGGCGCCACGGCACAGGTTCGCGGCGAGAGCCTGGGCGGCGGCAAGATGCGCATCAGCCGCATTAACGGCGTCGGCGTCGACATATCGGGCATGTATTCCACGCTCTTCGTGGCGCACAAGGACGTCCCCGGTGTACTCGCCGCGCTCACCAACCTGCTCGCCTACGCCCACGTAAACATCGCCTTCTGCCGCACCTACCGCACCGAAGTGGGCGGCCAGGCCTACTCCGTCTTTGAGACCGACGGCGCGCCCGACGACACCGTCGTCCCTATGCTGCGCAAGCTCGACAATGTCGATTACGCAACGTTTATCGAGCTCCCCGGTTCTGCCTCGTCGCTCTCCCCCGGCGTCTCGGCCAAGGAAATCTTCGACGACGGCGAGCAGCTGCTCGATGCGTGCGAGGAACTGGGGCTTAGCATCGGCGCCGTCATGGCCGTTCGCGAGGCGCGTCTGACCGGCGAGGCCCACGCCGTCGCCGCCATGCGCCGCGTGCTCGACGTCATGCGCGAGGAGACCACGGCCCCCATCGCCAATCCGCAGCGCTCGCTCGGTGGACTAATCGGCGGCGAGGCCAAACTCGTCGATGCCACCAGCCGCAACGATTTGAGTGCAAGCCTGATGGGCGCCGTCCAGACCGATGCCGTGGCCCGCGCCATGGCCGTGCTCGAGCGCTCCGCCACCATGGGCGTGATCGTCGCAGCTCCGACGGCAGGCTCCGCGGGTGTTGTACCCGGCTGCGTGCTGGCGCTCGCCGATCGCCTGCAGCTCGACGACGAGCAGGTCATGGACGCGCTCTACTGCGCAGCCGCCATCGGCCTCAACCTCACCACAAGCGCCTGTGTTGCCGGCGCCGAGGGCGGCTGCCAAGCCGAGGTGGGAAGCGCCGCTGCCATGGCAGCCGCCGCGTTGGTGCAGATGCTCGGCGGCACGCCCGAGCAGGCGCTCGACGCCAGTTCCATCGCGCTGAGTAACCTGCTGGGCCTCGTTTGCGACCCCGTCGGTGGCCTCGTGGAGGTGCCCTGCCAAAACCGCAACGCCATCGGCGTGGCAGCGGCCTTTAGCTCGGCACAACTCGCCCTCGCAGGCATTAAGAGCTTGGTGCCGTTTGACCAGATGGCACACGTCATGCTTTCGGTGGGCCACGCGTTGCCGGCCACGCTGCGCGAGACGGCAAAGGGTGGCATCGCGCAGGCTCCGGCCGCACTTTCGGCCTGTGCAAAATGCGGTGTGTGCGGATAGCGGCAAAGAATGACTCAAAGGTTGGACAAATGTCCCACCTCTTTTGAATGCCACCGTTTCCGTACCACAAACAGCAGGGCAATCGCTATAATGCAAGCCCAGTAAAAACACGATGAACCGCAAGGCGAAAATCGAAGGATATGCATACGATGTCGCAAAACGATCGAACTCAACTGATTCCCGATCCGCAGCAGCCGAGCAGGCACACCGGCGGCGTTCAGTCGCCGCGTCCTATCGCGCCGAGCCACGGTCAGCAGCGTGGTGCGGCAAACGCTTCTCAACGCCCGAACCAACAGCGACAGCAGCGTCAACAACGTCAGCAGCGCCAGGCAAACGGCAATGCGCCCAAGCAGCCCCCCACGCACGCTCGAGGCGATCGCGGCCCCGCGCGCAAGCCCGCCGAGAACAATAAGTCGGGCAAAAAGACAACGCTCTTTGTCGTCCTTGGTCTAATCGTCATTGTCTATATCGTAGGCGTCGTAGCGTTTTCCCAGCTAGCCTACCCCAACACCACCATCGCCGGCGTCGACGTCTCGTTCTCCAACGCTTCGTCTGCCGCTACCAAGGTGAACTTGGCATGGAAGCACTATAAGCTCACCGTGACAGGCGATGACTTTAGCTGGAACTATCAGCCCGAGTCCGATGAGCCCATCGTCGACGGCGAAGCTGCCGCAAAAGAAATCATCAGCCACAACGAAGCCTTTGTATGGCCGGTCCGCCTTGTGGAATCCTTAAGCGGCAAGACCAAAACAACCGCCACCTCCAACGAAGTCGATCTTGATCAAGACGTCGACCTGTCCATGCTCTCCGACACCTTTGACCAAAAGCAGTTTGAGGAGGACCTGGGCGCCGCCATCGACGAGTTTAACGAGGGCCGTTCGGGCACGTTCGAGGCCAATAGCTCCTATGACGAGCAGGCCGGCAAGTTTACCGTCGAGAAGGCGCGCTCCAACGAAAAAATCAACCGCGAGCATGTCATTAAGTATGCCGAGCTCGAGCTTGCCTCGCTGGCCGAGACCGTAGATCTTTCCAAGCTCGGCAACGATGCCTATGAACCGCTCAATGGAACGCTGACCGATGATCAGATTCAGGCCGCATGCGATGCCGCCAACAACTTCCTGGGCGTCAACGTGACCCTCAAGCTCAACGGCGAGGATGCCGGCAAAGTTGATGGCAGCTCCGTATTGCAGTGGATCAGCTTTGCCGATCCGGCCAACCCCACGCTCGATACGTCGCAGATCAGCAGCTGGGCAGCCGAGCTCGCCAACGGCTTTAATACCGTGGGCTCCACTCGCTGGTGGACGCGCGCCGATGGCAAGCAGTGCGCCGTCGAAGGCGGTGACTTTGGTTGGTCCATCGACAGCAGCTCGCTCGCCAAGCAGGTCGAGGACGCCATTAACAACAAGCAGACCGGCGAAATCGAGATCAAGTACTCCCAGAAGGCCGACACCTTTACCGCAAAGGGAGAGCCCGACTGGAAGGCATACATCGATGTCGATCTGTCCGAGCAGCACGCGCGCTACTACGACGAGAACGGCAATATCGTGTGGGAGGCCAACTTTATTTCCGGCAAACCGGGCGAAGACGCCACCCCCGAGGGCGTGTGGCAGATCAACAGCAACGACGGCGGCAGCACCCTGATCGGAGCCAAGGACCCCGAGACCGGTAAGCCCAAATACGAGAGCCCGGTGAGCTACTGGATGCCTTTTGAGGGCAACATGATCGGCTTCCACGATGCCACCTGGCAAAACGACAAGAGCTTCGATAATGCCGAGTCGTACAAGTGGTGCGGAAGCCACGGTTGCATCAACCTGCGCCTGGCAGACGCCAAGGCACTTCACGACTGCATCAAAGTCGGCCTGTGCGTGGTTGTCCACTCGTAGTGCAACGCGCACATTCCTACAACATGGAGCTGCTGCGACCAATCTAACAGTTCCGAAAGAAACCGTCCCATGCGCCCGCCCCAACCGGTGGGCGCATATACTTATCGAGGTACTTTCTATAAAGGAGACGCTATGCCGAATGTCCCCACGACCACCCCGGGCCCGGATGATACCGAGCACACGCCCGAAGATGTCACCGAAACGATTCCTCTGATTACAAACGTACACACCGACAAGCAGAGCGGACGCGCGAACGATGCGACCGAGATTTCCGATGAAGAGGCATATGCCAAGCTCAAGGCAAAACGTGCCGAACGTCGACGCAAAAAGCTCATCCGACGCGGCATTGCGGCCGGCGTCGTGGCCGCCATTGTGCTCATCGCCGTTGTCGTGACCTTAGCCATCAACGCACGGCCCGCAGGCAACAACGGGCCGGTGACCGACATGGTGACCGAGGGCACGTTTACCACAACGGTCGAGGCGAAAGGCCGGCTCAAACCCATTTCGTCCTCAGTGGTCTCCCCTTCTGTCGACGGCACGGTCGATTCGATCAACGTGCAGGCAGGCCAATCCGTCAACGAGGGCGACGTGCTTATGACCATTAAAAACGACGAGCTCGATCGCAACGTTGCCGAGGCGCAGCGTGCAGTTGCAGCCGCTCAGGAAGACCTCGCCAACGCACAGAAAGCCGCAGCCGCCGCGCAGGCCACCCCAACGACGGACGTCGATGGAGCTTCCGCAGCGGCGGCAGGCGCCCCCGCTGCGTCCGGCGACACGAACGCCGTATCTGCCGCGCAGCGCAGCCTCGCATCGGCCCAGGCAAACCTCGACCAGGCGAACGCCAAGGCATCCAGTCGCACGGTCACGGCCCCGAGCTCGGGTAGCATCGTGGAGCTCAATGCCAAAGTGGGCGCCACGGTTACAGGCGGCATGATCATGGGCGAAAGCGATACGAGCGGCGGCAAGCAGTGCATGCAGATCGCCGACCTGTCCAAGATGAAGGTGACCGTGCAGGTGGGCGAAAAGGACATCGCCAAGATCGCCGTTGGGCAGAGCGCCAACGTCACGTATCCCGCGTTTCCCGATATCGTGAGCCAGGGCACCGTCACGGCTATCGCGTCGGTGGCAAACTCCGACGCCGCCAACAGTGGCGGCGGCAGCGTAACCTTTAACGTCGACATTCTCATCGAGGCGCCCGACGCGCGCCTGAAGCCGGGCATGACGGCCGAGGTATCGGTGGTGACCGAGCAGCTCGACGACGTGGTGATGGTGCCGACGATGGCGCTCATGACCGAAGACGGCGAACACTATTACGTCAACGTGGCGACTGATGACGAGGGCAAGCAAACCCGTCGCGTGAAGGTGACCGTCGTGACGCAAAACGACAACGAAGCCGTAGTCGGTAAGACACAGGTCAAGCGCGACGACCAGGGCAACGAGATCAACCCCAACGTGCCGGTTACCAAGCTGCGCGATGGCGACACCCTCGTCATGGACACCGGAGCGGACGCAACAGCTGACGGCGGTTACAGCGCGGATTCGGGCAGCATGTCTGCCGACGAGGGAATGTAATGCGTCCCGTCATCGACATTCGCAACGTGCACCGCATCTTTGAGAGCGAGGCCGGCTGCGCCCATATCCTGCACAACGTGAGCCTTGCGGTGATGAGCGGCGAATTCGTCGCTATCACCGGCCCCTCGGGCTCGGGCAAGTCAACGCTCATGAACATCCTGGGCTGCCTGGACAAACCGACGGCGGGGGACTACTACCTGCAAGGGCTCAACGTGGCCGAGCTTGACGATGACGAGCTCACCGAAGTTCGCGCCCTGAGCATTGGCTTTGTCTTTCAGAGTTTCAACCTGCTGCCGCGCCTGTCGGTTATCGAAAACGTCATGTTGCCGCTGGCCTACACCAATGTGCCCCGTAGCCAGCGCGAAATGCGCGCCGTGCACGCGCTGCAGGCTGTCACGCTGCCCGTCGACCACTGGGACCACCGCATATCCGAGCTCTCGGGCGGCCAGATGCAGCGTGTCGCCATCGCGCGCGCCCTCGTCAATGACCCGCCCATCATTCTGGCCGACGAGCCGACGGGAAACCTGGACTCAGCTACCGGAGCGCTTGTGATGGAGACCTTCCATAAGCTCCAGAAGCGCGGCAAGACCATCGTGCTTATCACACACGACCCCGGCATCGCCGCCGAGGCCGACCGTGCCGTGACCATCCGCGACGGTCGCATTCACGACGGCGCGTATATTCCACATGCACCGCGGACCCTGCGCAGCGCCGTAGATAGCCTGCCCATGATTTCCGCCTCCGCCAACCCGCCGAAAGGAGTGGTGGCATGAGCGCCCGCGATCTCATCCAGGAAGCCCTTCACTCGCTCGAAGCCAACAAGGGGCGCAGCCTGCTCACCATCCTGGACATTGTCATCGGCATCGCCTCGGTAATCGCCATGACTTCGCTCATCGGCGGCATCCAAAACAGCCTGGTCAACAGTCTGGGCCTCAATGCGGCACGTATGGTTCAGATCTATTCGTCCCAAGAACTCACCGAGTCGGACATCGAGAAACTTCAAAAACTGGTGCCGCAGATAGAGCAGATCGGCATTGTCGACAGCGCGTACACCGAGTACAAGACCGGCGATAAAAGCTATACCGTCATGGCGCAGGGCGTCGATAGCGACATGCTCGACGCGGTGGGGGCCGGCAAGCTCGTTGCGGGGCGTACCTATTCCCAGGCCGAGTCTCAATCAGGCTCGCGCGTGGCGCTCATCAGCCGCGGCGGCGCCGATCAGCTGTACGGCAACGAACAGGATGCGCTGGGGAAAACCATCAAGGTGTCCAACGGCGAAGTGCAGATTGTAGGCGTGATAGATGGTGGCAGCGACTCCATGGGCTCGCTCACGCTGTATATGCCACGCGAAACCATCTCCGGCCTGTTTGGCGACGAAAATCCTTCATTCCCCAGCGTGACGGCTCTTGCCGCCGAGGGCACAGACATGGACGAGCTTTGTAAGACCATCGAGTCCAAGGTGCGCGCAATGAAGGGCATCGCGGAGGATGATGAGTACGACAGTGTATCGGCGACCTCCATGAAAAGCGCCATCGATGCACTCAACTCCTTTATGGGCGCGTTCTCGCTCATCATGGGCGCTGTCGCCAGCATCTCGCTGCTTGTCGGCGGTATCGGCATTATGAATATGATGCTCACCAACGTGACTGAGCGCATCCGTGAGATCGGCATTCGCCGTGCCCTGGGCGCAAGTCGTCGCGATATCACCGCGCAGTTTTTGGCCGAGTCCTCGGCGCTGTGCGTCACCGGCGGACTGTTGGGTGTCCTGATTGGCTATCTGCTGGCATGGGGACTCACGTTCTTTGCCGCAAGCTCGGGCATCATGAGCGAGTTTGGAGCTACCGGGACGATCACGCCAAGCTTCTCCATTACAACAGTGTTGATCGCGTTTGCCGTATCGGTCGGCATCGGCGTAATCTTTGGCTTCTACCCCGCTCGCCGTGCAGCAAAGCTCGACCCGGTGGAATGCCTACGCTACCAGTAAGCCACCACCAACAAGTTGCGGTGAATTAGGGACTGAATATGCTATTTAGCAGCAAAAACAGACGCTATTTCACCGCAACTCATTGAAGGGCTGTTTACGCCAGTTCCGGGCGTCGTCCTCGAGCTATTGGTGGATGACGGGCTTGTACGGGTCGAGCTTGCTCGGGGCGCTCCTCCTCGCGGGCGAGATGGCGCGTAGGCGCGGCGAGCGCCTAGCGCGCGAACTCCCGTAAGAGCGCGTCTTCCACTTCCCGAAGCGAAAGGGCCCCGCCTCCCTCGGCGGGACGGGTGACCACGATGCAGCGCGCTCCCGCGTCACGCGCGGCGGCGAGCTTCTCGGCCGTGCCGCCTACGGTTCCCGAGTCCTTGGTCACAAGCCACTGGGCGCCCACCTGCCGAAGCATCGCCTCGTTGAGCTCGCGGGTGAAGGGCCCCTGCATGCCGATGACGTGCGACGGCGAAAACCCCGCGTCGATGCACTTCGTTATAGCACCGGGCAGCGGGAGCACACGCACGAAGAAGCGCTCCGCGAAATCGGCGACGCGCGTGTAGGGAGCAAGCTCCTTGCTCCCCGTCGTGAGAAGCGCGCGACCCGGGTTCTCGGAGAGAAAGCGCGCCGCGCAGGCGATCGACGCGACCGACACGACGCCTTTGGGCAGCGACTCGGCCGGGCGCGCAAGGCGCAGGCATCGTGCACCCACGGCGAGCGAAGCGGCCCGGATGTTGCCGCTTGCGAGCGTAGCGAAGGGGTGCGTGGCGTCGACGACGATGCGCGCGCCGGAAAGCTCGCGCTCCATGTCGGCCTCGTCGAGCCTGCCCGCATGCACCTCGATGCCCGGAAGCTCGCCCAAAAGCTCGCCTCCGTACTCGGTTGCCGCGTAGGCACGGGCGGGGATTCCCGCCCCGCTCGCCCATTCGCACAGAAGGCGGCCCTCGGTGGTGCCGGCGAAGATGCGCAGCGCCGGCGCGGATGCGGGGGCCGTCACTTCGGGCCGCCTGGGCGCGTG
Organism: Collinsella sp.; assembly: GCA_031292915.1. Classification (GTDB taxonomy): domain Bacteria; phylum Actinomycetota; class Coriobacteriia; order Coriobacteriales; family Coriobacteriaceae; genus Collinsella. The sequence continues at coordinate 42,562 of JAUMSH010000086.1, forward strand.
ATCTGGTAGAGCAGCGCGTTCATAATGGCGGCCGCCACGGTCGAGCCGCCCTTGCGACCCCTCGCGACGATGGCCGGCACGCGTCGCGCGAGTAGCTCCTCTTTCGCCTCGACCACGTTCACAAACCCAACGGGCACCCCAACGACGAGCGCGGGCGCGATCTTCCCCGCGTCCATGAGCTCGGCGAGGCGCAGAAGTGCTGTGGGAGCGTTGCCGACGGCCACGATGAGCGGACCCTCGATGCCGCAAGCTTTGTCCATGCTCGCAACGGCGCGAGTCGTGCCCGCGGCGCGCGCCGTTGCGGCGACATCAGGGTCGGCCATATAGCACACGGCCTGGCAGCCGATCTTCGCGAGCGCGGGCTTGCTTATGCCTGCGAGCGCCATGTTCGTGTCGGTGAGCACCGTGGCCCCTGCGCGCAGTGCGTCGAGCGCACAGTGCGCGGCGTCATGGGTGAACACGAGGGAATCGGCGTACGAGAAGTCAGCAGTGGTGTGGATGACGCGCTTCACGACGGGCTCTTCGAGCGGCGGGAACGTGCGGCCGTCAAGCTCTTCGGTGATGATCTCGAAGCTGCGCCGCTCGATGTCGCCGGGCGCCATCTCCTTGGAATCCATCTAGTACTCCACTCCTTCCCTTGCACATATCCCCTGCTCGTAGGGGTGTTTCTCGCACCGCATCTCGGTTATGTAGTCGGCCTTCTCCACGATCTTGCGGGAAGGCGCGCGCCCGGTGAGCGCTACTTCGACGCCGCGCGCGGACATATCGAGCGCGCGGTCCACGAGCGTCTCGTCGACAAGCCCCTTCGAAAGCGCGTCGAGCGCCTCGTCGAGCACGAGGAGCCCCTCCTGCGCGCCCTCGAGCTCGGCGAGCGCGGAAGCGAGGTTCCCATCATGCAGCTCGCACGTCGCGGCAAGTTCTTCCGACGTCATCGACCAGGTAAACTTGTCCGACACCTTCCCCGCGAACACGGGCACGCCGAAATGCTCGGCGAGCAGGCGCGCCTCCCCGCTTTCGCCGTCTTTCAGGAACTGCACGACGACGACGCGGCGGCCTGCGGCGAGCATGCGAAGGGCGAGGCCCATCGCCGCCGTGGTCTTGCCTTTGCCGTCGCCATGATACACGTGGATCATACGCCCTCCTCGATAATACGGTAGACATACTCCATGTCGAGCGCCCCGCGCACGACGTCGGCCAGGCGGTCGAACTCGCGCGCACGGTGATCGGCCGCGGACGCCGCGCCCGCGGCACCCACGACGCTCTCGGGCAGGCCGCGCATGCGCGCGAGCGAGCGCGCGAGGGCGAGCGCCACCCCCGGTTCGTCGAACAGGCCGTGGAGATAGGTTCCGAACACGTTTCCGCAGGCCGCGCCTTCTGGTTTGCCGCCAATCGTGCCCGCAGGGGCGCAGGAGACGGTCGTTTCGCCGTCGTGAATCTCGTACCCGCACGCCGTCATGCCGTTCCACACCGAGAACGCGCCTTGGGCGCCCGTGATGCGCAGTTCCGACTGGGCGAGGCGCTTTTCCTCCTTGAACACCGTACTTGCAGGGATGAGCCCAAGCCCGCGCGCGGTGCCAGCGCCTTCCCTGCCGTGCGGGTCGGAAAGCTCGTCTCCCAAAAGCTGGTAGCCTCCGCATATGCCGAGCACCGGCGTGCCCGCGCCCGAAAGCGCGCGTACACAGGCTCCGATGCCGCTAGCCGCAAGCCAGCGCGCGTCGTCGAGCGTGGTCTTCGAGCCGGGGAGCACCACCAGGTCGGGTCGGCCCAGATCAGTCGTCGAGGAAACGTAGCGCACGCCCACGCCGGGCACGCGCGAAAGCGGGTCGAAGTCGGTGAAGTTCGACAGATGCGGAAGGCGCACGACGGCGACGTCGATGACGCCGCGCGCTTCGCGGGCAGATAGGCGCGGCGCGAGCGAGTCCTCATCGTCCAGGTCGAGCGTAAGATACGGCACGACCCCCACGACGGGGACCCCGCACATCTTCTCGAGCGGGGCCAAACCCGGGCGAAGGATTTCCACATCGCCGCGGAACTTGTTCACCACAAGCCCCCGCAAAAGCGCGCGATCCTCGGGCGCAAGGAGCGCGACCGTGCCGTAGAGCTGGGCAAACACCCCGCCTGGGTCGATGTCGCCCGCGAGCAGCACGGGGGAGGACACGGCGCGCGCGAGCCCCATGTTGACGATGTCGTTTTCGGCAAGGTTGATTTCGACGGGGCTGCCGGCGCCCTCGATGACGATGACGTCGTTTTCCTCCGCGAGCGAATCGAACGCCTCCAAAATCTGCGGCATGAGCGCCTTCTTTCGCGCGAAGTAGTCCCTCGCAGCGAAGGCTCCCTGCGCCTTGCCGCCCACGATGAGCTGGCTTCGGTGGTCGCTTTCGGGCTTGAGAAGGATGGGGTTCATGCGCACGTCGGGCGCAATGCCGCACGCCTCGGCCTGCATGATCTGGGCGCGCCCCATCTCGAGCCCGTCGGCCGTGACACCGCTGTTGAGCGCCATGTTCTGGCTCTTGAAGGGAGTCACGCGCAGGCCGTCCTGCGAAAGCACACGGCACAGCCCCGCCGCAAGCAGGCTCTTCCCCGCATTCGACATGGTGCCCTGGATCATAATGGGCTTCGCCCTACCCACGGGTATCGACCTCCTTCGCCGAGCCTCGGCCATCCGCGCCCGCCATAGCGCCGCTGCAAGAAGCGCCGCCCCGTTCGTCAGGTTCGCCTTCGCCCGATGCACCTTCCGCCCGAAGCGCGCGGCTGAACGCCATCGCAAGCCGGGCATTCTCCTTGCGCGTGCGCACCGCGACACGGCACCAGAAACGGGACAGTACCGAAAACGAGTCGCACGTGCGGACCAAAACTCCCTGTTTATAAAGGCGCTCGGGGATGTCTTTCGCCGGCGTGCGGACTAAAAGGAAGTTCGCATCCGACGGCACGACGGAAAGCCCGAGCGAGGAGAGCTCGTGGGAAAGCCACGCTCGCTCGCCCGCCAATACATCGCGCGTGCGCGAGACGTATTCAACGTCTTCCAGGGCGGCGATGCCCGCGGCCTCGGCGACCGAGGAGACGGGCCACGCCTGCCCCGCCCGGCGAATCCCCTCAATGAGTTGGGTGTTTCCGCTGATCAGATATCCCAACCGCAACCCCGCCATTCCGTAGAGCTTGGTGAACGCGGAGAGCACGGCCACATGGCGCGAACACGCGGCGCGTGCGGCCACGCTCCTTTCGCGGTCGTCGGGCGCAAATCCGAGGAAGCACTCGTCCACGACGAGCAGCGCGCCCACCTGCTCGCAGCGGCAAGCCGCGGCATCGATCACGCTGGGGTCGACGAGGCGCCCCGTCGGGTTGTTCGGATTGCAGAGGTACGCCACGTCTCCCGGCCCCTCGATCGCGCGGGCGAAGGAGGCGGGCACGTCGAAGTCGTCCGCTTCAGAGAGCGGGAACTCCTGCACGCATGCGCCGTAGTACGATGCCGCCTCCGCATATTCAGAGAACGTCGGCGCGCACACGACGATGCGTTTCGGGCGCACCGTCGCAGCGAGCCGCCAGATGATGTCGGACGCGCCCGCGCCGCAGACGATAGTATCTTCGGGAATGCCCTGGGCGCGCGATAGGGCGCGAACAAGGGCGAGGCTTTCCCTATCGGGGTAGGCGTCGATTCGAGAAAGCGCCTTGCAGGCTGCGGCGACAGCGCGCGGCGAGGGGCCTGCCGGATTCACGTTCACCGAGAAATCGATGAAGTCGGAGGCGCTCCCTTCGCAAGCGATGCCGAGCGATTGCGCACTGCCCCCATGCGTACGGGCGCGCAGGATTCCCCCGGCAGCCCGGGACGCAGCGTGGTCTTCCCTCATGACATCGCCCCCACGGCGAGCACGACCGCCGCGCGCGCGGCGCCGAAGACGACGAGCGCGCATACGGACGCGGCGAGCATGAGCCTTGTCGCCCGGGCGATGTCGCCCCACTCGATTTCGCGGGATGCGTCGCCTATCGTCGGTTTCTCAACGAGCTTGCCGAAATACACCGCGGGTCCTGCCAGGCGCAGCCCGAGCGCGCCCGCACACGCTGACTCGGTCTGCGCCGCGTTCGGGCTCGCATGGCGACGCCTGTCGCGGCGCCAGATGCGCGCCGCCCCACGCGCATCGAGCCCGACAATCGGGCACACGGCGATCATGAGCAGGGCCGATAAGCGCGAGGGAATCCAATTCACCGCATCGTCGAGGCGCGCCGAGACGCAGCCGAAGTCGATGTAGCGCTCGTTTTTGTAGCCCACCATGCTGTCGAGCGTATTCACCGCCTTGTACGCCATGCCCAAGGGCGCACCCCCGATCATAAGGTAGAAAAGCGGCGCGATGACGCCGTCGCTCGCGTTCTCCGCCACCGTTTCCACGGCGGCGCGCGCGACGCCCTGCTCGTTGAGAACAGACGTGTCGCGTCCCACGATGAGCCCGACGGCTTCGCGCGCCGCGACAAGGCCGCCCTTCGAGAACGCGCGGGCCACGGCCAGGCTCTGACGGCGCAGCTCGCATGTCGCGAGAATCTGATAGCTCGCCCATGCCTCGGCCACGAAGCGCAAGCCGGGGTGAACCATGCCGCAAAGATGTAGGATACCCCAGGTCAAAAGCCCACACGCAAGCGGAAGCGCCACGGCGAGCACAAGCCCTGCGGCACGCGTGCCCGCGGACGTTTGCGGGAATGCGCCCCGCAGGCGGCCTTCGGCCCATGTGATCGCGTGCCCCATGGCGACGACGGGATGGGGAAGCCAGCGCGGGTCGCCGAAGGCAAGGTCGGCCGCGAACCCGGCGGCGACGGCAAGAATCGTCATCACCGGGCATCGCCCCCCGAAGCGGGGCGAACGTCGTGAAGGCAGCGCCCATCCCAGGTGGCGGCCCATGCGCCGCCCGGCTCGGTATGCACGTCGAAGTATCCCATTTTCGGGACAGCTAGCTCGGAGAGCAGCGCTTTCACGGTACCCGCGTGAACGACGAAGACGGCGCGCCCACTCCCCTGGGCGCGCTCCGAATCGCACGCCTCCCGAAACGCCGCGACGACGCGGCGGGTGAAATCGCTCTTGCCCTCGCCATGCGGGCAGCGCGTCTCACACCAGGAGTCTACCCAGGCGCGGTAACGCGCATCCTCTTTAAGTTCGGCGGCGCTTCGCCCCTCGAAGTCGCCGAAATCCATCTCGCGCAGACCGGGGCACGCCATAAGCTCCGCGTTCGGGAAGAGAATGCGTGCCGTCTGGTCGGTGCGGGCCATGCCGCTCGTGATAACACGGAACACGTCACGATCGCACGCGAGGTCGCGCAAAGCGCGCTCGCCCGCGCACGACAGGGGCTCGTCGGTGCCCGCCCCGCTGTAGCGATGGTCTTCCGTGCCCGCCGTGGCACCATGGCGCACAAAGATGACTTCCAAAGGCGCGCCCGCGCCCAGCGTCCCTCGAGGCGCATCGGCAAGGTTTCCTTTGATGACCTGAGGAATCCCGCACGTCATGCGCACGACGACGTCGGCGCGCGCAGCGAGCGCGCATCCCAGGCGCCCCGCGCGCTCGCGCCATTGGGCGTCTTCCGCACGCATGGGGACGACCCCCGAGCCGACCAAGGACAGAATCACTGCGTCGAAGCCGATCAGCCGCTCGAGCGCCCGGTCAGCGTCGAGCGCGCGTACGAGTTCCTCAGCACGGTACGCGACGCGGCCGGCAAAAGCCGCGGGCACGCCGCCCTCCGCAAGCTGCGCCGCGTCGACGAAATCGTCCGCCGCAAACCCGAACCTTTCGCGCACGAAGGTCCTCTTCCCCGAACGCGCGCCACCTACCACGAGCATCATAGGAGCATGCCCCCCGCCACCAGCATGGCAAGCATCGCGAGCTCGGCCCATTGCAGAAACCATCCGGCCAAATCCCCCGTCACCCCGCCGAAGCGGGACAGGGCAACATGGCGGTACCACGCGAGCACCAAAAGCCCCGCCACCGCCATAAGGGCGCCGACGGCCTGAGCGCACGCGACCATCCCTGCAGCCGAAGCCGCAGCGAAAGCGCAAAGCGGCACGACGATCGCCGCGCGCTTCTTCGCAGGCGAGAGTCCCGCGGCCATGCCGTCCGCCCGCGCGGCAGGCCAGCATTCAACGGCGAGTCCCGAAAGCGCGCGGGAGAACACGAGCGAGCACAGAAGCGCGAGGAACGCCCCCGCCGTAAGCGGCAGCGCGGTGAACAGGGAAAACTGCAGAATAAGGTACACAACAACACCGATGACCCCGAAGGCGCCCGCCCGCGGGTCGTGCATGATCTCGAGCTTTCGCTCGCGCGGGGCCCAACTTGCAAGCGCATCGGAGGTGTCGCAGAGCCCGTCTAGGTGGATGCCTCCCGTCACCGCCACAGGCAGCGCCACGAGCACGGCCGCGACGATGGTCGCGGGCACGCCGAGCAGGTTCGCCACGTGCCCCCACGCCGTCATGAGGAAGCCTTCCGCAAGGCCCACCAGGGGAAACGCGGCAAGCGCATGGGTTGACCCGAAATCGGTCCAGACCGATTTCGGGACGGGGATGCGCGAGAACGTTCCGAACGCCGCGCCGATTGCCTCTGCTATCTTCACCTTGTAGGTCCTTCGCCTTTCATCCACACGGGAATCCCGCATACCACTTCGACTGCGCGGTCGGCCAGCGCCGCCACGCCCGCGTTCACGCGCGCGAGCGCGCGCCTCCATGCCTCGGTCCCCTCATCGTAGCGCATCCCATCGGCGAACACGTCGACGGTGACCACCACCGTATACGCAGCGGCCTGAGCGAGCCGTTCGATGCCTCCGAGCACCTCGCGCGCCGCAGCGTCGGGGTCACGTGGGGACAAGTCGCCTTCCGCGAAGAGCTCGTTCGCAACCAGGTTGCCCACGTCCTCCAAAAGAAGTGTGCAGCCGCGCGGAAGCCCGGGCACTGCGGCGCCCACGTCACGCGTGCGCTCGAGGGTGGAAAACCCCTTGCCCTCGCGCAGCGCCCGATGGCGCGCGATGCGGCGGGCGCCCTCTTCCCCGAAGGGCTCCATCGTTGCCAGGTACACGCGGGGGCCGTCGTGTCCGAGGCACAGGGACTCGGCGTAGGCGCTCTTGCCGCTCGCGGCGGCGCCGATGACAAGCGTCACCGTCATTTCCCAGCCTCGAAATGCTTGTAAGCAGCCATGCCAGTCGCCGTGAACGTCTTCCCATCCCGGTACACGCACAGCGCCGAATCCAGAAGGGGCAGATACGCCAAGGCGCCCGCGCCCTCGCCCAAGTGCATGCCTGCGTCGAGGGGTGCCTTTATGCCGAGCTCGCGAAGGAGCTCCTGGCTTGCGGGTTCGCTTGATGCGTGGGTGCCCACGAGGTAGCCCAAGGCGTTGGGGCACAGGCGCGCCGCGCACAGGGCCGCCGTGCAGGATATGACCCCGTCGAGGAGCGCCGGCGCCTTCGAGACCGCGGCCCCCAGGTAGAAGCCGCACATCGCCGCGATGTCGAAGCCGCCCACCTTCGAGAGCACGTCGATCGGGTCGGCGGGATCGGGCGAGTTCGCGTCAATAGCGCGCTCGACCACGTCGCGCTTGCGCGCGAGCGAGGCGTCCGAGAGCCCCGCGCCGCGCCCGACGAGGCTCCGCGCGTCCACCCGGATGAGCACTGCGGCCACCGCCGCCGAGGTGGTCGTGTTGCCGATGCCCATCTCGCCCGCGGCGAGAAGGCGTACGCCGGCGCGGGCAAGCCCGCACGCGACGGCGATTCCGACCTCGATCGCGCGCACGGCCCCATCGCGAGACATAGCGGACCCGTGCGCGATGTTGCCGCTCCCCCGCCGCACGTTCGCGCGCACCATGCGCGCGTCTTCTATGCCCCGGGCCATACCCACGTCGACGGGCACGACCTCGGCACCCGCGAACGCCGCCATGCGGCAGGCGCTCGTGGCCCCCTCGCACATGTTGCGCGCGACGGCTCGCGTCACGTCTTGCCCGCTTTGCGACACGCCTTCGGCAACGACCCCGTTGTCGGAGAAGAATACTGCGAGCGCACGGGGAAACTCGGCCACCTCGGCGCTCCCCTGAGCTGCGGCGATACGCGCGACGGCGTCTTCAAAGTCGCCCAATCCCCCCAAGGGGTGCGCGATGGAGTCCCACGCGGCGTACGCGGCGGCGCGGGCACACTCGTCTGCGGGCGCGATCCGGGAGAGCGCGGCTTCGAGCACGGCGCCCGGCGCCGACGAGAACGCTCGCTCGACTTCCTCGCGGATGCAGGCAAGCGCGGTTTCGGTTGCTTCAGCCATGCCGTCTCCTCTCTGCGAACGACGCTGCGGCAGACGCGAACGCGCGCGCAACGTCGGGGTTCGCAGGATAGTACACATGCGGGAAGCCCGCAACCAGGGACGGGGTGGTCGTCATGCACGGCCAGCCCTTGTCGCGCCGGGGCTTTTGCGCCCAGAAGTCGCCGCCCGGGCAGGTGGACTGCCAGTAGTGGAACTCGTGCGCGCGGATGCGTGTGCCGCGCGGCCCGTAGAGCCCGTCGCGTTGGGAAGTGAGCTCCACGTACCCGAAATGGGACAGCCTTCCCCCGTTCTCGCTTGCGCCCTCAAGGGCGCCCGCAACAGGCCAGCGCCGCCCCTCGCTATCGGCGATTTCGCGCTGCAGGTACAGAAACCCACCGCATTCGGCGACCGTCGGCATGCCGGATTCCACCGCATGCCGCACCGCCTCGCGCATCGGCGCGTTCTCGGAGAGCTGCCGCGCATGGAGCTCCGGGTAGCCGCCTCCCAGATAGAGGGCGCTTGTCCCCCGGGGCAACTCGCTATCACACAGGGGGCTGAAAAAGGCCAACTCGCAACCCAGGTCCTCGAGCGCGCGCAGGTTCTCCTCGTAGTAGAACGAGAACGCCTCGTCACGCGCGACGGCGACGATGGGCCGCGCTCCCGCGATCGGCTCCAACCGGTAAGGATCCTCGCGGATATCGGGTGCCGTCGCCGCTATTTCGAGCAAGCGGTCGACATCGACGCTCTTTTCCACCAGCACGGCCATCTTGTCGATGCGCGCGGAGAGCTGCTCGACCTCGTCGGCGGTCACAAGCCCCAGATGCCGGCTTTCGAGCGAGAACGCCTCGTCGGCGGGGATATTCCCCAAAACCGCGACGCCCGTGTGCTTCTCGATCGCAGGCTTCGCGTAGGCGCAGGCAGCGGCGCTCGTCTTGTTGAGCACGACGCCGCGCACGTTGGCACAAGGCAGGAACTCGGCGATGCCGCTGATTACGGCGGCGAGCGATAAAGACGCCCCGCGCCCGTTCACCACTAAAACGACCGGCGTTTCCGTGTCGCGCGCAACCTGATAGCTGCTCGCGTCGGCCACGCCGGGCGCCATGCCGTCGTAGAAGCCCATGACCCCCTCGAGCACCGCGACATCCGCGCCCGCAGCGCCGCGTGCGAGCAGGGCGCGCAGCGTCGGGGCGTCGGTGAAGAAGCCGTCTAAGTTGCCCGAGCGCGCACCCACGACGCGGCGATGAAAGAGCGGGTCAATGTAGTCGGGGCCGCATTTGAAGGCCGCGCATGCAAGGCCGCAGCGCGCGAGCGTGCGCAGGAGCGCGCACGTTACGACCGTCTTGCCGCTCCCGCTCGAGGGCGCAGCGACCATGAAGCGCGGGATGGTCGTGCTCACCGGGCGCCGCCTTCCCCACCTGCACCACGCGCGCTGACGAGGAACACGGGGTTTTGCGCCTTCATAAGATGGTGCGAGCCTACAGCCTCGGCGCGGGCGGCCGACACCTGGCACGCCTCGAACCCCTTAAAGCGCGAACCCGAGAGGAGCGCGCACGCCTCGGTGAGCGTCTCAACGGTGACGCATGGCACGCACAGGCGAACCTGCGAGTTCTTCTCGAGCGCCGCCTCCACGATAGAGGGAAGCTCGCCCGCGCTCCCGCCGACGAACACGGCGTCGGGGACGGGCAGTTTCGCGAGCGCTTCGGGGGCGACACCGGGGACCGCATGCACGTTGCCGCACCCGAATGCATCCGCGTTCTCTCGGATGAGCCGCACGCCGGCCGCGTTGCGCTCGACCGCCCATACCGACCCCGCTCGCGCGACGAGCGCCGCCTCGATCGATACGCTCCCCGTGCCGGCGCCGATGTCCCACACGGTGTCGGTCGCGGTAAGGCGCAGCTTCGCGAGCGCGACGGCGCGCACCTCCTGCTTGGTCATGGGAACGTCGCCGCGGATGAAGAGCTCGTCGGGAATGCCCGAGGAAGCGTACGGCCAGCGGGAGCTCGCGGCGCGAGATGCGTTAGAGCCCACAGGCGACCCGGCGCCGCCTGCGAACTCGATAAGCATCACGTTCAAGTCATCGAACGTCTGACCTGCTATTTCACTTGCGGTCGCACAGGTGATGCGCTCGTCGGGGTACGACAGGCGCTCGGCCACCGTCACGCGCGCGTCCCCGAAGCCCGCCTGCACAAGCTCGCCCGAAAGCCGCGAGGGGTCTTCCCCGCCCGACGTGGCGAGGAAAAGCTCACCTGCGCGCTCGGCCTCGGCCACGATGTCGCACGCCACGCCGTGAGCGCTCGCGAAGCGCCAATTCTGCCATGGACGCGCGAGGCGCGCGGCGAGATACGATGCTGAGCTTATGCCGGGAATGACGCGCACGGCCACCTGCGCGTCGCCGGAGAGCGCCTCCACCAGGCGGCGCGCGCCGCTGAACAGCCCAACATCGCCCGTCATCACGACCACGGCGCGCTGCCACGACGCCGCATCGGTGAGCGCGGCGACGATGTCCGCCGTCTTCACGAGCTCGCATCTCACCACGTCGGGCGGCACGTCGATGCCGACAAGCGCGCGATGAGCGCCGATGACCACGTCGGCGATGTCGATCGCGTCGAGCGCCGCGCGCGAGAGCAAGTCGGGGTTTCCGGGCCCCGCCCCGATGATCGTTACCTTTCGCATGGAATCTCCCGATACCCGCGCGGCGTAACCATACGGCCGCCCACGAGCTTCGTGTCCGCGTTGCCGACGAACACGGTGGTGAACATGTCGGCGTCGATCTCTTCCAGCTCGGAGAGCCTGCACATGCCCGACTGCTGCCCCTCGCGCCCGATGTTGCGTACCCAGCCGCAGAGCGTGTCGGGGGCCTTCCATTCGAGCATAATCTTCGCCGCGCGTGAGAGCCTGTCGGCGCGCTTTCTGCTGTGCGGGTTGTACAAACAGATGCAGAAGTCGGCGCTCGCCACGGCGGCGAGCCTGCGCTCGATGACCTCCCACGGTGTGAGCAGGTCGGAGAGCGACACGACCGCGAAGTCGTGGGCAAGCGGGGCGCCGAGCACCGCCGACCCGCTCTGAGCCGCGGTGGCCCCGGCGATAACTTCCACGTCTACATCGGGGTAGTCCTCCGCAAGCTCCAGCACGGGGCTCGCCATGCCGTACACGCCCGCGTCACCGCTGCACACGAGCGCCACGGCTTCTCCGCTCTGCGCGCGCGAAAGCGCCAGGCGGCACCGTTCGACCTCGTGCATCATCGGCGTCGCGAGATGCGCCGCGTCGGGCACGGCGGCGAGCGCGAGCTCCACGTATTTCGTGTACCCCACAACGATGTCGGCCGCCTCGAGCGCGCGCCGGGCCGCAATCGTCATGCCATCGGGGCCGCCCGGGCCGATCCCCACCACGAAGAGCTTTCCCATCACCGCTCCTTAAACGAAAGTTCGATAGTTACCTTGGAAAACGCGACGGTCACGCCGCCGTGAGCGAGCTTCGGGAAGATAAGTTTGCCCCCGTCCGCGAGTGCCGCGCGCTCGCACACGTTGTCGACCCCAACCGTCGCGCGCACGAAATCAGATGGCGAAACGCTGCCTTCGACCTGCGACAACTCCTCTGCGGAATACGTCGCAAGCGGGATATTGCGCGCGCGGCAGAAGGCGAGCAGACCCTCCTCGTGCGCCTTCACGTCGATCGTCGCCGCCTCGCGCACGGCCAAAGGCGAGATACCCGCCTGCCCGCACGCGAGAAGAAACGCCTCCTCGATCGCTTCGGCGCACGCACCGCGACGGCACCCTATGCCCGCAACGATGCAGGGCACGACAAGGCGAAGCGGCTCGGGCGCAGGCGCCTGCGCCCGCACGCCGGCCGGCTTCCCCGTCTCACCGACGGGCACGACCTCGCCTGTTGTCTCCGCCGCGCGAACGGACGCACCTGCATTCGCGCCAGCGAACGGCGACACGACGATATCGGCCAGAGCGCGGTCGGACGCAATGTCAACCCCCTCAGGCAGCTGTCCCGAAATCGGCATGTCGGAATAGAGCGTCACGCGCCCGCCCGAAAGCAGCCGCGCCGACACTCGCTTGATGGCCTCGGGATTCGAAACGGCGAGCCCCGCACAGCGCGCCCACGTATCCACCGCCCACACGCCGCGGACGTCGGTCGCCGTGGTGATGACGGGGATGGCCCCTGCCGCGCGTGCCACAGTTTGCGCAAGGTCGTTCGCACCGCCCAAATGCCCCGACAAAAGCGGGACGGCAAAGCGCCCCGCCTCGTCGATCACCACAACCGCAGAATCGGTTGCCTTCGAGGCGACATGCGGCGCGATCGCCCGCACGGCGATGCCCGCCGCGCCCACGAACAGAAGCGCGTCCGACGCTTCCCACGCGAGCGCCGTCCATGTGCGCAGGTCGGCCTTCCCCTCGCCGAACCCGCGCGAAACGGAAACGTCCCAGCCAGGGTCATCTTCACCTGTCTGCGCGCAATCGGAAAGCGCGCGTGCGGTGCGCTGCGCCAACGCATACCCCCTCTCAGTGAACGCTATGCAGGAAATCCTCATCTAGCGCACCACCATCGTTGAGAAGTAGCTGCCCCGATCGGGCACATCGTCGAGCAAGCGGTACATGCGCTCGCCCGGAAGCCCACAGTCCTCTACGAGCTCGGCACCGTCGAAGGTGCCCTCCTCGCGAAGGATGCGCTTCGTGTCCGCAAGCGAGTGGCGCGCCTTCATAGCCACCTTCGTCCCTGGCCAGCCGATTGCGCGGCCCACCCCATACAGCGCGCCTTTACTCATACGTCGCCCCCAATTCCCCGATAACTGCATCGGCGCCCGACGTGCGGAAAAGCTCGCGGCGCTCGGCGTCGAACACGACCGCGGCGATGTCGCATGCGCCCGCCGCGCGGCGGCGCAACCTGTCCTCGATTGCCGCAGCGAGCGAGGCGCGCGCAGCGTCCCCCACGCCGGCGGCCTCGATTACCTCGAGCGCCACCGTGGTCGTGACGGACGTCATGATCTCGCGCACGGTCTTCGCACCCGCGCCGGCCATGGCCGCGTGGGCGGCCAGAATCTCCGCGCGGCAGTCGGCGGTACGCGAATGGGTGTCCATGATGCCGCCCGCGACCTTCACCAACTTGCCGATGTGTCCCACAAGAAGGACATTGGTGAATCCCTCGCGAACGCAGCAATCAATCGCATCGCCCACAAAGTTGGAGATGAAGACCACCGGCGCACCGTTTAGGTGGAAATGCCCCGAGATGAACTGCCCGCCGTAGTTGCCGGGCGTGAGCACGACTCCGCGCCGCCCCATAGCCGCATGCTGCCGGATCTCGAGCTCGATGCTGTCGCGCAAGGCAGCGAGACTGCGAGGCTCGACGATGCCCGTCGTGCCCAGGATGGAGATGCCGCCCTCTATCCCCAGGTGCGGGTTGAAGGTCTTTTCGGCAAGGGAAACGCCCTCGGGTACCGAAATCGTCACAGCAATATTTCCAGAAAAGCCGTGCGCGGCGCACACCTCGCGCACCGCCGAAGTGATCATCGCGCGCGGCGTCGCGTTGATGGCGGCCGCCCCCACCGGCTGCTCGAGCCCGGGCAACGTCACGCGCCCCACGCCCACGCCGCCATCGACGGAAACTTCCGATTCGTGCGCGGGCACGCCCTTGCTGCCCGCAGCACCCGTGCCCGACCCCGAATGTTCCACGCGCGCGTACACGAGCACGCCGTCGGTCACATCGGCATCGTCGCCTGCGTCCTTACGCACGGCGCACTGGGCGCACCCCTCGCCGATGCATGCGTCGACCACGTCCGTCTCGACGGGCAGCCCGCCGGGGGTGACGATCGACACGAGGCCGACGGGCTTTCGTGACAAGAGCATCTCGCAGGCTGCCTTCGCCGCGAGCGCGGCGCAGCTCCCCGTGGTGTAGCCGCAGCGCAGGCGGGTCGTCCCGGTATATATGTAGTGCTCGAAGGCCACGCTAGCTGCTCGCCTTCCGATACCCCGTGGCAAACGAAGGGTCGTAAAGCTTGCTGCGCTCGTACGACTCCGCTTGCGCGCCGTCGTGCGCAAGCCCGCCGCGAGCTCCGAGCACGCGGCCCACCACCACGAGCGCCGTGCGGTCGATGCCCTCTCGCGCGCCCGCATCGGCGAGCGTGCCCACTGTGCATCGCACCACGCGCTCCTCAGGCCAGGTCGCCTTGTACACGAGCGCCGCCGGCTCGTCGGAGCTGCGGCCCGCGGCCAAAAGCTCGGCGGAAAGCTCGGCGAGCATACCCGAGCTCAGGAAGATGACCATAGTCGAACCACTTTCCGCCATGGTGCGCATGCCCTCGCCCGCGGGCATGGGGGTACGTCCGGAAAGCCGCGTGATCACGACCGACTGGCTGATTCCCGGCAGCGTGTATTCCTGGCGAAGCGCCGCCGCGGCACCGCAAAAGCTCGACACGCCGGGCACCACCTCGTAGTCCACGCCGCGCGCGTCGAGTGCGTCCATCTGCTCCTGGATGGCGCCGTACAGGGACGGGTCGCCTGTGTGCAGGCGCACCACTTCCTCGCCCCGCGCATCCGCCGCGCACATCACGTCGAGCACTTCCTCCAAGGTCATGTGCGCGCTGTCGTAGACGATGCAGGATTCCTTGCACTCAGCGAGCAGCTCAGGGTTCACAAGGCTTCCCGCCCAAACGACCACGTCGGCTGCGCGCAGAAGGCGCGCCCCGCGCAGCGTGATAAGGTCGGCGGCGCCCGAGCCTGCGCCAACGATATGAATCATCCGAGCCTTCCCTTCCCGTTTCCCATCGCAACCGTTTACGCCGCCATTCGCGCAGCGGGCAAAACACGGCGCCTGCGGCGGCAATCGGCGCAAATACGCAGGCAGGAGGCGCAATGCCGCCCGCCCTGGCTTTGACACGTTCACAAGTGCCCACTATCATAGTAAAAGATTCGGCAACGAGCATATGACAATCGGATAAAAGGAAATGACCGGCGCGGCGCCCGCACAGCCCGCGCTGGCTTGCGGAGGGAACCAGGTGGGAATCCTGGGCAAGGGACATTACTGTATAGGACGCGCGGGCGAACCGCCTCGCGCCCCAAGCCAGACTGCTTCGCCTTTTCCTCACGGCATCGCCGTGGCGTTAGCTCCTTGTGAGCCCCGAGGGGTGCGCTTTTCTTTCGCTTGTGCCGACAAGCAACTGTCGCCGGGGGACCGGCAAACCGAGGAAAGGAAAAACCATGTCCGACCAGATGTCACGCCGCGGCTTCATGGGCGCCGCAGCAACCGGAGCCGTCGCGCTCGCCGGAGTCGCACTCGCGGGCTGCTCCAACACCTCCGCGAGTTCCGAGAAATCGAGCGAAAAGGAGAAGGCCGTGAAGCCGGTCATCCTCGTCACGAGCTTCGGCACGAGCTACAACGACTCGCGCCACATCACCATCGGCGCCATCGAAGACGCTATCCGCGAGAAGTACTGGCAGGACTACGACATCCGCCGCGCCTTCACCGCGCAGATCATCATCGATAAGCTGAAGAAGCGCGACGGCATCACGATCGACAACATGACCGAGGCGCTCGACCGCTGCGTGGAAGACGGCGTGAAGGAAATCGTCGTGCAGCCGACGCATCTCATGGGTGGCCTGGAATACACCGACGTGAAAGACGAGCTCGACAAGTACGCCGACAAGTTCGACAAAATCTCGCTCGGCGACCCGCTGCTCACCTCCGACGACGACTACAAGAAGGTGGCCGCAGCCATTAAGGAGAACATGGCGTCCTTCGACGACGGCAAGACGGCGCTGTGCCTCATGGGCCACGGCACCGAAGCCGATTCCAACGCCGACTATGCCAAGATGCAGGAAGTGTTTAAGAACGAGGGCTTGACGCAGTTCTTCGTCGGCACCGTCGAGGCTGAACCGACCTGCGAGGATGTTATCGCCGCCGCGAGCGCCGCAGGCTACAAGAAGGCCGTGCTCGCGCCGTTCATGGTGGTCGCGGGCGACCACGCGAATAACGACATGGCAGACGAGACCGACCCCGACAGCTGGGCTGCGAAGTTCGTGGCCGCCGGCTTCGAAGTGACGTGCCTGCTCCAGGGTCTGGGACAGAACGTCGCGGTCGACGACATCTACGTCTCGCACGTGGACGACGCCATCGCCAAGCTGTAAACTCGCCGCGCACGGGGGCGCCGGTCGCGTCCCCGTGCAACGGGCATGCGCCTTCCCCGACTGACGGCGCATGCCCGTTGCATTCGCATCCCGCCCGCCCACCGCACGGCGCGGGCGGTCGAAGCGATTGAAAGGAACCCCCTCCATGTTGAAGAAAACCCTCGCCTTCGCCCTGTCAGCGGCGCTTTTCGCGTTCTCGCTCGCCGGCTGCGGCGGAAATTCAATCGACAGCGCAAAGGCAAGCGATGCCGATTCCCAGGAAAAGACCGAACAGGCGGCCGATGCGCCCGAGGGCGCAAGCGCTGCCCCCATCACCGCCGACAAGGTGGCCGACGGCACCTATCCGATCACCGTAGATTCCAGCTCGAACATGTTCAGGATTGTGGACGCCCAGCTCATCGTGGAAAACGGCTCCATGCACTGCGTGATGACGCTTTCCGGCACGGGCTACGGCAAGCTCTTCATGGGCACGGGCGACGAGGCTGCCGCCGCGAGCGAGGCCGACTTCATCCCCTATGTGGAAAACGCGGAAGGCAAGTACACCTACGACGTGCCCGTTGAAGCGCTCGACGAGGACACCGCCTGCGCCGCGTGGAGTATTAGAAAAGAGCGGTGGTACGACCGCACGCTCGTGTTCGAATCCGCCGGCGTCGATCTGCGCGCCGACGCACTGAAGTAACGCCATGCGGTCGATTCTTCCCAAGGGGGAAAGCAGAAAGCGCCGCAGCATCGCGGTGCGCGTGATCGCCTGCATTCTCGTCGCCCTGCTCGCGCTTCCCTTCGCGGGGTGCAGTGCGAGCCCGAACGCGACCGGTGGCACGGCGGGCTCTCAGGAATACACTGTGAGCGTCTCGCTTGCCGGCGGGTCAGGGCGCGCAAGCATCGCCTCACCCACCACAATTGTGAAGGATGGCGACACCTACACCGCGACCATCACCTGGTCGAGTTCGAACTACGACAAGATGACCGTCGACGGCGTAGACTACGCGCCCGTAAACGACGGCGGCAACTCCACGTTCGAGATACCCGTCACGCTCGACGAGGACATCGCCGTGTCGGCCGAGACCGTCGCCATGTCGACGCCGCACACCATCGACTACACGCTCTACTTCGACTCATCCACCATGAAGAAGAAAACGGGCGACGATGCAAGCGGCGACTCCCCTGCGGGAACGGCTTCAAGCGCCGCGGCCGACTTCCACAACGCAGATTTGGGCTGCGGCTGGGAGCCGACGGGGACGCTTCAGCTAGAATACGCCAAGCACTTCACTGTCGACGAGTTCGAAGGCGGCTTGCGGCTTATCTGCGTTTCGAACGGGGAGCGCTTCCTCGTGGCGCCGCAGGATGCGAAGGTACCTGATGGGTTGAGCTCCGACATCGCGGTCATAAGGCGCCCCGCCGACAAGGTGTACCTTGTGTCGTCGGCGACGATGTGCCTGGTCGACGCACTCGATGCGAACGACAACATCCTCATGTCGGGCACGAAGGCCGACGATTGCTCGGTCGCGGGCTTCAAAAGCGCGCTCGAAAGTGGGGCGATCGCCTACGGCGGCAAGTACAGCGCGCCCGACTACGAGCGAATATCGGCCTCGGGCTGCACGCTCGCCATCGAGAACACCATGATCAACCACACGCCCGATGTGAAGGAAAAGCTGCAGAAGCTCGGGCTCGTCGTGCTCACCGAACAGTCGTCGAGCGAGACCGAAGCACTCGGGCGCCTCGAGTGGATTAAGCTTTTCGGCGTCCTGTTCGACAAGGAAGACGAGGCCGCGCACCTGTTCAACGAGCAGAAGGCCCGCGTCGAGCAAACGTCGGGGCTCGCGTCGTCAGGTAAAACCGTAGCGTATTTCTACATTAACTCGAACGGGGCCGCCGTCACGCGGCGGGCGGGCGACTACGTGGCGCAGATGATCGAGCTTGCAGGCGGCAGCTACGCACTCGATGATGCGCAGACGGCGTCGACGTCAGGTTCGTCAGTAACGCTCGAAATGGAGCGCTTCTACGCAACGGCGAAGGATGCCGACATCATCGTCTACAACGGCACCATCGACGAATCGGTTGCCACCTTGAAAGACTTCGTAGGCAAAAACGCGCTATTGTCGCAGTTCAAAGCTGTAAAGAACGGCAACGTCTGGGTCACAAGCGCCGACATGTACCAGCAGATGACTTCTACCGCCGACATTATCGACGAGCTGCACGGGGCGTTCACCGGCGATGACGCGAGCGACTTCCATTATCTGAGGAAGCTCGGCTAGCGTCATGAGAAGCCGGCTTTCCATGACATACGAAGAATCGGGGCGCGCCGCGCGGTGTCGCGTCGTGACGGCGCTGCTCGCTGTTGTCCTCATCGTGCTCGTCGGGGCCAACCTGTGCATCGGGAGCGTGCTCGTGCCCGCAGACCACATCCCCGGCATCCTTTCAGGCGGCGCGGCCAATTCCATGGAAAGCCAAGTCATCTGGGAGATTCGCCTGCCGCGCGTGCTTTCAGCCGTGCTTCTCGGCGGGGCACTTTCGCTCTCCGGATTCCTGCTGCAGACTTTTTTCAACAACCCCATCGCCGACCCGTTCATCTTGGGCGTCTCCTCGGGCGCAAAGTTCGTCGTCGCGCTTACGATGATCGTGCTTCTGGGCACGAACCAGGCCATGTCCTCGCCGGCCATGGTGGCCGCAGCGTTTCTGGGATCGCTTATCACCATCGGCTTCGTGCTCCTCATCGCACGGCGCATAAGTTCCATGGCCATGCTCATCGTGGCGGGCGTCATGGTGGGATACATCTGCTCGGCGGCGACGAACTTTCTCATCGCCTTCGCCGACGACCAGTCCATCGTGAACCTGCACAACTGGTCTTTGGGTAGCTTCTCGGGTTCGAGCTGGGACGACATCGCGGTCATCGCGGTCGTGGTGATCACCGTGAGCGCATGCGTATTCGCGATATCGAAGCCCCTTTCCGCCTTCCAGCTGGGAGAAGCCTACGCGAAAAGCGTCGGCGTGAACGTCGCACGCTTCCGCGTGGTGCTCGTCCTTCTAGCGAGCATGCTCTCCGCCTGCGTGACCGCGTTCGCTGGTCCGGTGTCGTTCGTAGGCATCGCGGTTCCGCATCTCGTGAAGTCGGCGCTGAAGTCGTCGAAGCCCATCCGCGTGATTCCTGCGTGCTTCTTGGGAGGCGCCATCTTCTGCGCGGGCTGCGATTTGATCGCGCGCACGCTGTTCTCCCCCGTCGAGCTTTCCATCAGCGCCGTCACCGCCATCTTCGGCGCGCCGGTGGTTATCGCGCTCATGCTGAAGAAGCGGGTGAGGTAGATGGAGAAATTCGTGCCGCGGCCCAAAACGCTCAGAGGGGAGTCGAACCTCGAAACCCCGGTCGAAACGCAGGCTGACGGAGCGCCGCTTTTCCGCATAAGCGACCTGTCGGCGGGCTACGACAAGAAGGTCGTAGTCGAAGGCGTCGATCTGGAGGTTCGCGCGGGCGACGTCGTGGCGCTCATCGGGCCGAACGGCTCGGGCAAGTCGACCATCTTGAAAACCATCACACGCCATCTGGCACCGCTTGCCGGCGCGGTCGAGCTCGACGGGCGAGAGATTTCCCGATGGAAGACGGCGGAGTTCGCAAGGAACCTTGCCGTTATGCTGACAGATCGCCCCCGGACCGAGCTCCTCACCTGCCGCGATATCGTAGAGGCGGGAAGGCATCCCTACACCGGGCGAATGGGCACACTCACGCCCGATGACCATAATCGGGTCGACGAGGCCATGAAAACCGCACATGTGGAAGGGCTCGCCGAGCGCGACTTCATGCAGATAAGCGACGGGCAACGCCAGCGCGTCATGCTCGCACGCGCCATCGCGCAGGATCCGCGTGTGCTCGTGCTCGATGAGCCCACGTCGTATCTCGATATCCGCTACCAGATCGACCTGCTGCGAATACTTCGCCACCTTGCGAAATCGCGGAATGTTGCTGTCATCATGTCCATCCACGAACTCGAGCTCGCGCAGAAAAGCGCCGACAAGGTGATTTGCGTGAAGGACGGCCGGGTCTTCCGCGCCGGCGCACCCGAGGACATATTCACGCGCGAGACGATTGGCGAGCTCTACGGCCTTCAACATGGCACCTTCAACGAGCGCTTCGGCAGCGTGGAAATTGGGCGCCCACACGGCGATGCACACACATTCGTCATCGCCGGCGCAGGTACGGGGTCGGCTGTGTTTCGCCAGCTCATCCGGCAGGGCAAGGCGTTCTACGCGGGCGTTCTGCACGAAGGGGACATCGACTGCGAGCTCGCGCGCGACCTGGCGACGGAATGCGTGGCCGAGCGCGCCTTCGAGCCGATCGGGGATAAAACCATAGCCCGCGCCAAAGAGCTCCTCGTCCACTGCGCGAGCCTTATCGTGTGCCCCGCCGCCTTCGGCACCATAAACGCCCGCAACGCAGAGCTCGTCGAGTTTGCACGATCGCATGGTATCGAGGTCATGCAAGCGTGCGAAGGCGCATCGGAGGATTCCAATGGATACGCCTAGGCGCGATCCAAGAAATCGTCCGCATCCCCATCTGACACTATTTCACCGCAACTTAGAGAGCGTCCGCTATAACGCTTCACCCCAAATCAAATTGATTCGTTGAATAGACACATTGCAAATCTTTATACTTCGTTTAATCCACAAGTGGGTATTATCACACACAAGGCACACGTGAAAGGATATGCCCATGTCGCTTACACAGTCAGCAGAGCGTGCAGCGCTCAACAAGCTCATCGATTATCTCGACGACAACCCGCAAGAAAACATCGACAAAATCATGGACCTCGTGAACAAGCTGGTCCCCAATCGCGTATTTCCTGTACAGCGAGAGGCATTCACCAATGTCATCAAGAGCCGCGGCAATTGGTATGACCTGATCATGCGTGTGTTCAGCCTTAATCCCCAGATGCGAACCAAGCTGCTTAAGACCCTCATTGTCGACGCCAACCTGCTTGCTTGGCCAGAGCAGGAAAAGAACCGCGAAAAGTACCAGTGCAACGTTCCGTGGGCCATCCTGCTCGATCCCACGAGCGCCTGCAACCTGCATTGCACGGGCTGCTGGGCCGCTGAGTACGGCTACAAGCAGAATCTCTCGTTCGAAGACATCGACTCTATCGTTACGCAGGGCAAAGAGCTCGGTACGCATATCTACATCTATACCGGCGGCGAGCCGCTCGTCCGCAAGCAGGACCTAATCAGAATTTGCGAAAAACATCAGGACTGCGCGTTTCTCTGCTTTACCAACTCCACGCTGATCGACGAGGCCTTCTGCGACGACATGATTCGCGTAGGTAATTTTGTCCCCGCCATCAGCGCCGAGGGCAATGAGCACACAACCGACGCCCGTCGCGGCGAAGGTACCTACGCAAAGATCGAGCACGCCATGAAACTCCTGCGCGAGCGCGACTTACCGTTTGGTATCTCCACCTGTTGGACAAGCGCCAATGCCGATACGGTTGCTACCGAGGAGAACATGGACTGGATGATCGGCGAGGGAGCACTCTTCTGCTGGTACTTCCACTTTATGCCGGTTGGCCGCAACGCAACCCCCGAGCTCATGCCCACGCCCGAGCAGCGCGAGCACATGTATCACTTTATCCGCAAAATGCGCGAGAAGAAGCCGCTGTTTACGCTCGACTTTCAAAACGACGGCGAGTTTGTAGGCGGGTGTATCGCCGGAGGTCGCCGCTACCTGCACATCAACGCCGCCGGAGACGTGGAGCCGTGCGTGTTCATCCACTACTCAAACGCCAACATCCACGATGTGAGCTTACTCGACGCGCTGCGCTCTCCCCTCTTTATGAAGTACTACGAAAACATGCCGTTCAACGACAACTACCTCAAACCATGCCCCATGCTCGAGAATCCAGACGTGCTGCCCAAAATGGTTGCCGAGAGTGGCGCAATGAGCACCGATCTTATCGAGAAGGAGTCACTCGAGCAGCTGCGCGAAAAGACCCAGGCTGCCGCCGAGGCATGGTCACCTGTCGCCGACCGCATCTGGAACGACTCCGACGAGCCGCTATACGCCAAGCGTCACGAGGATAAGTCACAGGGTATGGCCGATAGCGACATGCACAAGTTCGAAAAGCAGGGCCGCACGCTCAAAAACGGCGATTAATGCTGTTCTACACGGCAAACGCTCAGAAATGAAGCGGAGCAGTCTCGAGGCTCATCTTCGAGGCTGCTCCGCCTTACCATCAAAACAGTTTTACTAAGTTGCGGTGAAATAGGGACCAGAACGGCCTTCCAATAACCAAAACAATCCCTATTCCACCGCAACTTCTATAAGTTATTGAATTATCGATGCTATTCGAAGCGAGATTCCAGACTCGACAGACCGTTGAGAGTCAGGTCGTTGGCGACCTCAGAGACGCGCTCGATAGGAACCGAGCCGTCAGACAGCGCCCACGTGCGATAGATACCGATAATACCCGACAGCAAAAACGCCAGATAGTAGTCGAACATCTCGTCCTTGAGACCTTGGGGCAGCAGATCGCGTTCGGCAATCTCGTGCTCGAGCGGCGCACGAAGACGAGCCATAAAATCATCGAGCGGAATGTTCTCGATCAGCTGACGATTGAGCACCAAGTTGTTGCACAGTGCCTCGTTAACGGTTTTAAAGAAGGTCGCCGCCGCGCCAAGAGCGCGCTCGTTGGTGTCGCCGTCCATTGAAGCAAGCGTTTTCTCGACCGAGTCGACAATCATCTCCACCACATCGACGGCAATGGCATCGAGCAGGCCATCAACCGTACCAAAGTGAACGTAAAAGGTCTTGCGGTCGACATTGGCCTCGCGCGCGATAGCACTCACCGTAATGTCTGCCAGCGGCTTTTCCATGAGCAGGCGCTCGAAAGCGGAAAGGATGGCATTACGGCTGCGAACGATGCGACGATCAAAACGCGGTTTGTTGGTTGCCATGGGCGTGTCCCTTCGATATGCGAGCATTCATCAACAGATGAGAGATAATCTACGTAAGAGGATTATCCCCCATACAGCACAAATATGACCCGCATCATGAAGAACGCACGACTGCCCTACTGCGACTTAGGATGCTTCTTCTTATTGAGTGCCGACGGAGATACGCGAATACCATCGCCTGTCTGGCGCACATAGGCTTTATGAGCCGGCTTAGCGGTCCCAGAAGCCTTCTGAGCCTGCTTCTTGGGATCAACGGTAACAGCATTCGTGGGGTGGGGCTTTGTGGGCGCAGAGGGCGTTTGAGGCGTGCGACCGAGCTTGCGCATCACGCGATCCCAGCGCGCATGGATGCTCTCGTTGTGGGCACTCTTAAGGCCCAGCAGGGGCGCAGCCAAAATGGTCGGCGCAATAAACGTAATGAGGCGCCACAGCAGATAGCCGGCGGTCGAAGCCGACCCAAAGAAATGACCCAAGAACAATGCAAAGCCGCCCTCAGCGCCACCAGTTCCACCGGGCAGGGGGACCGCAGAGCTCAACAGCTGTACAAAGGCGCTCGCGGCCATGACCGAGAAAAAGTCGACCTCGTGGTGGCCAAAGGCAAGCATCAGGAAATACGGCACGAGGTAGAAAAACGCGAGCTGTAGCATGGTGATGACCACAGTGAGCAGCATGGACGAAAAGTGGCCAGCCGAAAGCTTGAACTTCTCGGAGAACGAGTAGATCTCGCCATCGACAAACGTGCGCCATCCCTCGATCTTAGTGGACGAGACGCCTATGCGCTCGAGCCAATTAATGATGCAATGGGCGACGCGCGTGACGGTCTTAGGCATGAGCGCGACGGCGAAGATGCCAAGCAAGATGCAGCAGTGCCCACCAAAGCTAAAGACACACAGCAGCGTCATGTCGCCATAGCGCTCGGCAAAAAACGGCATGCGAGCAAGCAGGAGGATAGCGCCCCAGGCAACGAGGCCAAACTGGTACACGATAAAGCGCGTGAACTGCGTGGCTCCGGCCTCGCCGACATTTTGGCCCGCTTTGGTCAGGCGGTAGATCTGGGCGGGAGTCGAGCCCATCATCATAGGCGTCAAGTTGCCAAAGAAGATGCCACTCGCCTCGACCGAAATGAGGTCGCGAATACCGACGGGCGAATATGGGTCGAGCCAGACGGCGATCGCATAGGCCACAATGCCAAAGAACAGATACATGAACATGCAAAGACACGCGACAACGAGCCATGGCGCCTGGACGCTCGACATAGCGGCCCAGAACTGCCCCATCTGCCCGGTAACCACCAGATAGACGATATAACCCACCAGCACGACGCCGATAAAGATGGCGCCACGGCGTGCGCTCTTATTGTCATCGCCGCCCGAGGCCTCAACCTCGACCTGGGGCTTAGACGTATGCTGAGAGGACTCCGTCATGAGACTCCTTCTAACAGTCAAAATATTTTGGATATTGTACCCGTAAGGGCCATAGGCAGAACGAAAAGCTCTGGTTCAAACGGGAATTGCAGACGGTTGTTTGATAATAAAAAACCCGGCCTTCCATGGGAAGTCCGGGTATCAGATGCGTGGTAGCCCGTACCAGATTCGAACTGGTGATCTCCGCCTTGAGAGGGCGGCGTCCTAAACCGCTAGACGAACGGGCCATAAGCCTCAGCAAAAAAGAAGTGGTAGCCCGTACCAGATTCGAACTGGTGATCTCCGCCTTGAGAGGGCGGCGTCCTAAACCGCTAGACGAACGGGCCACATGACATCTGCACTGCCGTGCTGCGAGGAAATATATTACGGGACAAAAAACGTCAGCGCAAGAAGAAATTCCAAATTGCCGAAAAATTGTCGGCAGGTTATGGAACACGCAGGTAAACTGGGTAGCTAATTCAAGTTGAGATGGACCAAAAGAGCTTCGCGATCGTTGGGAATGTTGTCTTCGATCACGGCGTCGAGGGCGGCGTTGAGAAGCTGACCCAGTTCCGGCCCGGGCTTGACTCCGGCACGGATCAGGTCGCCGCCGTTGATGGCGAGCATCTTGAGCATATAGGGCTCCCCTGCCTTCAGCAGCTCGTGCGCCATCGCGCGCATCTCCTCAATCGTCTCAACGTAATAGAAGCACGACGGGGCCTTGCCGAGCGTGTCAGCACGCTTAAGGTCCATGAGCTCGTCAATCAGACGGGCCGTGTCGACGCCCTCGCCAGAAAGCGCACACATCATATTGAGCAGGCAGGATCGCTCGGGACGCAGCGGTTTGTCGTGATATTTGATGAGCAGGCACACGTCGCGCACCAGGTCGTGCGAGAGAGCCAGGCGATCCATAATGACGCGCGCTTTCTTGGCGCCGAGCTCGGGATGACCGTAGAAGTGTCCGCTGCCGGCGTGATCGACCGTAAAGCACTCGGGCTTGGAGACATCGTGCAAAAACGCCGCCCACATAAGGCTCGACGATGGCGCGACGCCGTCGCACAGCGCCAGCTCCCCTGCCACTGTCAGCACACGGGCGATATGCTCGTAGACGTTAAACGCATGGTAGACACTTCGCTGATCAAACCCGCGACCCGCTGCCAACTCGGGCACAGCGGCACAGATGAGCTCGGGATAGCGAAGCATCGCGTCTCCCCCATGACCGGTCGAAAGAATGCCCTCGAGCTCAATACCCACACGCTCGCGCGCCACGGCATCGAGCAGCGGCGCGCACTCGGCAAGCGCACGCTTAGTCTCGGGCTCAATCATAAAGTCCAGGCGGCAGGCAAAGCGCACCGCGCGCAGCATGCGCAGGGCGTCCTCGTTAAAGCGACGCTTGGGATCGCCGACAGCGCGAATCAGCTTGCGCCCCAAGTCACCCTGGCCGTCGTAGCGGTCGACAAGCCCGCGCTCGGGATGCCAGGCCATGGCGTTGACGGTAAAGTCGCGGCGCGCCAGATCGTCCTCGAGCGAGGCGGCACGCTCCACACTCTGGGGATGGCGCCCATCGGTATAGAAGCCATCCAGACGGTACGTGGTGACCTCGATACGCTCGCCATCGGAAATAGCCGTGATTCCGCCAAATTTAATGCCCGACTCCACGACCGCGATATCAGCGGCCTCGAGCGCCGCCTTGGACTCCTGCCACAGGCCACTACAGCACATATCAACATCGTGGCTGGGGCACCCCATCAGGGCGTCGCGCACCCAACCGCCCACGTACCAAGCCTCAAGACCAGCCGCCTCAAGCGCGCGCAGGACGCGTAGGGACGCATCGGACGGTTGCGTACCGTTGAGCGAAACATTGCACATGCCTATGGCCTCCTGCACTTGTGAGCGTTAATCGATGGTTCTCAAGAAGTCTAACAAGAAACGAGAAAGCGCGCACACGCAATCGCGTCGTTGATTAGATAAAACGAGACAGCAGACACCACATATGTTCAGCGCGCAAAAAACACCCGCCTTGGTAATCCAAAGCGGGTGTTCGACAACGATGTATCGATGCGGCTAGCAGACCTGGCGAACCTCGATGTGCTTCTTATATTCGTCCACCTTGGCAAAATCGCCCAAACCGGGGCACTCGACCACGTTGGCGCCGGTGGCCATCGACAGGCGCAGGGCGTCCTCGACGCGCTCGGGGGCGTCGTGCCACACGGACAAGAAGGCAGCGAGCGAGGAATCGCCGGCGCACACCGTCGACAGCAGCTTGACGTCGAAGGTGCGGTTGGCAAACCAGATATGCTCGCCGTTGGAGAAGTACGCGCCGTCGCCACCGAGGGTCAGCAGCACGTTCTTGGCGCCCTTGGCGTGCAGCTCGGCCATCGCGCCCTTGACGGACTCGTCGTCGCCACCGCTCACCTTGATGCCAAAGATGTCGAGCAGCTCGTCATCATTGGGCTTGATCAGCAGCGGCTCCATGGCAATGAGGTCTGCCAGCTGATGGCTCGAGATGTCGAGGACAAACTCGGCCCCCTTGGCCTTGACACGGCGCAGGACCTCGGCCAGGAAGCCCTCGGAAGTGTTGGGAGGCAGCGAGCCGCTGATGACCAGGCAGGTCATGTCATCGAGCGAATCGATGAGCTCAAACATCTCCTGCTCGTTGGCCTCGTTGATGGCGGCACCGGCGTTGACCATGTTGTACTCGGTGTCGGGGCCGGCATTGAGGAACACGTTGACGCGCGTGATGCCGTCGGTCCACACGGGCTTGACGGGCACGCCCAGGGCCTCGGCGCCCTTGACGATAAACTCGCCCGAGAAGCCAGCGAAGAAGCCCAGGATCGTGGTGTCGACACCGTAGTGGTCAAGCGTAAACGAGACGTTGAGGCCCTTGCCGTTGGGCGTATAGACGGCGTTGCGAGTACGCGTGACGGTGTTGGCAGCAAGGCCGTCGCAGGCGATGTTGTAGTCAATGGCGGGATTTGCAGTGAGCGTGTAAATCATGAATGTTCCTTTCACGAAGCAACGTGTTAATGAAAGTATATTCCACGCATCGGTAAAAGGCTAGGACAACTCGGTGAACGGTGTGGAAGCGATGAAGTACGGCAGGACATCTCTCCCCTATGACGGAACAAAAAGGCGCCCTGGCCGAAACCGGGGCGCCGCATGCGCACGAATATGTCGCGTTTCGATTACTGACGATCGAGCTTGCGGACAGCAACGCGCTTGCTGTACTCGTCGACGTGACCAAAGTCGCCAATACCGACGGACTCGGCGACGTTGGCGCCGGTGGCCATAGCGAGCTTCATGGCCTCCTCGACGTTGTCGCGATCCCTGTACCACTTGTGCAGGAACGCAGCGAGGGTGCAATCGCCGGCGCAGACGGAAGAAACCAGCTTGATGTTGAACTCACGCTTGGCGTACCAGATGTCCTCGCCGTTGGAGAAGTAAGCGTCGCCGCGGCTACCGCGGGTGAGCAGCACGTTCTGAACGCCAGCGTCGTGAGCCATCTTCATGGCAACGCGAACCTCGTCGTCGGTATCGACCGGCACGCCGAAGATGGCCTTCATCTCGTGATGGTTCGGCTTGATGAGCAGCGGCTTCTTGTGAGCGAGCTCCTTGAGCTTGTCGGAGGACAGGTCCAAGACGACGTCGGCGCCACGAGCCTGAGCGTGCTCCATGACCTGAGCCAGGAAGTCAGGCGTAGCTTTGGGAGGCACGGAGCCGGAAACGATCAGGCACTCGAGATCGCCCGCGGTGTCCAGGATGTTGTAGAGCTCCTCCTGGTGCTGCGGCGTGATCGGAGCACCCGGGTTCAGGATGCCGTACTCGTGCTGGCCATCGTTGACGTAGGTGTTAATGCGCGTGATACCGTCGGTCCAGACCGGGCGGCAGAGGCAACCCAGGTTCATGACCTCCTCGACGATGAACTTGCCCGTGAAGCCGGCGAAGAAGCCGAGCGCGACGGTGTCGACGCCCATCTTCTTAAAGGCGAAGGACACGTCGAGGCCCTTGCCGTTAGCCGTGTAGCTGGCCGAGCCGGTGCGGACGTTCTCGTCGGGCTCGAGCGGAGAGCTCGAAACCGTCATGTCGACAGCCGGGTTAGCGGTTAGCGTGTAGAACATTTACAGTACCCCCTGTATATGTGAGGGCCGCTTGGCCGGCCCATTCCAACCACGCGGATACCTCTGATACCAAATTAGCGAGCTGCGGACTCGAGCAGTGCCTTGACCTCGGCAGCGGTGTTGCAGGCGAGCGCCTTCTCGGCGAGCTCGTCGCACTCGGCCTTGGTCCACTGGCTGATGGTCTTGCGGGCGCGCAGGATGGACGGAGCACTCATCGAGAACTCCTCCAGGCCCCAGCTGATCAGCAGCGGCTCGAGCAGCGGATCGGCAGCGGCCTCGCCGCACATACCGACCATGATGCCGGCCTTGACGCCGCTCTCGATGATGTTCTTGAGCGAGCGGAGCACGGCGGGATAGTACACCTGGTACAGGTTAGAGATGGTGTCGTTGCCACGATCGGCGCACATGGTGTAGCCGATGAGGTCGTTGGTGCCGATGGAGAAGAAGTCGGCGACCTCGGCCAGACGGTCTGCGAGCAGCGAAGCGGCGGGCGTCTCGACCATGATGCCGACCTCGATGTTCTCGTTGAACTTGCGACCCTCTTCGGTCAGCTCGGCCTTGCACTGCTCGACGAGCTCCTTGACAGCCAAAACCTCCTCGACGCAGGTGACGAGCGGGATCATGATCTTGACGTCACCGAAGGCGCTAGCGCGCAGCAGAGCGCGGAGCTGGACCTTGTACTGGTCGGGATTGGCCAGGCAGTAACGCACGGCGCGGAAGCCCATGAAGGGGTTATCTTCCTTGACCATGTGCAGATACGGAATCTCCTTGTCGCCACCCACATCGAGCGTGCGGATGATGACCGGAGCACCCTTGAGCGCGCTGGCGACCTTACGGTAGGCGTTGAACTGCTCCTCCTCGGAAGGAAGCTCAGCAGAGTCCATGAACAGGAACTCGGAGCGGAACAGACCGATGGCCTCGGCGTCGTGATCGAGCGCGTTGGGCACGTCATCGGGGTTACCGATGTTGCAGGCGATGATCTTCTTGATGCCATCGGCAGTCACGGACGGCTTGCCACGGAAGGCCTCGAGGGCTGCCTTCTCGGCAGCGAAGGCCTCGGCCTTGGCGGTGTAGGCGGCGAGCGTCTCCTCGTCGGGATCGGCCTCAACGATACCCTTGCCACCGTCGACGACAACGGTCATACCGTTGCGCAGCGCGGTGCAGCTGTTGGAAACCGAAAGGACAGCCGGGATCTCGAGGGCGCGCGCAATAATCGCGGAGTGCGACGTGCGGCCACCGGTCTCGGTGACGATACCGGCAACGTGGGCCTTATCGATCGTGGCGGTCATGGACGGCGTGAGGTCGTGCACGACAACGACGGTGTTCTCGGGCAGGACGGAGAGGTCGACGACCTCCTTGCCCAGCAGCTCGGCCAGAATACCGGTGCGGATGTCGGCGATGTCGGCCGCGCGCAGACGGAACATCTCGTCGTCCATGGACAGGAACATGTTCTCGAACATGGTCGAGGTGTCCATGAGCGCCTGCTCGGCGCAGGTACCGCCGTCAATGGCGGCGTTGATGGCGTCGGTCATGCCCGGGTCCTGAGCCAGGACAATGTGTCCGCTCATGATCTCGGCCTCGGCCTCGCCCACCGTCTCCTTCATGTGGTCGGCCTGAGCCTGGGTCTTCTCGCAGAAGACCGAAAGAGCGGACTGATAGCGCTCCTTCTCTGCTGCCGAATCAGCAACCTCGTGCGGCTCAAACGTCAAGTCGGGATCGACGGCGACCATGACGGTGCCGATACCGATGCCCTCGGAAGCGTTGACTCCCTGATACATTCCCATTCCTCTCTCCGTGTCATGTGATAAAGCGTTTTGCCATATCCATGACAAAAGAGCGCAGCTACCTTACAACAGGTCACTGCGCCCCCAAATATGAACTTAGTTGTTCAACATGCGACCCGTTTGAGTTCTACTCGCCAAGACCGCTCTTGATGAGCTCGATGGCAGCAGCCAGAGCCTCGGCCTCGTCAGCGCCGTCGCACTTGACCTCGACCTCGGTGCCGCAGGGGATACCAGCAGCCATGAGGGCCATCGGGGACTTGCCGTTGACCTCCTTCTCGGGGGTAACGACCGTCACGTCACAGGCGTACTTGCCCATGGTGGAGGCGAAGAGGCCGGCCGGACGCATGTGAAGACCCTGCGGATTGACGAGGGTAGCCTTCTCAGAAACCATAATTGACTCCTTTTTTGTGTTTAACCCCTGTCATGCATGCGGCAGGAGTCAGATTCACGACGTTGTTTATATTAACTCACATCAAACTGTTTTTCATTATGTTTCGCACGAATTGTTGGACAGATGTGTTTGTCGTCCGCTTGCTCGCCCCCAGGGGGCCGGGCGTGGCCAGTGAGATTTCCTGCTCTACAGTCCTGCTCGCCCGAAGAGCACATTGAGTGCTCTTCGGCTCGTGCGGAACTCGCGATAAATCTCGCAGGCCGCGCCCGGCCCCCTGTGGGCGAGCAAGCTGCGGAAACTCAGTCGGTCCAGAGCAATATCGTGCGAACGGAATTCTGGCTGATTTTTGTTCGCCTGGTTGAACTAGTTGAAGGGGCCTATCTGTACCCTTTTGTAAGTTGTGGTGAAATAGGGACTGAATTTGGGGTTGAATCGTTTACACAGTCCCTATTTCACCGCAACTTATTTGGGGATGAAAAAGGCGGAGGCCCTGGAGAGGGTCTCCGCCTTTGTTACAAGGGGCGATGTTATTCGCGTACCGTGGAATTAGACCAGGCGGGCGTTGATCGTCTTGGCGATCTCGGCGGCGTCGGTGGAACCCTTGACGGTGGCACGGAAGTCCTCGTCCATGAGCGCCTCGGCGACCTTGGACAGGATCTTGAGGTGCGTGGTGCCAGCCTGAGCGCCCGGGATGAGCAGGGCAATGGCAACGTTGACGGGAGCGCCGTCCATGGTGTCCCAACCGGTCACGCCAGAGTCGTCCTTGACGACGATGACGGCAGCCTCGGTGATGGCGTCGGACTTGGCATGCGGAATAGCGAAGCCCTCCATCATGCCCGTGGTGCCCTCGGCCTCGCGGGCCAGGAAGGCGTTCATAACGGCGTCGGCGTCGCCGGCGATACCGGCCTTGACGGCCTGGTTGGAAACAAAGCTCAAGGCCTCGTCACGAGAAGCGAAGTCCTCGGCGACAAAGACGTTCTCGACCTTCACGAAGTCGGAAGCCTCGGCCTTGGGGGCCTCGACGGCAGCGGCCTTGGGGGCCTCAACCGGCTTGGCTGCAGGAGCGGCCTTATGGTTCTTCTCGAAGTCGTACTTCTTGAAGGCCACGAACAGGATGCCACCGATCACGGCGCCGATGAGGATAGCGAGGACCCACAGCGGACCGTTCTCGACAACGGGCAGGACCAGGAAGCCACCGTGGGGCGCCGGATCATGAACGTTGAACATGATGGTCAGGATCGAAGCGATGGAGGAACCGAGCATCATGATGGGCATGACGGGCCAGATGTTCTTGGTCATGAACGGAATGGCGCCCTCGGTGATGTGGGTGCAACCAAGGATGAGGTTGACGACACCGGCGTCGTGATCCTCCTGGCTGAAGTACTTCTTGCCGACAACGACGGCGAAGGTGGTGATCAGCGGCGGAACGATGCAGGCGGCGGAGACGGCAGCCATGAAGTTGGTGCCGAAGTTGTAGGTGT
This sequence comes from Collinsella sp., assembly GCA_031292915.1. Lineage (GTDB taxonomy): Bacteria > Actinomycetota > Coriobacteriia > Coriobacteriales > Coriobacteriaceae > Collinsella. The sequence continues at coordinate 75,045 of JAUMSH010000086.1, forward strand.
CGGTACCGACACCGGCGGCCAGAGCCTCGGTGAGCATAGCGGTACCGGTGACGTAAGCAGCCTTGTTGACCGGGCCACCCATGTCAAAGGCGCACATGCAGCCGATGGCAAGACCCAGGACAACGGCGCCAGAGGCGGACAGGCCCTTGAGGAAGTCCATCATGGCGGTGTTGATGGCAGCCATGGGGCCGGAGATGCCGAGCATGACCAGACCGACGATGGCGGTCGAGAACAGCGGGTACAGGAAGATAGCCTTGAGGCCGTCCAGGTTCTTGGGCAGACCGGCAAAAACCTTCTCGAGCAGCAGGATGACATAGCCAGCGAGGAAGCCGCCGACGATGCCGCCCAGGAAGCCAAAGCCCACACCTGCGCCACCGGCGTCGATCATACCGGTATCGGCGTTAACAGGCAGACCCTGGATGGCGATCATACCGGCGACGAAACCGGGAACGAGCGCCGGACGCTTGCCGATGGATTCGGCGATGTAGGCGGAAAGCACCGGAACCATGAGGTTCATGGCGATGCCGCCGATGATCTTGAGCATCGCAGCAAAACTGTTGTAGTCAGACGCCGTCGAATCGAAGGACGTAATGCCCCACAGGAACGAGACAGCGGTCAGAACACCACCGGCAACAACGAAGACCAGCATGTGGCTGACGCCGTTCATGAGGTGCTTGTAGATGATGTGGCCGATGGACTCCTTCTCCTCGACATCGTCCTCGACATCGGCGGCAGCTGCAACCGTGTCGTCACCCTTGGCGGCGAGCGCGCGATCAATCAGCTTACCGGCGGCCTCAACGGACAGGGCCTTGGAAACACCAACGGAAACCATGGGCTTGCCGGCGAAACGCTCAGCCTGGACATCCTTGTCGGCTGCGACGACGACGGCCTTGGCGCCAGCGATCTCACTCTTGGTGAGCTCGTTCTCGACACCGACCTGGCCATGAGTCTCGACCTTAATGGTCAGACCGCGCTCGGCAGCTGCCTTCTCCAGCGCCTCCTTCGCCATGAAGGTGTGCGCAATGCCGGTCGGGCAACCGGTCGCGGCGATGATGTCAAACTTAGCCATGTGTCCCTCCTTCTTGAGTACAGCGCCCGCGGGCGCTCCCCTACACGCGCTTCGATGCGCGTTTTTCCACAACTGAAAGATACCAACCTACCGTCCGCGTGAGAAGAGACAAGGTGCAATTCTCCGGTGAAAGGTTCTTTCATAACCGTAAACGGTAAGTGAAAGTTTACCATCAACACTTGAAACGGCAAGGTGTATCTTGTAATTGAAAATGCCCGTATACTATGGCATTGCGAATCAAATTAGATTTTCATGCCAACCAGGAGCCATCCATGACCGATAGTAGCAAGAGCGCACTTTCCCTCATTAGTACCCACCAGGGATACAGCGAGTCCGAGCAGCGCATTGTCGACTATATATTGGAGCACCAGTCCGAGGCTCCACGCCTCACGGCGGCTCAGCTCTCACGCGCCGCTGCCACGTCCGAGGCGACCGTTTCGCGCTTCTGCCGCAAGCTTGGGTTTGGCAGCTTCCGCAGCTTTCAGTTTTCGTTGGCGAGGGATTTGGAAAGCCAGCGCAACGAGGGCCTGACCGACGAGGTCTCGCTCGACAATATGGAGCAGAGCCTCAAGAACATCCTGGCTGCCAAGGTGAGCGAGCTTAATGCGACCATCGACGGAATCGACCACGATACGCTGGCGGCTGTTGTGCATGCCCTTAAGCATGCAGGGGTTATTGAGTTTGCGGCTGTGGGCAATACGAACGCGGTCGCGCTCGATGCGACGTTTAAGTTTTCGCAGCTGGGCCTGCGCTGCATGGCGAGCACCATTAGCGAGACATCAATCGGCTTTGCGCTCACGTTACGCCCGGGTGACGTCATCGTGCTTATCTCAAACTCCGGCAAATCGCGCCGACTGAATCGCATGGCAAAAGCGGCTCGCAACTGCGGCGCAACCGTAGTCGTCATCAGCAGCGACAGCAAATCCCCGCTCGCGCGTCTGGCAGACTACACCTTTAATACCGTCAACCACGAAGCGCTGCTGACGACGGGCGACTTTGCGTTCTCTAAGATCAGCGCCACGATGATCATCGAAGTCATCTACAACTTCCTGCTGCCCGAGATTGAAGACGCGCGTGAGCATATCAGCTACTACGAGGAGCTCATCCAGCCGGATAAGGTCGTTGAGTAGGTAAATTGGGGAGCCGATAGACGCCCCTCGCCACGAAATCCGCCCATCTACTACGTTTTAACCTCAAGCGCCAACCATACACCCAAAATAGAGAAAACCGCAGGCGTTCTACCTGCGGTTTTCTTTTTGCAATTCTTGGCGTGGTTGCCGATGCCCTGCCAAACGTAGTAGATGGACCCGTTTCGTGGCGGCCGGATTGGACATACATGTGGCGGCTCGGCCTAGGCACGCGCCTCCGCAAGCATCTGTTTGGCGTGCGCCAGGCTTGCCTCGGACTGATCGCCGCTCAACATGCGGGCGATCTCGGCGGTACGCGCTTCGCCGGTTACCTCGTCCAAATGCGTCTGGGGAACATCGCCTGGTTCCTTGCTGACAACATAATGCTTGTCGGCCATGACGGCGACCTGCGCCAAGTGGGTTACGACAATCACCTGATGCGTAGAGGCGAGATCTGCGAGCACGCCCGCGAGTGCACGCGCCGTGGAGCCACCGACACCAGCATCGACCTCGTCAAACACCAGCGTATCGACACCGTCCGCGTTACCGAGGACAACCTTACTTGCCAGCATGACGCGGCTGAGCTCGCCGCCCGACGCAATGCGGCGCAGGGGACGTGGCGTCAAGCCGGCACCGCTGCGGTATAGCAGCTCGTAGCTCGAAGGACCAACGGGCGTCCACTCAGCACGGGGAAGATCGCGCGACTCCCAGACGAGCTCGGCACTACCCATCTCCAAGCGCGCCATCTGGCGGCCAACCTCGTGGCAGAAGCGCGGGGCCGCCGTATTGCGAGCGCGCTTAAGTGCCTTGGCAGCGGCAAACAACTCGCGCTCGGCGCTCCCGAGTGCCTCACGCGCCTTTTTGATCTGCTCATCGCCATCATCGACCAGGGACAGCAGTTCTTGCGAGCGATCGCGCATGGCAAAAACATCGTCCATAGTGGGACCCCACTGACGCAACAGACCCTTGAGGTCGGAATACCGCTCACGCATGCGAGCGAGCTCGCGCGGGTCGAAGGCGACGCCATCGCGATAGGAACGAAGCTCGTTCGCGCAATCCTCAAGGGAGATACAGGCATCCGAAAGCGCATCGGCAATGTCGCCCAGCTTGCGATCGACGGCAGCCATACGGGAAAGCTCTGCCACGGCACTGTTCACGGCATCGAGCGCTCCCCCTTCGGCAGCAAGCGATGCATGGGCATCATTGGCCGTGGCAACCAGTACCTCGGCATGTTCGGAGCGCGGCAGCAGTTCCTCGAGTTCCTCATACTCGCCCGGTTTGGGGTCGACCTCGCCGATGCGCTCGAGCGCAAAGCGCGCCTCCTCGACGCGGCTCCCCTGCGCACGCGAGGCCTCTTCAACACGTCGAACCTCCTTGGCGGCGGCACGCGATGCCTTAAAGCAGGCGCGGTACGCATCCAGCGCCTCGAGCGCAGAGCGTCCCGCCCACGCATCAACCATCGCAACGTGATGCGCCGGATCGAGCAAGCGTTGGTGCTCGTGCTGGCCGCACAAATCCATCATCACGCCAACGCGCTCCGAAAGCTCGCGCACGCTGGCGATGCGGCCGTCAATCTTGACGCGGCTGCGACCCTCGGCAGAAAGGCTGCGCTGCACGGTAAAGCCCTCCGCGTCGTGTGGGCCGTCAAACAGGCGCGCCTCGACGCTCGCCAGCGCCTCGCCCTCACGCACCGTCGACGAATCCGCGCGCTCGCCCAAAATAAGCTTGAGCGCCGAGAGCAGCGCAGTCTTGCCGGCGCCGGTCTCACCGGTCAGGACAGTCAGGCCGGCACTCGGCACCAGCGTCGCCTCGCGAATGAGTGCAATGTTAGAAACCTGCAGCTCATCGATCATGACGGACTCCGTAGAATACGCGGCTCACCGAGTTATAGAAGCTCTCGGGGCCGTAATCCAGCAGCAGCACATCGCCGGGCCCACGACGCACCGCCACGCTCTCAACGGTGCCATCACAGGTAATAAACTGCCCATCGATAGCGATCGCCGGAACGCTCGGACGGTCATCAGACATAAAGATTTCGACGACATCACTCGGCGAAGTCAAGAAGGCACGGGCCTGAATGGTGTGCGGCGCAATGGGTACGCAGACCATGCCCGTATAGTCGGGGCTCACGATGGGGCCACCGGCACTGAGCGCGTAACCCGTAGAACCAGTCGCCGTGGACACGACCACGCCGTCGCCACGCAGTCGATCGATATGGTGGCCCGACACCGTGATGTCGAACTCAACCATATCGGACAGGGGGCCGCGCGTGAGCGCCATGTCGTTCAGGGCGAAAGTGCGCACGACATCCTTCGTACCGTCTTCGCGCACGGACACGATATCCGCGGCGATGGTAGCGCGACGGCTCACGTGCAGCTCACCGGACAGGGCGTCGCTCACGACCTGCAGAATGTCGCGCTCCTCGGGACTCGCAGCAGTTAAAAAGCCCAGGTGACCATAGGAAAGACCGAGGATAGGAATCTCACGATGGTTGAGGATGCGGGCAGCGCGCAGCAACGTGCCGTCGCCGCCGAGCGTAATGACCAGATCGGAGCCGTCAATATCAGGCGTGCTCTGAATCTTGGATCGCTGGTCGGCAGCCCATGCGACCTCATAGCCCTGACGAGTGAGCCAAAGCTCGAGCATCAGGCCGCTCTCGACCGCCTCTTGCTTGTAGTAATTGGGAACCAGAAAGACCTTCATAGCGTTGCAGCTTTCTCGCTCATAACCGATACCTGGGATTGCAGCTCGTCTTGCGAGCGGTCGCCAGATTCAAATCTAGTACCGTACAGGAAAAACTCAACGTTGCCCTTGGCACCATGAATGGGTGACACGCACACATCGACCGGGAACAGGCCCTTGGCGGCAAAGAGTTCAACCGCCGCCACGAGTGTATCGCGGCGCACGGCGGGATCGGTCACAATACCGCCCTCGCCCACCAGCGCCGCCGGAGCCTCAAACTGCGGCTTTACGAGCGTGCAGAATGCACCCGTAGGAGCCAGGCAGGCCAGTACCGCATCGATAATGTTCGCGATGCTGGTAAACGAGACATCACACACAGCCAGGTCGATGGTGCCGGCATAGCCAAGCTCAGGCAGCTGCGTCACGTTTGTGCGCTCATGCAGCGTCACGCGATCGTCCTGACGCAATGACCAATCGAACTGGGCGCGACCCACGTCCACCGAGACAACGGTCGCAGCGCCGCGCTTGAGCAGGCAATCAGTAAAGCCGCCCGTGGAGCAGCCCACATCGAGGCAAGCAAGGTCCGTCGGATCAATCCCAAACGCATCGAGCGCGCCCTCGAGCTTGAGCCCGCCGCGCCCAACATACGGGATGCGCCCCTTAACGTGCAGTGGCAGGCCCGGCGTCACCTTGAGCCCCGGGGAGGTCAAACGCTCACCGCCACTCGAAACCAAGCCGGCCATAAGAGTGCGAAGGGCATCCGCGCGATCGGCGCAGATGCCCTGTGAAATCAGTTCGTCATCGAGACGCACGCGTTTCATGAATGCCATCAACCATTCGTATCCGGGGATGCAGCCTGTCTATCTTGGGACTCGTTTGCCGCATCCTCATCGTATTCCTGCTCGAGCTTGTCGGCCTCACGCGGCGTCAGCTCAAACTTGTCGACCATATCGACCGCTCGGGAGCCCAGCTCAATCGCCTCGTCAAACAAATCGAGCGAACGCTCCAAGGACGTATCCTTGGAGCGAACGGTGGCGATGATCTGGTCCAGGCGATCCGAGATCTCATCGAAGTTGCGGACGGAACCCTCTGGCATGGCTACTCCTCGACGGAGTCGGCCTCGACGGCCCCAGCGGCGTCTGCATCCTCGTCAAGTACACCGGCGGCAGCCTGAGCGGCAGCGACCTTGGCGGCAGCCTCGGCAGCCTGTGCCTCCTCGCGAGCGCGATCTTCGGCCAGCAGCTCTTGGTACAGGTCCTCGCCCGGCAGCTCCTCGCTGCGAGCGATCTTGCCCAGCACGCCGTTGACGAACGAAGCGGACTGGTCGGTGCCATAGGCCTTGGCAAGCTCGACGGCCTCGTTGATTACGATGGCGTCCGAGACCTCCTCGTCGGTGAGGAAACGCATCTCGTAAACGGCGATACGCAGCAGATTGCGGTCGGCGCCGGGCATGCGCATAAGATCCCAGTTCTTGGCAACGGAGCGCAGAGCACAGTCGATGCGATCGATATGCTCGTAGGCACCACGGCAAAGCTCCAGCGCATAGGGGTCGAGGGGACCCTTCGAGATCAGGAAATCACCCTCGAGGACGCGCTCGAGTGGGCTGTCCGTGGCCTCGGCCTGGAACAGCAGCTGCAGCGCCTGACTGCGGGCAAGCGTGCGCCCGCGATAAACCTTAAGGCTCAAAGGTTACTCCTTGGGGAAAACGAGGCCGTCGATGCAAACGTCGACGCGCTCGACCTCAACGCCCACCTGGGCATCGATGGCGGCGACCACGGCGGCGCGAACGGCCTCGGCGAGTTTCTTGAACGGATAGCCAAAGAACACCACGACGCGCACGGTAAGTGCGAGCTTGTCGCCGACGACCTCGGCCTCGACCGCCGGCTCGGAAGCCGGGGCCTTGGACGAAAGCATCATGGAGACAAGGTTGGTGGCAAGGTCCTTGACGCCAACGGAGGCGATGCCCTCGACATCCGACACGGCGCGCGAGACGATGGCGGTCAGAACATCGGGCGAAATGCCGATGCCGTCAATCTTGATTTCCTGGGGCATGAGTCCTCCTAGAAGATTTGGTTGCTAGACGCGGGAGACGAACTTGCCGTCGCGGGTGTCAACCTTGATGACCTCGCCCTCGTTGAGGTACATGGGGACCTGGATGACAGCGCCGGTGTCGATCGTGGCCGGCTTGGTGGAACCCTGGACGGTGTCGCCCTTAAAGCCCGGGTCGGTTTGGACGATGGTGGTCTCGATGAACATCGGCGGAGTCACGCCCATGAGCTCATCGTCGGCAAAGAGCAGCTGGCAAATGTCGTTCTCGCGCAGCCACTTGGAGTTCTCGCCCACCATGTCCTCGGGAACGGGAACCTGCTCATAGGTCTCGTTGTCCATGAAGATGTAGTCGGCGCCATCGTTGTAGAGATACTGGAACTCACGGGTGGTGAGCATGACGCTCTCGAACTTGGTGCCGGCGTTGCAGGTGTTCTCGACGACGCGGCCGCTCTTGATGTCGCGGGTCTTGTAGCGCACAAACGCGCCGCCCTTGCCCGGCTTGACATGCTGGAACTCGACGATGGTGTAGACCTTGTCCTTAATGCGGAGACCGAGGCCGTTCTTGAAGTCGGCGGTAGAAATGGTAGGCATAGCGACCTTTCTTGTTATGGGCAGAACGCACAAGCGTCCAAATTACATACGACCGAAATTATACACTTGCAGACGGCGACTGCAGCGAGCGCATAAAAAGAGAACGCGGGGCGCCCGAATCTATCCGGACGCCCCGCCCCAAAAAACTATCGAAATGGGCTAGCAATCGATGACGTGCAGGTCGTGAGGGGTCTTGGTGAAGGGCTCGTAGCCGTTCTCGGTGACCACGCCGTAGTCCTCCAGGCGCACGCCGCCCACACCGGGCAGATACACGCCGGGCTCCATGGTGATAACCGAGCCGACCTCGATAGTGTTCTTGCTGCGGTTGAAGTTGGGCAGCTCATGGATGTCGATGCCCACGCCGTGGCCCAGGCCATGGTTGTAGTAATCGCCATAACCGGCATCGCCGATGATCTTCTTGGAAAGCTTGAAAATGTCGTTACCCTCGACGCCCGGATGGATGGCGGCGACGCACTCCTCGTGGGTGCGGCGCACGAGCGCGTACAGGTCGAGCTGCTCCTGGGTAGGCTCGCCCATCACGACGGTGCGCGTCATGTCGGAACGATAATCGCAGTAGCCCGCACCGTAATCCATGAGGACGAAGTCGCCCTTCTCGATCACGCGGTCACTCGGCACGGCATGCGGGTTGGCGGTATTGGGGCCGCTTGCCACGATGGAGCCGAAGGCCAAGCTGTCGGCGCCGTTGGCGAACATAAAGTTCTCGAGCTCGTTGCGAACCTGCTTCTCGGTCATACCAGGCTTAATAAAGCCGAGCATATGCTGGAAGGCGGCATCGGTGATCGACTGCGCATGGCGCATGAGCTCGATCTCCTCGGCGTCCTTGATGGCGCGCATCTTGCGGATGTCGTCATGCATCAGCGGCAACATGCAGGCGACGGAACGGTCCTCCAGACCACGCTGAATACCCTGGTAGAAGTTGATCTGCATGTCGTCCTCGACAGCGCAGACGCGGCACTTGTTGGCCGCAATCTTGCCGGCGACCCAACCGGGGATGGTGCCCTCGTCCATGTCGTAGACCCAGGGGCTGCCGGCGGGCGTGTTCTCCTCAAAGCTGTTGAGGTAGCGCGAGTCGGTATGGAACAGGCACTGGTCAGCCGTAATAAACGCCGCGTGCGGGAACTCGAAGGTGTAGTCGAAGACGCCCTTCACGCCCGTGAGCCAACGAAGATTGGCCTCGTCGCGTACCACGATGGCGTCGTAGCCGCGCTCGACCATCAGGGCACGGACACGTTCGATACGACCGGCAGGACCGGCAGCAAACTCAGACATGCAGATTCCTTTCTTATTGTCTCAAAAAGTGCGGGACGGGTCTCAACCGAACGTCGGAATCGCATGCGAACCGCAACCGATTGGAAACCCGTCCCTCAACATGATACGAAAGACGATGGATGTCAATAAATCTTAGAGAAGTTCTTTGCGAGAAGCCAAGTAGGCGTGAGCGTGACGCTCAAGAACCTCGTCCTCAACGCTCGTTAGACGAATGGCGCCGAGTGCCGCGGGCAGCGGCAACATGCTGCGGTTCGAGCGGGCGAACTGCTGCTTGCGGAACTCCTCGATAAACGCGGTGGGCTCCAGATCGAAGGCAAGCTCCTCGATGCCAAAGTCCTCCAGGCAGTCATCGACCTCAAAAACGTAATCGATATCGAAGTCGCAGGCATCGTGGGCAACGCGCGCCTCAAAGCGCATGCCCTCGGATAACAGCTGGTAGGCAGGGACCTGCGAAGCGGCATCGCCCAAGCAGGCGCGCAGGGTGCGCTCCCCCGTCTTACCAAAATCGAGCGCATGACGTGCGCTCGGGTTCGTGGCCATCAGTACGTCCTTTCGGGCAGTCTGAGACCACTGAACGGCATTGACGAGCGCGACCTCCTCGCCCGCGAGAATCTCGGGGACGGTCTCGGTAAACTGATTCCAGCGGGACTTGCTGCTCGAAAGCATGGTGCCAACAAGTACCACATAGCCGAGCTTGAGGTCCTCGGGGTCCGCCTCGCGAACAAGGTCGAGGTCACACACGACCAGGCCCGGCTCGGGACGGAACGCGATAGCGGGAAGCGCATTCGCCGACGAGGCGACGAGCGGCTTCATGGTCGTCGCGACCGTGAGCATGGCGTCGAACGTCGTCGGCAGCAACGCGCACTCGGTGCGGCCGCACCACTGATTGGCACACCAGCTAACAACCGAGCAGGTTGCGGCATCGCCAACGGCGACAACCAGATCGTCACAGGTAATGCCATTGGCAGTCAGGGCGCCAAAGATAGCATCGGCATCAGCAAGCGTGGCACCAGCAGGCGAAACCTCGAGGACGAGCAGCGACACGGCAAAACCGGCATCGACCAGCGCATGCTCGACGACCTCACCAAAACGCTCGGATGTGGCGTCGTTCCAAACCACCATCGCGCGCTTAGGCTTGCCCACAGCCGAGGCAAACATGCGCGACAACTCATCGAACGCGCCCAATCCGACACGGACATCGACGCTGCGGTTTTGGAAATTGATCAGTTGACGGCGAATCATAGCAGCCCACGCTCCAAAAGCATCTCGGCACAAAGGTAGGAAACGTCCTCGAAGGACTTGTTGCGAATATCAAGGGTAAGGTCGGCGGCCTGGCGATACAGCGGACGGCGATGCTCAAACAGGAGCGCAGCATGCTCGGGCGAACGGAAATCGGGGCGCGTGTCGGACCGACGAATCTGTCGAATCGAATCCTCGAAGTCGCCCTCGAGGTACACGCACGTACCCATTTCGTGCATCAGCTCAATATTCACCGGCGTTTCGACGATACCGCCCCCGCACGAAACCAACAGGCTGCGCTCGCTTTGGAGCGAACGGAGCGCCGAGGTCTCGAGCTCGCGAAAACGACCCTCACCCTCGGTCTCAAAAATCTCGGTTACCGACTTGCCGCAACGGCGCACGACCAGGCGGTCGGTATCGATAAAACGCCGCTTGAACATGGTTCCGACGTTGCGCGCGAGCGTCGATTTGCCCGCGCCCAAAAAGCCAATAAAGAAGATATGGTCGCAGCCGTGTTTGATGTGCTGGGACATGACGAGACCTATTCCTCGCAGGGAAGGTCGCGCAGGGCCCGGCGCTCAAAGATACGGAAGATCTGCGTATACCACAGGTCCTGCGTCGCCTGCGGCTTTACCAGGATGGTATCGACGCCGGCGAAGTTGCCGCTCCACACGTCCGTGTAGAGCTGATCACCGATCAGCACAGCCTCGCCGGCTGTGGCGCCGAGGCGCTTAAGGCCCGCCTTGAGGGCAAACGGCGCCGGCTTCATGGCGTGGCTGATGGCCTCGAGTCCCAGCTCGCGCGCAGAACTCATGACCTGGTCGCGATGCCAGTTGTTGGACACCATGCACAGCTTAAAGCCTTTGGCGCGGGCGGCGTCGAGCCAAGCGGAAACCGCGGCGGGAACCTGCTCGGTGTCGCGCGGCACCAAGGTGTTATCGCGATCGAGCAGAATGGCGCGTTTGCCGTCGGCCCACAGGGTATTAAGGTCGATGCGATCGACCGAGGCAACGTATCGTTTGGGGCTAAAAATCCTCATGCTAATTCCAAGACTGTTGATGCTCTTCGTAGGTTTGCGAGAAGTACTCCTCGTCCTGCGTAATGTAGAAATACAGGTCATCAGAGTCGGTCGGCTCAAGGGTGGCCTTGAGCGCCTCGAGCGACGGAGAGCAGATGGGCGTGGGCGGCAGGCCCTCATGCTTATAGGTGTTATACGGACTATCGCTCTGCAGGTCCTCGGCAGTAACCTCGCCACCGGTGACATACATCATAGTCGCATCGCTATTGAGATAGCGCAGGCCATCGAGCTTGCCGGCAAGGCGGTTGTAGAAAACCGAGGCCACATGCGCACGTTGATCGGCGTTGAGGCCCTCGCGCTCAACGATAGAGGCCAAGTTGACGATGTCGTAGTCGGACATCTCCACACCGTAGCGTTCCATGATCTTGGCTTCGCAGCTCGCAAAGTCAAGCGAATTGTACTCGGTCTTAAACTGATCGAGCATAGCGCGAATCACGCCATCGGCCGTCGGCGAATCACCCAACGAATAGGTCTTGGGGAACAAGAAACCCTCGAGCGAGTCGTTAGCGGCGCCCTTAAGGAAGCTATAGTCGTCCACGTAGTTGGAGGCCTTGGCCTGGTTGAGGAAGTCTTCCTTAGAGATGCTGTCGTAGGCCTGGGCCACACGGTCGGCGACTTGATCGACCGTCAGGCCCTCAGGGATAGTCAGCGCATTGGAGCCCGCGTTGGGGCCTTCCATGAGCTGCTGAACAACCTTGGTCGCATCCATGAGTGTGGTGAACGAATAATCACCAGGCTTGAGCGACATATCGGCGTTGAGCTTTTTCACCGCCGCATAATAATCCTTGGGATTTTCGACGATATGATTCTCGGAGAGAATCGAAGCGATGCTGTCACCCGAGGCACCATCGGGAATCGTGATAGTAACCTGCTGGCCTGCAACGACTTTCGCACCCTCACCGCCAAAGAAGCCCTTGACGGCTGGCACGACAAAGAAAACGATCGCGACAAGCGCAAGCACGGCAACAACGCCACCGATAATCATAGGCACCGGGGAGCTTTTCTTTTGAGCACCGCGACGAGCATGCGTGTTGTAGCTCGAGCGGGTCGCCGGAGCAACGCCATGCGAACCACGAGCGTGATGCGAATGCGATTGGGGGGCCTGCGTTCGCTGGGTAGGTGCCTGCTGCTTAAAGCGGGTGCCGCCTGCAGGCTGGGCCGTACGAGCAGTGGGCTGCTGAGCCGCGTGAGAAGCCGGATGCTGAACCGAACGAGCAGAAGGCTGCTGACCCGTCCGTTGAACAGGTTGGGCCGAACGAGAGAAGGACTGCGCCGGGCGCGCGGCAGGCTGAGCTGCGCGCTGCGTCGGCTGTGCCGGACGCTGGCCAGGCTGGGCAGGGCGCGACGCCGGCTGCTGTGTACGATTCGGCTGGCGCGGATCGGAAGCACTAGGCATGCGAAACCTCCTCGTTTTTACGATCGAGCCACGTCTGCAAAAACAGGCTGGCGGCAATCATGTCGATCTTGCCCCTCATCTGCTTTTCGTTGAGTCCCTGCTCGCGCAGGATACGCTTGGCCTCTTGCGAGGACAGACGCTCGTCCTCAAACTCCAACGGAAGATCGAGCTCGTCGGCAATCTTTTGCGCCACAGCGGCAACGCGCTCGGCCTGAGGGCCGGGCTCACCGGCCATGGTCAGGGGACGTCCGCTTACCAGGATGTCGGGCTCATAGTCCTCAACCAGGTAGCGGAACGTCTTGGCCATACCGGTGACCTCGGCAGCCGGAAGCACCTTGACAGGCATCGCCATCTTGCCATCACGGCTCGAGACGGCGATGCCAATCCTGGTCTCCCCTATGTCCAGCGCGAGCGCAACCACAGCGACTTCTTAGATTCTTAGGCGCCGAGCGCGGTCTTAGCGGCCGCGAGGGCATCGGCGATGCCGGCAGCATTCTTGCCACCGGCCTGGGCCATGTTGGGACGACCGCCACCGCGACCGTCGACCAGACCCGCGATCTGCTTGATCACGTTACCGGCGTGGAAACCGGCCTTGACGGCGTCATCGGAGCCGGCAGCGAGCAGGGCCGGAGTGCCCTTCTCAGTCACGCTGGCGACGACACAAGCGACAGGGCCGGCGACCTTCTGATGCACGGTATCCCATACGTTGCGCAGGTCGGCAGCCTCAAGGCCCTGGAGCTCAGCGACAACGAGCTTATAGCCGTCGAGCTCGACGGCGCCCTCGATGGCGCTGGAGATGGCGTCGGAGGAGCCACCGGTCAGAGCCTTCTTGAGCTTATTGGACGTCTCGCGCAGCTCGGCCTGCAGGTTCTCCACGCGGGCGGGAACCTCGTCTACGCAGCACTTGAGCGCAGCGGCGGCGGCGTCGACGAGCGCCAGGCGGTCGGCCATATAGTCGAGAGCACCCTTAGAGGTCACGGCCTCGATACGACGGACATTCGAGCCCGTAGAGGACTCGGAAATGATCTTGAACAGGCCAATCTCAGCAGTGTTGGCAGCGTGCGTGCCACCGCAGAGCTCGCGGGAGAACGGCTGGTCCTCGGCGCCCACGGAGACGACGCGGACGACATCGCCGTACTTCTCGCCAAACAGAGCGACAGCGCCGGCAGCCTTAGCCTCGTCGATGCCCATGACACGGGTCACGACCGGCTTGGAAGCGAAGATCTGCTGGTTGACCAGGTCCTCGACAGCCTTGAGCTGCTCGGAGGACAGGGCCTCGAAGTGCGTAAAGTCAAAGCGCAGGTGCTCGGGCGTCACCAGCGAGCCGGCCTGGGAGACGTGCTCGCCCAGGACCTGCTTAAGGGCGGCGTCGAGCAGGTGCGTGGCGGTGTGGTTGCGGCGCAGGAAGCCACGGCGCTCGGCGTCGAGCGCGGCGGTCACGGTAGCACCGACGGCCAGCGTGCCCTCGGCAACGTGGGCGACGTGAGCATACAGGCCGTTGTGGTTCTTGGTATCGGAAACGGTCAGCGAAACGCCCTCGGCGGAAAGCTCGCCGGCATCGCCCTGCTGGCCACCCATCTCGGCATAGAACGGAGTGCGGTCGAGAACGACCTCGACGTCCTCGCCGGCGGCAGCGGACTCGACGGACTCGCCGTTGCGCACGATGGCAACAACCTTGGCGCCCTCGATCACATCGTTGTCATAGCCGTCGAACTCAGTCGCGGCGACCTTGTCGGAAAGCTCGACCCAAACGTCGTTGAAGCTGCCCCAGGCGTCGCCTTTGGCATTGGCGCGGGCGCGGGCCTTCTGGTCCTCCATGCAGGCAGTGAAGCCGTCCATATCGACATCGTGGCCAGCGGTGCCGGCGATCTCGACGGTCAGGTCGATGGGGAAACCAAAGGTGTCGTGCAGCTTAAAGGCAACGTCGCCCGGAAGCACAGCGCCCTCGGCAAGCGCTGCCAGGGCCTCGTCCAGGTAAACACGGCCGTTGTCGAGCGTCGTGGAGAAGCGCTCCTCCTCGGAGGCGACGATACCCTTGACGAGGGCGACGTTCTTGAGCAGCTCGGGATAAGCCTCGCCCATCTGAGCGTTGACCTCGTCGATGAACTTAGTCAGGAAGGCGCCCTCGATGCCCAGCAGGCGGCCGTGGAACACGGCACGGCGGAGCAGGCGGCGCAGGACGTACTCGCGGCCCTCGTTACCGGGCAGGATGCCGTCCGAGATCATAAAGTCGACGGCACGGGAGTGGTCGGCGATGATGCGCAGAGAACGGCTAGCACCGGAGTAATCGTCGGCGTCATAGGTCTTACCGCTGATCTCCTCGCCCAGCTTGATGAGATGCTGCATCAGATCGCCGTCGTAGTTGGCGGTCTTGTGCTGCATGATGGCGGCCATGCGCTCAAGGCCCATGCCCGTATCGAGGTTACGGTGCGGCAGCTCCGGCATGGAGCCGTCCTCCTGGCGATCGTACTGGGTAAAGACGAGGTTCCAGAACTCCAGGAAGCGGTCGCAGTCGCAGCCAGGCTTGCAGTCGGGGCTGCCGCAGCCGACCTCCTCGCCCATGTCAAAGTAGATTTCGGAGCACGGACCGCAGGGGCCGGTGGGGCCAGCGGCCCAGAAGTTGTCGTCCTCGCCCAGGCGGGAGATGTGGTCCTCGGCAACGCCCAGAGAACGCCACACGTCGTGGGTCTCGTCGTCCTCGGTAAAGACGGTAAAGTACAGGCGGTCGAGCGGCAGCTTGAACTCCTTGGTGATGAGCTCAAAGGCCCATGCGCAAGCCTGCTCCTTGGAAACGCCGCCAAAAGAGAAATCGCCGAGCATCTCGAAGAAGGACAGGTGACGGCCGTCCTCGCCGATGCAATCGATGTCGTTGGTGCGGACGCACTTCTGGCAGGAAATCGCGCCGATCTCCTTCATGGTCTTCTTGCCCTGGTAGTACTCCTTAAACTGGTTCATGCCAGCGTTGGCAAGCAGCAGCGAAGGATCGTCAGGAACAAGAGACGAAGAAGGATAGAGCTTAAGACCGCGCTCCTCAAAGAAGTTGAGGAACTTGGAGCGGATCTCGGCCGTAGTCATTGACGGGTAGTCAGCACTCATAGAGGGAATCTCCTCGGTTTCACATCGAAACAGTTCAAACGTAACGATATTACCATCCCACCGCGCAAGTGCAAAAAAGAGGGCCGGCACAATGCCGGCCCTTCAGCGAAATTGCATGTTAGCGCGTATGAATATTAATCCGAATTACCCCGCTAGTTGTCATCATCGTCCATGGAGCCGTCGATGCCGGTTTTGGTGTCGTCGTCCATATTGGAATCGTCGTCTTTGGCGAAGGGATTCTTGAAAAAGCCCGTAGCATCGGGCTGAAGGCCCGAGAGCTTAATCCAGGGATTATCGAGCTCGGGCTTGGGCATGGCCTTGGCCTCGGGCGCAGTCTCGTTGCCGATGAGCTCAGACTCGTAGATGAAGGTGTCGTCGCCGAGCGCGTCGTAGGCGGCGACCGGGTTGTCATCGGCATCGCGGTACGGCGTGCCCTTAAACACGGCGCCGTCATAGGCCACAAGCTGGCGGCCGGTCTCATTCTCGAAGTAGTACACGAAGATACCCTTGAGGGCCGCACACAGCGGGATGGCAATAATCATGCCGATGGGGCCCATGAGTGCCGAGCCAATAACGAGCGCCGTGAGGCTCATGATGGGATGCACCTGCACCGAGCTCTGCATGACCTTGGGCGAAATGACGTTATCGGTGACGTTTTGCGCGACCATCGTCACGATGAGCGTCCATAACGCCAACATAGGGCTGAACATGAAACCGAGCACAGTGGCGATTGCTGCGCTCACCCAAGGACCGACGACCGGAACCAAATGCATGATGCCGGTAAAGATAGCCATGAGCGCCGCATACGGATGGCCGATGATCATAAAACCGATAAAGGCGAGGAAACCACCGCAGATGGACGTCACGACCATACCGCGCATGTAGCCGCCGACAGAGCGAGAAAGAATGGCGACCATAAAGCGGTATGAGGTCTCCTTCTCCTGACCGATGATGGTGCAAATCTCGTGGTGCATGCGAGGGTAGTCGCAGGCCATCCAGTAGGCAAGCACCAGGCCAAGGAAGATAACAAACAGCTGCGACGCTGTATTGGTAATGAGCGGGAACACACCACGACCAAGCTCGGCGGCAATCTGAGACACATACTTCGATGCCACGGCAACCAGCGACGAAAGATTATCGTCCAAATACTCCTTGAGCGGCGTGTTGTTGAGCGTCTTGGCATGCGAGATCATCTCGTTGAGATCGCCACCTGCAACACGAAGCTGCTCGGGCAGGCGGCTCAGGACTTCCATGATCTGACCAAAGAGAATCGGCGACAAGATGCAAACGACACCGACGAGCACGGCAACAACAACAATAAGCGCGATAAGCGAACCGATGCCGCGATTCACGCCATGGTGCTCGAGCCAATTGGTGATCGGGGACATCACAAAAGCAATGATGGAGCCGACGGCAAGAAACTCAATAACCGGTGCCAGGATGCCCATAAGGTTAAAGATGACAGCAGCAATAACAATGCAGCCGACAACAGCCCAAATGCGCAGCGTCAGAATGCGGGTGTCGCGCAGCACGCGATCGGTTTGTTGGGGGTGCTCACTCATGAACGAATCATCACTCCGTCGGGGTCGATCTTGTCCTGAATCTTCTTAAGCGTGCGGCGCAGCAGACGCGAAACCTGCACCTGAGAAATACCCAGTTTCTTGGCGATCTCGATCTGGGTCATGCCCTTCACAAAGCGCAGCTCGATCACCTCGCGCTCGCGCGGCGAAAAATCACGGATGGCTTCCTCGATCACTAGGCGGTCATCGGTAAAGTCGAGCTCGTTGTCGTCGTCGGCGTAACGGTCGAGAATCGAGGGAGCATCGTCGGAATCGGACGCACCAGGAGCCTCGATGGGCACCGAGGTATAGGCCGAAGACGATTCCATAGCCTCGAGGACCTCATCGACAGTCACATCTAGATACTCAGCGATCTCCTCAATCTTGGGCGAACGCTGCAGCTCGTTGGTAAGTTTGTCAGTAGCTTGGTTGACCTTGGCCGAGAGCTCCTGCAGACGACGCGGTACGCGCACGCTCCAGCCCTTGTCGCGGAAATGGCGTTTGATCTCACCCAGAATAGTGGGTGTTGCAAACGTCGTAAACTCGAGCCCGCGCTCGGGGTCAAAGCGGTCGATAGCCTTGAGCAAACCAAGATAGCCGACCTGCATGAGGTCGTCGAGCGGCTCGCCGCGATTCTTAAATTTGTTGGCAAGAAACCTTACCAGATTCATATGGGACATGACGAGCTGCTCGCGAGCATCCGGATCACCGGTCTCCTTGTAACGACGAAACAGCTCGCGGGTTTTCTCCTTGTCCCAAGCGGTCTTGCCGCTCCGGGAACGTTCGGTCATATTAGATATCCGCCTTGAGGTCGAGGGAAAGCGTCAGGGGCGCCGCAGTCTTTTCGTAGGAGTCGCACACGCTCGCGAGGATGAGCTCGGCATACACAGCAGCTTGGTCATCCTCATCAACGGTAGCCTGGTCCCCGAAGGTAATAGTCATGCCAACGTGGGTCTCATCGACATCGAATTTGATGGTGATGTCGTCGCAGTCGACCGCGGTACAACCAAAGATGAAAGCCTCCTCGGCAGCCATACGGATGTCCTCGATGCGATCGACAGACATGGAACACAGGGCACCAACGTTGGCTGCCGTCATGCGCACAAGGCGAGCGAGACGCGGGTCGCCGGCAACGGTCAACGTGATGGGGCAGGTTGCTTCGCTACTCATCGCAGGACTCCTCAGAGGTCTCGGAGGGTGTATAGGTGTAATACTGAGCCGGCTTGGATGCAGACTTCTGAGCCACATCTGCGCCATCGGCGGCCTCGTCCTCCGCCTTGCCAATCAAGACGCGCTCGGTCGGCTGCTCGGCTTCTTCGGCGGCAGCGGAAAGCTTGCGCTCGGCTTCAGCTGCAGGAGCCTTCACCTTATTGAAGAGCTTCTGCACAGCACCGGCAGCAGAGTCGGTCACGCTCGACACAGCATTGCTGGCCTCGGCCATGCTTCCCGTAACCTCGGAAATGTCGCGAACCACGGCTTCGACCTCTACGAGATTGGAGGTAAGGGCATCAACTGCCGTCTTGCTCGACTTAAGCAGCGGCTCCATCTGGGCAAGCGCCGGCGTAAGCTCATCGACAGCGCCATCGAGCTTTGCCACCACAGGCTGAGCCTCGACGATGGTGTTGTTGAGGTCGTTCACGGTCTTATCGAGCGAGTCGACAACATTGCGGGTCTTGCGCAGGGTAAGCGCGAGCTCAGCGATGGCCCACACGCCGGCAACGGCGAGCAACAGCAGGGCGATTTGAATGGGACTCATACAAGCCTCCCGGAAGAATCGAAATACAGACGCTTTTCATGGTACCCCAAAGGGGACCGAACATGCCAAGAGCAGCAACGTGGGACAAAATTATCAGCAGCTACTTCGGTGCATTCCCGCTGCGGTCGCGTTCGCTTTGCTCTACGCGCCACTCTTCCCAGCCGCGCCCGGCAGGCTGCCAAAATGCACCGCGTTCCAAGCCTTCGGGCAAATAGCGCTGATCGACCCAGCCTTCGGGATAATCATGTGGATACTTATACACACCGTATTCATCGCTGCCCGGGCGATGGCGATCGCGCAGATAACTCGGCACCTCGCGAAGCCCACTAGAATGGATATCGGCCAGCGCCGCATCGATCGATGCCTCACACGCGTTGGATTTTGGCGCCAAGCACACATAGAGTGCAGCCTGAGCCAGGTTAATGCGGCACTCGGGATAGCCGATGACCTCGGCAGACTTAAACGCGGCATGCGCCACCAAAAGCGCCTGCGGGTCGGCGTTGCCGACGTCCTCAGAAGCATGAATCATAATGCGACGGGCGATAAACTTAGGATCCTCCCCCGCATCGATCATTCGGGCAAGCCAATAGACGGTGGCATCTGGATCGCTGCCACGCATGGATTTAATAAACGCACTGATAACGTCGTAGTGCATGTCGCCGTTTTTGTCATACGTAAAGCCGCGACGCGGGTTGGCAATCTTTACGTCATCCACGGTGATGGGATAGCGCTCCCCCGCCGCCGGCGCTGGCGTTCCCTCGGTATCGGGACGCGTGACGGCAATCTCGCTCGCCAGCTCAAGTGTCGTCAGGGCCGAGCGTGCATCACCCGCGGCCAGCGTACAAATGGTCTTGACCGTATCAACATCGGCCGAGAACTTTCCATTCAAGCCCTGCGGTGCCTCAAGCGCACGTTCAATAAGCGTGGCGATATCCTCATCCTTCAGATGCTCAAGTTCCACCACGCGCCCACGCGACAACAGTGCCGAGTTAACCTCGAAGTACGGGTTCTCCGTCGTAGCGCCAATCATAATGACGGTACGGTTCTCAACTGCATGCAGCAGGGCATCCTGCTGCGACTTAGAGAAGCGGTGAATCTCATCGATGAATAGAATGGTGCGGCGGTCGTACGTATTCAGGCGCGTCTTGGCCTCATCAATCACGCGGCGCAAGTCCTTCACGGTACCCGTCACAGCGCTGACCTCGACAAACTCGCTCTTGGTATGGTTGGCGATAATATGGGCCAGCGTCGTCTTACCCGTACCGGCAGGCCCGTACAGAATCACGCTCGAAAGCACGTCGTGCTCAATCGCGGCACGCAGCCATGAACCCTTACCGACGGCCTTTTGCTGGCCCACGTACTCGTCGAGCGAATTGGGTCGCATGCGCACCGCGAGCGGCGCATTTTTAAAGGAACGCTCGCGCGTCGAGGCAGAAAAAAGGTCGTCCATAGCCATCCCGTGCATCAATCAAAAACGTTTTCAACTAACCAGTATACCGAATATATACGAACTACCGTTCGTTAATATAAGTACGGTGCGGAAACTCCAGACCAGGGAACAGCTTGCTCGTCAGTTCGCAGAAATAGCCGTCCGTCATGCTCGCGATATAATCCACCACGGCTTGATCCTTGTCGTCCTGCCAGGCATAGGTGCGATCGTAGTAGGAAAGCTGCTGCTCAATGCGCAAAATATGGTGCTTAAAGATGTACGAGGACTCGTCACCACTGTTTAGATCCCGCAGGCAACGGTCGTAGAGCTTTTCGAACGCCTCGCGCAGCTCCGCCTCGGAATCGCCTTCGATACCGCCCTTGCTATAGATCTTCTCGTAGTTCTCGCGCTTGGCTCGGCGGATTTCCTCAAACAGGTCCTCGCTCATCTCGATGCGCGGCTTACCATAGCTGTGCTCAACGATATCGATGGAGGCATGCGTGAGGATCCAACTGTTGTAGGCACCGCCCCGGCCATCATCAAAAGCGTCGGGCGAAAGCAGGCCCGCCGCGATCGCATCCTGACGGTCACGACCGACGTAGGCAAGAATATCCGAAATGCGAACGACGCAGCCCTCGAGCGTCATGGAACGCAGATGCTCAATTGCGCTATAGCCCGTGGCAATGCAATCCTCAACCGTCTGGTCAAACTGGTCAAAGGAGCTCATGTCCGAGAGCTCAAACACACGCTGCTCGTACTCGCCGTTATGGCATAGCACGCCGTCGAGCGTCTGGAGCGACACGTTGCGGCCATACAACGCGTCGAGCACGCGGACCGACTGCACGTTATGGAAAAAATAACGCCCCGTACGCTCGTGGTAGATATCGTTGAGGAATCGCTCGCCCGCATGGCCAAAAGGCGTGTGTCCCAAGTCGTGGCCCAGGCCAATCGCCTCGATCAAATCGCAGTTGAGCCCCAGGGCGCGACCGATATCGCGCGCAATGCGGGAGACGAGCTGCACGTGCAAACCGCGACGTGACAGATCGTCATTGCTACGGAAGCTAAAGACCTGCGTTTTGCCTGCATAACGGGTGTACGCCGGAAGATGAAGTATCTTTTCGGTATCGCGCATAAACGCCGGACGCATAAGCGTGCCTTTGTCGGCGGCGCGATCAATACGACGAATGACCTGGTCGTCGTTGCAACGATACGGGTTGACATAGCCCGAAGCACGATCAGCGGCAATGCGCTCGACAAGTTCGGGCGACAACGCCGAGGGAATACGGTCCATGCGCGCCTTAATGATGGCCGTTTCTTGATTAGTTGCCATGGCATGCTCCTTAAGAAGGATGCGCAATCGGTTACAAAGTGCAGCCCACGACCTCGATTATGGCAAAAATCGGCACTAAAAACGGGAGCAATGGCAGGGAGCACGATTTTGTGAAGAGACAGGAGAGGGCAAGGACCAGGAGCGCGACGGCAAATGCCACGATGCCACCCATAGGGTCGAGCGTGCAAAGCGCGAAGAGTGCTTTGGCGTCCCCCATGCCAATGCCCGAGGTTTGGCGAAAACGACGCCAGAGGGACTCAGTCAGCACAAGGGCAAGGTAGACGATGACCGCAAGACCGGCATGGTCAAGCGCCGTGTTAACGCCTTTGTCGAGCCAAACGCCCACTAACGCCGTCACCGCACACGCACCGGCAAGCTCATTGGGAAAACGTCGCTGACGGGCATCAATCGCCGCGCCGGCAAAGATGCAAATCCAAAACGGAATATAAAACATCGAGTACCTCCTCGAGCTGCATCGCAAAAGCAAAAACCACCACAAAGGTGCCTGTCCCCTTTGCGGTGGTTTTGGTGGTGGTTATTTGGCGCCTTGCATGACCTCGTCGAGGGTGACGTTTACGGCATGCTGGGTAGGAACCCAGTCGACCTTCAGGAACAGCGCGGCCACCGTAATGGGGATATAGCTGAACATAAAGATCGGGAAGGTAAACAGGTTAGTCACCAGACGCCACTTTTGCGCGCAGTGAATGTGCTTGTACTCAAAGATAGTCGTGAGCAGCGCCAGGATAAAGAAGGTCTGATACATCATGGCGAAGGTCATAATGAGCGAAGCGGCGCACGCCTGCATCTCGACTTCGGTAGCCAAGAAGCCGTGCGAGAGCCCGCCCACGATGAGGAAGGTCGCGTTGGCGAGCATGGAGATCAGGGACAGCAGCATGCCCGGAGCGATAGTCATAAACATGTCGTAGGCGGCAAAGCGATGATAGCGGAACGTCGATTTGACAAGATGCTTGCCATAGGTAAAAAAGACCTGGTAGAAGCCCTTGGTCCAGCGCATGCGCTGTTTCCAGGATGCCTTGAACGTCACGGGCTGTTCGTCAAAGAACTCCGCCGGCGCATAGCCAATGCGAATGCCGTGAATGGCGCAGAACGTGGTGAACTGAATATCCTCGGTCAGCGTGTGGAACTGCCAGCCGTGCATGCCCTCGATAACACTGGCGGAGATGAGGTAGCCCGAACCCGAGACAGCGCAAGAAGTCTTGCAGATATTGCGCGCGTTGTTGAGAAAGCGCGCCTCGCGCAAATACCAGGTAGCATTAGCTGCCGAGATCCACGAGCTGCCAAAGTTCTTGGAGTTGCGATAGCTCGTGACCACATGGAATCCCTGGTCAAAGGCATCGTTCATCTTGGACACGTAATCGCGGGATATGACGTTATCAGCATCGAAAATAAAGTAGCCCTCAAACGTGTCGGGATACTCGTTAAGGATGCGGTCAAAACCAAAGTCCATGACCCAGCTCTTACCCTTGCGGGCCAGGTCGTTGCGCTCATAAACGATGGCGCCCGCCTCGCGCGCGAGCTGCGCCGTGTTGTCGGTGCAGGCATCGGCGACCACGAAGACCTCGATAAGCTCGGACGGATAATCCTGGTCCTTGATGGAGCGAACGAGGTTGGCAATCACGGCCTCCTCATTATGCGCCGCGATAAAAAAAGCATAGCGATGGAGTTTTTTGGCCTTAGGAGGCGCGACCTCGCCACGAAGAGCGCCAATGACAAAGAAGACCACCTGGTACAGAAAGCAGACCGTGAGCAGCGTGACGACAATCTGGTTGAAGATCACAATGGGTGTGTTGGTTTGTAAAAAGGCGAGCATGCAGGCTCCCGAGAACGCGTTACGTAAACAACCGTATATCTTACCGCAGGCTAATCGAGTTCAAGAAACCACCTAATACTGGCTAGACTTCGAGCAGGCCGAGCTGCGGGACGATGTCGTCGCCGGCGGCCGTGCGACCGAGCGAGCGCGGAGCCAGATCGTCGAGAACCGCGGCAAGATCCCACGGCAGCTCATCGCGGCACTCAATACGCTCCCCCGTCACGGGATGGTCGAATGCGACGCGCCAGGAATGAAGGAATTGCCTGGTCAGACCCTGATCGGCGCGTGCATCGCACTTGCCGTAGAGCGGATCGCCCACGCAGGCATGGTTGATATGGCGCATATGCACGCGAATCTGATGTGTGCGGCCCGTAAACAGGTGGCACTCGACGAGCGTATAGCCGTCATCAAAACGCGTGGAATCAAAGCGCTCAAGGACCTTAAAGGTCGTAATGGCCTGGCGCGCGAAAGGATCGTCCGAAACCGCCATCTTGACACGGTCACGCGTAGAGCGGGCAATGCCGGTGTTAATGGTGCCCTTGTCCATGGCGATGTGACCGTGAACGAGCGTGATATAGCGACGATCGAGCGTGCGCGTGCGAATGAGATTTTGAAGCGCGCGCTGCGTGTCGTCGTCCTTTGCCGCAAGCATGAGACCCGAGGTATCGCGATCTAAACGATGCACGATACCGGGGCGATCCTCGCCCTGCACGGTACCCAGATGGTCGATACCGCAATGATAGACCAGGGCATTCGCGAGCGTGCCGCTCTCATGACCATGCGCAGGATGGCACACCAGGCCACGCTGCTTGGAGAGCACAATGAGATAGTCGTCCTCATAGCGAATGACGAGCGGGATGGCCTCGGGAATCACATCGGTGGGATCGTGCGGCTCGGGCAGGTCGACCGAGATGCGGTCACCGGAGCGCACGGCATACTTTTTGGACAGGCAGGTCTCGCCATTGACACATACGGCACCGCCCTCAATCAGATGCGCACAAGCAGAGCGCGTAGGGCAGCCGTCATTGGCGCCCAGATAGGCGTCAAGACGCTGACCAGCGGCATCGTCGGCAACAAGGATATGGATGTCGGCCATTAGCGCTCATTCCTTTCGCGAATCTTGCGGGCACGCTCCCCACGCTGCTGGGCTTTGCGCTTAACGCGGGCCTCGTCACGGGCGTTGAGCTCGGCGGTCGCATCGACCTCGCGAGCGGCGGGACTCAGAAACATGTAACCGATAAGCGCCAGCACGACGCCGACCGTAATGCCGATATCGGCCACGTTAAAGACGGGAAAGTCGATGAAGGTGGTGGCAATAAAATCGGTCACAAAGCCAAAAGTCAGACGGTCGATTGCGTTGCCAATGGCGCCGCCCGCAACCATCGCCATGCCCACGACTTCAAGATGGGCGAGCTGGGGTGCACGAACGAGGTACACGGCAATAGCGATAATGACCGCCAACGCCAGCACGGCAAACGCGATGCCATGCCCCTCGCCCATACTAAAGGCAGCACCGATATTGCGGACAAACATAAAGTCGATGACACCGGGGATGACAGTCACATGCAAAGCTTCGCCCACGGCACGAACCGCAAGCTTGGTCAGCTGGTCAACAAGCAGCACAACGAGCGCTACCCCACCAGCAACACCCAACCGCCAACGCAAAGGCGGCGTCATATCCCCAGCACGACCCAAATCAATCCCCTACCCTCAAGATCATCGAATTACGTTTAATGCGAAGAACTATCTTATATTGCCATACGCAGAACGCACGACATATCCACCAACGCAATCGAAATAACCAGCTAAAAAGGAAAGCGGCATTCCGAAAAACAGAATGCCGCTTGAATGTGACACAGGTGGTCATTGGGGACGTTCTTGTTTGACTAGTCATTTAAGAACGTCCCCAACAACTAAACAATAGAAACGCCGCATTACCGTCGCCAACAGCGAAAACGCCTCTAAGCGAGCAAGGTGACGTGAAAGAGGAGGGAAGCGTACTTTGGTACGCGACCGA
Organism: Collinsella sp.; assembly: GCA_031292915.1. Lineage (GTDB taxonomy): Bacteria > Actinomycetota > Coriobacteriia > Coriobacteriales > Coriobacteriaceae > Collinsella. The sequence goes on from JAUMSH010000086.1 coordinate 100,584, forward strand.
CGATTGAACGTCAGATTGCCGCTTAGGGGCGTTTGCAGCGTCGGTAGGTTACGGCGTTCTACGAACGCCGTAACCTACAAAGCGTCGGCGCAGCGCTTGCAAATATGCGCGTGGCCGTTGTACTCGCCGACGGTGGTGCGGTAGTTCCAGCAACGGTCGCAGCACTCGCCCTCGGCTGCCTCGATGGCAACGGAGAGCTCCTCGCCCTGGGTCAGCTCAACATCGGAGACGATGTAGAACTCGGCCAGGTCGACGGCCTTATCGCCGGTCAGCAGCGCGTACATCTCGGCGGGAACGACCGCCTTGACGCGGACCTGCTGGCTCTTAGTGAAGGTGCCGGCAGAACGGGCATCCTCAAGGGCCTTGGTCACGGCGCTACGGAGCTCGAGCGAAGCCTCGAGCACGCCCTCAAACTTATTGGCCTCGTCGACCGTGATGGGCGACTTATACCAATCGAGCAGCGCGGCGTACTTCTGGTGATCGACGCAGCCGGCAGGTGCATAGGCCATGGCCTCATCGACTGTGTAGGACAGGATCGGCTGCAGGTCGCGCATGAGCATCGAGAAGAGCTCGGCCAGCACGGTCTGTGCGCTGCGGCGCTCGAGCGAGCCGGGCTTGTCGCAGTACAGACGGTCCTTCAGAGCGTCGAGGTACACGTTAGAAAGCTCGGTCACCACGAAGTCGTAGAGCGCACGGTAGGCGCGCGGGAACTCGTAGCTGGCGTAGGCGTCGTCGACCTCGGCCTGGACCTGGGTCAGACGGGCAACCATGAGCTTGTCGAGCGGCAGCAAGTCGGCAAAGGCGACGCCGTCGGTCTCGGGCTCAAACTGACCCTCGAGCTCGGAGAGCAGGAAGCGCAGCGTGTTGCGGAAACGGCGATAGGCATCAGACGTACGAGCGAGAATCTCGTGGTCGATGGAGACGTCGGAGCTGGTGTCGACAGAAGCAACCCACAGACGGATGATGTCGGCGCCCATCTCGTCACAGACCTTGTTGGGGTCGATGACGTTGCCGAGCGACTTGGACATCTTGCGGCCCTGGCCGTCGAGCGTGAAGCCCTGCGAGACGACCGCCTTGTACGGAGCATGGCCGTTGGCACCCACCGAGGTGAGCAGCGAGCTCTGGAACCAACCGCGGTGCTGGTCGGATCCCTCGAGGTACACGTCCGCCGGGTACTCAAGCTCGGGGCGATACTCGCAGACGGCCTTCCAGGAGACGCCGGAGTCCCACCACACGTCGAGGATGTCCTTATCGGCCTTAAGGTGATGGCCGCCGCACTTGGGGCAGACGCAGGCCTCGCCCAGGTAGCTCTCGGGAGCGTCGGTGAACCAGGCGTCGGAGCCCTTCTCGTGGAAGAGCTTGATGACGGCGTCGAGCGTAGCGTCGTTCATGACCTTCTCGCCGCAGTCGGCACAGGTGTAGCTGGGGATAGGCACGCCCCAGTTGCGCTGACGGCTGATGCACCAGTCGGGACGCTGCTCAACCATGGCGCCGATGCGGTTGGCGGCGTGAGCCGGATACCACTTGACGTTCTCGCGAACCTCCTTGCCAGCCTGCTCGCGCAAACCAGTCTTGTCCATCGAGACAAACCACTGGTCGGTAGCACGGAAGAGCACCGGGTGCTTGCAGCGCCAGCAGTGCGGATAGCTGTGCGTGATCTTCTTCTCGAGGACCAGGGTTCCGCGCTCGCGCAGGAACTCAATGATGTGCGGGTTGGCCTCATCGGTATCCATACCGCTGAAGGGGCCGCCGGTGCCAAACTCCTCGCCGGTGTAGAACTTGCCGTCGTCATCGACCGGCATGCAGATGTCGGTGATGCCCTCCTTGAGACAGGCAAAGTAGTCGTCGACGCCGTGGCCGGGCGAGTTGTGGACGATACCGGTACCGTCATCGACACCGACGTAATCGGCCAGCAGCGCCACGCCCTCAACGCCGTCAAAGATCGGCTGCTTGTAGTGAACGTGGTGGAAGGTCTCGGCGGGAACCACATAGGGCTTACCGTCAACCATAACCGGGGTGTACTCCCAGCCAAACTCCTCACAGCACTTGGGAGCCAGATCCTCGAGCATGACCTCGGCACGGCCGTCATGCTCAACGGCGACATAGGCAGCGCCGGGCTTGAGGGAAACGGCCTGGTCGGAGGGGATGGTCCACGGCGTGGTCGTCCAGATGATAAAGTCGACCGGGCCGTCGAAGTTCTCGAGGCCGGCAGGCTTGGAGGTCATCTCAAAGCGCACGAAGATGGACGGGCTCGTCTCGTCGGAGTACTCGATCTCGGCCTCGGCCAGCGCGGTGTGGCAGTGCTTGCACCAGTGAACCGGCTTGTGACCGCGATAGATCATGCCCTTATCGAACATGGCCTTGAAGACCTCGATGTCGGCGGCGTCATGCTGGTGATAGAGCGTCAGGTAGGGGTTGTCCCAGTCGCCGAGCACGCCCAGGCGGCGGAAACCGGCCTTCTGGAGCTCGATGTTCTCGACAGCGAACTTGTTGCAGAGCTCACGGATCTTAGCCGTGGAGGTCTGGTTGAACTTCTCGGTGCCGAGCTTCTCCTCGACCTTATGCTCGATCGGCTGGCCATGGCAGTCCCAACCGGGGACATAGGGAACCTCATAGCCCTGCATCATCCAGTAGCGGTTGATCATGTCCTTGGAGATCTTGTTCATGGCATGACCGATGTGGATCGGGCCGTTGGCGTACGGAGGACCGTCGTGCAGCACGAACTTCTTGTGACCCTCGTTCTTCTTCAGAACCTGCTCGTAGACCTTGTTGTCCTGCCAGTCCTTGAGTCGCTTGGGCTCGGACTTGGAAAGACCGGCACGCATGGGAAAACCGGTCTTGGGCAGATTCATCGTCTGCTTGTACTCGTTTGCCACGGTACCCCTTTCATGTCGTGGGCGCGCACGCCCGTTGGGCACCAAAAAAGCGCCCGTCCCTGCAAGCTGGGACGAAGCGCCACAAAACGGGCTGCACGCCCGCAAAAGCTCTTCGCTTAACCACCCAGCTTAGATGCCCTCGCCCGCGTATTCGCGCGCTCGCATCCGTTACTCGGCTGGCCTGTATCGACGACCATCTCGGCGATGTCTACTAAGACGAACCTGCGCGGCACGTCCGTTGGGACCGCAGCTCCGGGGTGATTTTCATCGGTCGCATGCACGGGTTCTCAGCGCTCCCCGCTCTCTGTAGCATGCGGACGGCCGACTACTCGTCCCCATCAACGCTTATGCGGAGTATGCTAGCACGTTCCGCGCCGGCGAAAAACCCTCAACACTGGTTTTATACGTTCGAAATTTCTCGCTATTACAGCCCTTCTCTAGGAGCAAAATACCTGAAAGCACTTTATCGAACGAAAGAAGGTTGCTATGCGCACGATCGGAATGAGCGACTACACCGTTGGCGAGGATTGCTTTACCGAGCTGCCAACTGCACTGGCGGAGTACGGCGCGAAGAAAGTCGCCATCATTGGCGGCAAGCGAGCCCTGGCTGCGGCGCTGCCGGGAATCGAGGCGGCACTTGAAGGTACCGATGTCGAGGTCCTGGAGACGCGCGTCTATGGCACCAACAGTACGCGTGCCAATATCGCCAAGGTCGTGAACTCCCCTGCCTGCCAGGAGGCTGATGTTCTTATCGCCTGCGGCGGCGGCAAGGCGCTCGACACCGTCAAGACAGCGGCCATCGAGCTCAAGAAGATCGTCTTCACTGTCCCGACGATCTGTTCCAACTGCTCCGCCGCGACCGCCATTGCCGTTGTCTACAACGACGACGGCTCGCTCGAGGGCTATTCGTACCCCAACCGACCGGCGCATATCTTCATCAACCCCAAGATCATCGCCGAGGCTCCGGCGGAGTACTTCTGGGCCGGCGTGGGCGATGCCCTGTCCAAGCAGCCCGAGGTCGAGTACGCAACGAGCGCCGGTAATTTAGAGCACACCGCCGGTCTTGGCCTGGCGCTTGCCCACACCTGCTCCGAGCCGCTGTTTACCTATGGCGTCCAGGGTCTTGAGGACGTGCGACAGGACCTGTCGAGCGAGGCCGTCAAGCAAATCGCACTCGATATCGTGGTCAATACGGGCTATGTCTCGAACCTGACGAACCAGAACGATTACTACTACAACTCGAGCGTGGCGCACGCATTCTACAACGCCACATGCAGCATTCCGCGCGAGGGCACCTACCTGCACGGCGAAGTCGTGAGCCTGGGCGTGCTCGTGCTGTTCGCCTATACGGGCGATACCGAGAACCTTGAGCGCTACGCGGCCTTTAACAAGCAGATGGGCCTGCCCGTGACGCTTGAGCAGGTCGGGCTTTCCGAGTCCGATATCCCGGCCCTGTGCGAGTACGCGCACGCCACCAACGAGTGGAAGCAGGGCAACCCCGAGCCCTTCACCGACGAAAAGTTCGCCGCCGCCATCAAGGCCGCAAATGCCTACGGCCACACCCTCTAGTTCTAACCCAAAACCACCACAAGGGAGCAGCACCTTTGTGGTGGTTTTTTATTGCTCCAGCATGCTGGGATCGAACTCGCTAGCCGGGATCACGCGATAACCGTGGCGGAGCAGTAAATCAACGAAGACACCGTTGCCCGCCGTAAGGGTGCCGCTGAATGTTCCGTCGTAGATGCGACCCGCGCCGCACGAGGGACTACGGTCCTGCAGGATGCACGCGGCGATCTCTTCCGGCCCGCCCGCCTGCTCGCACATATCGAGCGCTCGTTGGGCACCCAGGCGAAATTCGCGATCGACCGAGATGCCCTCGCAGGTACGAACCTCTCCGTTCACAATCTCGGACGGCTTGCGCGGCGTGGGCAGGCCCCCAAAGACCTCAGGGCACACCAAGAGGACCTCGGTCCCTGTACGCTCGCAGGCCTCGACCAACTCGCGATGGTAGTTGTCGAGCCCGTTATACTTGCAGCTCTCGCCCATCAAGCAGGCGCTCACCACGATCTTCATTTCCATCCCTCTCAAGCAAAACGCCCCATTTGAGAAAGCTGCTCAAATGGGGCGTCGGCGTTTACTGGATCGGCCGCGGCTTTACTGCTGCTTGGGCATCAGCGGATTCTCACGCGTGAGGAGGTTCATGAACTCCTCGCCCGTGATGGTCTCCTTCTTGTACAGATAACGAGCCAGCTCATGGAGCTTGAACTTGTTCTCCTTGAGGATCTGCAGAGCGCGGTCGTGCGCATCCTCGATCAGCTTGGCGACAATCGCGTCCACGCGCTCGGCCGTACCGGGGGCGCAGGTGAGCGAAGTGTCCTGGTTGAGGTACGCATTCTGAACGGTACCGAGCGCCATCATGCCAAACTCATCGGACATACCAAAGCGCGTCACCATGTTACGGGCGAGCTTGGTGGCCTGCTCGATATCGTTGGCGGCACCGGTCGTCATCTCACCAAAGATGAGCTCCTCGGCTGCACGGCCACCGCAATAGACGGCGAGCTTGTCCAGGACCTCCTGGCGCGTGGTCAGGAAGCGCTCATCCTCCTCGACCTGCATGGTGTAGCCCAGAGCACCGCTCGTGCGCGGCACGATGGTGATCTTCGTGACCGGCGCAGAGCCCTTCTGGCGAGCGGCAACGATGGCATGACCGATCTCGTGATAAGAAACGACCTGCTTCTCGTGGTCGGACAGCACCGTGGACTTGCGCTGCTGACCGGCGATGACGACCTCCACCGACTCCTCAAAATCGTCCTGTGTGGCGCGCTTGCGACCCTCGCGGACGGCACGCAGCGCGCCCTCGTTGATGATGTTGGCCAGGTCGGCGCCCGAGGCGCCGGGCGTGGCGCGGGCAATCGCGGTCAGGTCGATCGGCGGCTGCGTCTTCACGCTCTTGGCATGCAGCTCAAGAATGTTCTTGCGGCCGGTAAGGTCAGGCAGCTCAACGGGGATGCGGCGGTCAAAACGACCGGGGCGCAGCAGGGCCGGGTCGAGGCTGTCGGGACGGTTGGTTGCGGCGAGGACAACGATGCCCTTGTGGTTATCGAAGCCGTCCATCTCGGTCAGCAGCTGATTGAGCGTCTGCTCGCGCTCATCGTTGCCACTAAAGCCGCCGCCGTCGCGCTTCTTGCCGATGGTATCGATCTCATCGATAAAGACGATACACGGGGCCTTTTCCTTGGCCTGCTTAAACAGGTCACGAACCTTTGCAGCGCCGCGACCAACAAACATCTCAACGAACTCAGAGCCCGAAATGCTAAAGAACGGAACACCGGCCTCGCCGGCAACAGCCTTGGCAAGCAGGGTCTTACCGGTACCCGGAGGGCCAACAAGGAGAGCACCGCGCGGCAGCTTGGCGCCGATCTCCTCGTAGCGCTGCGGCTTCTCCAGAAAGTCGACGACCTCCTTGAGAGACTCCTTGGCCTCTTCCTGGCCGGCGACGTCCTTAAAGGTCACGCCCACGTCCTTGGAGGCGATCACGCGCGCGCCGGACTTACCCAGTCCGCCGCCGCCAAAACCGCCGCCGCCAAAGTTCATCGACGGGCCGTCATCGCCCATAGCCTTCTTCATGCGGCGGTTGAGCCACCAACCGATGAGGAAGAAAATCGCCATGGGAAGAATGAGCGTGAGCAGGTAGTAGGTCATCAGACCCGAGTTTTTATCGGGAACGACCGACTCCAGGGACGCACCGGATTCAAGCACACGATCGGTAAAGCCCGCGTCATTCGGCACACCGGTCGTCTTGTAGGCGATGTTCTCGTCCTCGCCCTTCTTGGTGTAATAAATCGTGTAATCGTCCGTGTTGTACTCGACCTTGTCGACGCTCTTCTTATCGAGTGCTTTGACAAACGTCGAGTAATCGGTCTTCGTAATCTGCTGCGTGTGACCGATGTTGGGGAACAGAACGGTCGAGAGCACGAGGTAGACGACGAAGGCGATGAGCACGTAGAGGATCATATTCCGTCTACGTTTGTTGTCATCCATCTCCATCTGCTTGAACTCCATCTACTGGGGTTGATAATGCTATCTAGAATACCCAACCCAGACGGCGATAAACCGACGCCGGGCACGAAAGGACAGAGATGGCATCACTGGAAGTCGGCAAGGTTCAGATCTACACGGGCGACGGCAAGGGCAAGACGACGGCTGCGCTGGGGCGCGAGAGGATGTCGAGGAACTGATTGCGATAAAGCCCGCCACCACGGAGCTCGTGCTCACCGGCCGCGGGCTGCTGCCCCTCGCGGACCTCGCCGACCTGGTCACCGAAATGCGCCCCGTCAAACACTACTTCGACGAAGGCCTCCTAGCCCGCCAAGGCATCGAATACTAATTGATCCGAAGGGGGCAGAGGAAAACGGATCATCGACATCACGACGGAGAGCAATGATCCGTTCTCCTCCGCCCCAAGGGATCATTAGGCGGTGGCGCGGCCTAGCCAGTTGCCGCTGTGGTGGTAGATGGTGAACATGGTTGCGGTGATGAGCCAGGTTACGGGGTAGACCAGCAGTAGATGCTCAAGCGACGGATCGAAGGGCATGATCGCAAACACCCAGATCACCCTGAGCACGACAGTGCCAAAAATCGTGAGCAGCATGGGCTGCAAGCTCACGCCGGCACCGCGAATGGAGCCCGACGCGTTTTCGATAATCGAGAAGATCGCGTAGAACGGCGCGATGAAATGAAGAATCGTCGTGGTGTACGCCGAAATCGAAGCATCGTCGACAAACAAACGCGACAGAGGACCCGAGAACACCAGGAGTACGGCAGACAGGCCACCAATGAGCATAAACGAAAGCACGAGCGACGTGTGATATCCCTTGCGCATGCGCTCGTAATTGCGCGCGCCAAAGTTCTGCGCCGAGAACGTAGTGATCGATACGCCGAGCGCCTCGGTCACCATCCAGATAATGCCATCCAGGCGCCCAGATAGACCCCAAGCAGTCGTGACATCGGCGCCAAACGAATTAACCGACACCTGGATCAGCACGTTCGAGATCGAATAGGCAGCCGATTGAAATCCGAGTGGCAGACCACACGAGATCATACTCTTGCAAATACCGCGATCGATGCCGAGCTTAGACAGCGAAAGACGCCATGCGCCCGGAGCGCGCATCATGCGCAACACGATCATCGTTGCATTGGAGCAAATGGTCAGCGCCACTGCGATGCCGCAGCCCAGCGCCTCCATATGCAACACAGCGACAAAGATGATATCCAGCACCACGTTAACCAGGCAGCCAGAGGCAATGATCACAGCGGGGCCGCGCGTGTCGCCCACGGCACGCAGCAGTGCGGTTCCCATATTAAGCAGCAGTGCCGCAACCATCGCGGCAAAATAACAGCGAGCATAGGCCACGCCCTCGGCCAATAGTTCATGCGGCGTGTTCATAAGCACCAGCATGGGCTCAACGAACACTATGCCAAGAATCGAGAAAACGATACCGCCCACCAGCGCGAGCGTCATGGCTGTATGGACCGAACGACACAGTCGCTCATCATCGTGCTGACCAAAATACTGACCGGTAATGACCGCGCAGCCGGCGCCGACGCCAACGCAAAAGCCAATGCAGAGCTCGGTGAGCACCATCGTAGCTTGAATGCCACCTAGCGCGAGCTTGCCGCCAAACTGACCGACGATATAGGTACCGATAAGCGTGTAGGCCTGCTGAAAAAACGAACTAAAAAAGATGGGAACGCACAGCGAAAGCAGCTGCTGCCAAATAACACCCTGCGTTACATCGATAGCCGTAGATTTCTTAGCCACACGCCCTCCCCAAAAGCGTACGTCAACCGACAAAACAGTAATTAAAGACCAAAGCCAATACCAGCTTAGCACCGACCGATATCGGCCGAAACGCCCCAAACCAGAGCCCGGTGCGAAATATCTGCCTAGTGATACAGCCCCGGCTGGTAGTGGTACTCGTTGCTCACATGCGGGCACAGCTGCCAAAAGGCGACAGCACTTGCCGCGGCCACGTTAAGCGAATCGACCCCGTGCGCCATCGGAATGCGCACGGCTCGGTCACAGCCCGAGATGGTCTTGGCGCCCAGGCCGGCACCCTCGGTGCCCATAAAGATTGCCAGGCGGTCAATCTCCTGCAGCGCGGGATCGTCCAATGACACCGAATCATCCGTCAACGCCATTGCGGCACACGAAAAGCCGGCATCGTGCAGCGCCGCCAGCCCATCATGCGGCCATACGCGCGCCTCGCTGCCAATGCGTGTCCAGGGCACCTGGAACACGGTGCCCATGCTCACGCGAGCCGAGCGACGATACAGTGGATCGCAGCACGTAGGGCTCACCAGAATGCCGTCGACATTGAGCGCGGCGGCCGAGCGGAAAATCGCGCCGACGTTGGTGTGGTCGACAATACCCTCGAGCACGCACACGCGCACCGGGCGCTCTCCCGCCGCCTCGACGACGCCGCCCAAGAACTCGGTTACCGGAATCTGGCGTGGACGACGGAATGCCGCGAGCGCACCGCGCGTCACATTGAAGCCCGTCAGCTGCTCCATGAGCTCCATCGAGGCCACGAACACGGGAACCGGGCCCGCACCTTCGCGTACCGCCAGGCGCTCAAACAGCGGTATCATCTGGTCGAGCCAGCGTTCGCCCAAAAGAAAGCTCACCGGCTCGTATCCGGCGCGCACCGCGCGCTCGATAACCTTGGCACTCTCGGCGATAAAGATGCCCTTTTGCGGCTCCAGCACGCAGCGAAGCTCGCGCTCGGTCAGTCGCACGTAGGCATCGAGCCGCTCGTCCTCGAGCGAATCGATTCGCAGCACCTCAACGGCATCAGTCATAGCAGTCAGCCCGCACCCTTCTTTACAGCACCTATACAAATATCGGGGCAACGCCATGCGCCGCCCCGCCACTCATTCCAACCCGATAATACCGAAGCGATAATCGGGTTTACGCATCAACGCGACGATACGTCACGAACTCATATTTGAGGCCCTCATCGCCCTCTCCGGCAGCGACAACCGCCGATTCGCTGGCCCGCGCAATCTCCCAAGCGGGATCGGCATCCAGATCGGGAAAGCACGTATCCACGTCATGCACGCAATGGTTATGCGTAACCTCGGCCTCGACGCAATACGGCAAAAACTGTCGATATACCTCGCCGCCGCCAATCACCCACGCAACGCGTTCATCAGCTACCGCGGCGAGCGCTTCGTCGATGCTATGCACCACGTCGACGCCCTCGGCAGCAAAGCTCTCGTCGCGCGTGAGCACAATGTTGCGGCGATTCTTAAGCGGACGCCCGCCGGGAAAACTCAGCAGCGTCTTGCGTCCCATAATGACCGGACAGCCTTTGGTGCACGCCACAAAATGGCGCATGTCGGCACGGTTGGACACGACCATGTCACCCTCGCACCCAATACCCCAGTCATCGCACACGGCGACAATGGCAGAAAGCTTACACGTCATGCGCGTCACCTACACCGCAATGGGGATGTTCTTGACCTGCGGGCCGTGCTCATAGCCCTCGACGATCAGATCATCGGTCGTAAACGCGTAGAAATCATGCACATCGGGGTTGAGCGTTACCTTGGGAGCCGCAAACTGCGGACGCTCGATAAGTTCGCGGATGATATCGACATGACGGTCGTAAATGTGGGCATCGGCAATCACGTGCAGCAGCTCGCCAGCGATCATATCGACCGACTGCGCAACCATCATCAGCAAAATGGCGTACTGGCACACATTCCAGTTGTTCGCGGCCAAAATGTCCTGGCTACGCTGGTTGAGAATCATGTTGAGCGTCGGCTTGTCATCCTGCGGGCGCTGCGTCACGTTATACGTCACGCTGTAGGCGCACGGATACAGGTGCATCTCGGACAGATCGCTAAACACATAGGTGTTCGTCATAATGCGGCGGCTGTACGGCGTGTGCTTAAGGTCGTACAGCACGCGGTCCATCTGGTCAAAGTCACCCTCGGCATAATGGCTTTTCTGGCCAATCTGATACCCGTAGGCCTTGCCGATGGAACCGGTCTCGTCGGCCCACTCATCCCAGATATGGCTGTTGAGGTCATGCACGTTATTGGACTTCTTCTGATAGATCCATAGGATCTCGTCCATGGCAGATTTGAGGGCCGTACGACGCAGGGTAAGAGCCGGAAACTCCTCACGCAGGTCGTAGCGGGCCGTGACACCAAAGTTTTTAATGGTATAGGCAGGGGTGCCATCCTCCCACACCGGGCGGACCTTTTGGCCCTCGGTGGTGGTGCCATGGTCCAGAATATCGCGGCACATGGTTACAAACTGTTGATCAGCTTTGCTCATTGACCCTCCTGTCAGTCGCCTACAAGCGAGATTCATTGTAGCCCAGGCGCACGCGGCCCCACAGCCCAAACATAAGCCCTCATTTTCTGACATATGCCAAAAATGCCTTGCGCAAATCGGCGCGTTCGCTATTCTATTGTTGACATATGTCAGATAAGGAGTGTGCATGGCAGGAAGACGCGAGAAACTGCGCCGCGTCGGAATCATCCCCGAATACCGCGGCTTTACCCCTGACGGCCTAGCCAGCGGAGACGCCATCGACATGACGGTCGACGAGCTCGAGGTGCTGCGCCTGTGCGATCTAGAAGGCCTTAACCAAGAGGCAGTCGCACAGCGCATGGGCATTGCCCGCGCCACGGTGGCGGCAATCTGCAGCCGCGCGCATCGCAAAGTGGCAAACGCGCTGGTCAACGGACGGGCGCTCATCATCGAGGGCGGCAATATCGCGTACTCCCCCATCACCACAACGACGGCCGTATGGCCAGCAAAGGAGGTCGACACCATGAGGGTGACAACCACGTACGACAACGGCAACATCTTTATGCACTTTGGCCGCAGCGAGCAGTTCAAGATCTACGACATTCAGGACGGCAAGGTGCTCAACGAACAGGTCGTGGGCACCGGCGGCACCGGCCACGGTGCCCTTGCGGGCCTGCTCGCCAACGGTGGCGTGGACACGCTCATCTGCGGCGGCATCGGCGGCGGCGCTATCAATGCGCTTGCCCAAGCCGGCATCACGGTATACGCAGGTGCCCAGGGCAGCTGCGACGCTTGCGTCGAGGCCCTTATCGCCGGCACGCTCGCACAGAACGGCGAGGCCACGTGCGGCTGCCACGGCCATGACCACGACCACGCCCACGAACACGGCGAGTCCTGCAGCTGCCACGACCATCACGAGCACGAGGGCCACGAGGGCTGCAGCTGCCACTAACGGCACGACACCGCGAGCTCGGGGCGCGACGCCGAACGCAACCCAACAATCAAAGCCAACAACAAAGGCCACCCGGTAGCTTCCGAGTGGCCTTTGCCATATCAAGCTGGAATTACAGCCCTATTTCTTATTGCGCATCTGCGCTTCCATCTGGCGCAGCAGCTCCATATCGGACTTGGGACCGCCCGTACCCAGGCCGCCCATGCCGCCCAGACCCATAGCGTCCAGGCCAGGGATATTGGGCATGCGCATTTTCTTGCCCTTCCTACCCTTTTTGCCCTTCTTGCCGCCGGCCTGTGCCTGATTGGCTATCGTGCGCATGCGGCCCATCATCTTATTCATCTCGCCCCACTGCTTCATAAGGCTATTGACTTCGGTGGGGGTTACGCCGGCGCCCTTGGCGATACGCGCGCGACGTTGACCGTTGATTATGGAGGGACGCAGGCGCTCCTCCTTGGTCATCGACATGATGATGGCCTCGTTCTTATCGAAGATGCCCTCGTCCAGGTTGCCGCCCATCTGGTTGAGTGCGCGCTGGCCACCGGGAAGCATGCCCAGGATACCCTTCATGCCGCCCATCTTTTTGACGGCTTTCATCTGGTCGAGCATATCGTTCATGGTGAAGCCCTCGCGCAGCATACGCTCGGCAGCCTCAAGCTGCTCTGCATCGGCTGCCTCCTGGGCCTTCTCGATAATGCCGACAACATCGCCCATGCCCAGAATGCGCTTGGCCATGCGATCGGGATAGAACGGCTCAAGCGAATCGGGTTTCTCGCCCATGCTCACAAACTTGATGGGCTTACCGGTCACCTGACGCACCGAAAGTGCGCCGCCGCCACGGGCATCGCCGTCGAGCTTGGAGATGATCACACCGTCAAAATCGGTGCGATCGGCGAAGGTCGAGACGACGTTGACGATGTCCTGGCCGGTCATGGCGTCGACGACCATCAGCACCTGGTCGGGCTTGACGGCCTTCTTGATGTCGACGGCCTCCTGCATCATCTGCTCGTCGATCTGAAGACGACCGGCGGTATCGACGATGACCACGTCGCGCAGGTGATCGACGGCCTCTTGGATGGCGCCCTTGGCAATATCGACCGGGTGCGCTCCGTCACCGCGGAAGACCGGCACGCCGATCTCGCCACCGAGCGTGGCCAGCTGGTCGGCAGCGGCGGGACGGTAGACGTCGCACGCGGCGAGCAGCGGCGAGCGGCCCTGCTTCTTGAGCAGGTAGGCCAGCTTTACGGCCGCCGTGGTCTTACCGGAGCCCTGCAAGCCAACGAGCATGATGACATTGGGAATGCGGTTGCTAAAGACGAGTTTGCTCTCGGTTGAGCCGAGCATCTCGGTGAGCTCGTCGAGCACGATCTTGACGACGTTTTGCGCCGGCGACAGCGACTCCATGACCTCGGCGGTCATGCAGCGCTCCTTGGTCTTGGCGACGAACTCCTTGACGACCTTAAAGTTAACGTCGGCCTCGAGCAGGGCCATGCGAATATCGCGCATGGCCGAAGTAATATCGGCCTCGGTCAGCTTACCCTTGCCGCGCAGGCGGTCAAATGTGTCGTTGAGGCGATCGCTCAGGGAATCAAACACTGGTTACTCCTTAGTTGGACTCGCCCACCAGGGCGCGGCAGAAATCTTTGGCGTTAAACTCCTGCAGGTCATCGACTTGCTCGCCCACGCCGATGCGCAGGATCGGGAGCTTGAGCTTCTCGGCCACGGCCATGGCGATACCGCCCTTAGCCGTGCCGTCGAGCTTAGTCATGATAATACCGTCCAGGCCCAGCGCCTCGTTAAACTCGAGCGCCTGGTTCAGACCGTTCTGACCTGTGGCGGCATCGATCACAAGCACGACCGAGACCGGCATGGGACCGGCGGCCATATTGGCGGCGCGCTTACGGGTCACATTGACCACCTTGGCGAGCTCGCGCATGAGTTCGGGGCTCGTGTGCAGACGACCGGCGGTATCGATGAGCACCAGGTCGCTGCCGCGCTTATCGGCCTCGTCGAGCACGTCATAGCACACGCTCGCCGGATCGGAACCGCGGTCACGCTTGATAACCGGTACGCCGGCACGCTGACCCCACACATCGAGCTGCTCGATAGCGGCGGCGCGGAAGGTGTCGGCCGAACCGATAACCACGTTCTTGCCGCGGGCGGCCATGGCGCTCGCAATCTTGCCGACCGTGGTGGTCTTGCCGGCGCCGTTGATACCGACAAACAGCACGCAGCTCGGCGTATCGGAAAACGGGTCGCGCTCAACAGGCACAAAATGGCCCTCGAGCTGCTCGGCCAGGGCGCGACGAAGCTGCGGGGCGGTCTTGAGGTTCTTCTTGGCGGCGACGTCACGCAGGTCATCGGAGACCTGAATGGCGACCTCGGCGCCCATGTCACCCATGACGAGGGTGTCCTCAAGATCCTCCCAAAAATCCTCGTCGACCTCACCGCCAAAGTAGAAGACCTCGTTGAGGGCCTCGCGGCTGCGCTCAAGTCCGCGCGAGAGTGCGTCAAAGAATCCCATTATGCATTCACGACCTTTCCGGTTTCGCGATCGAGTTTTTGCGAGACGACGCGACTGACGCCGTCGGCTTGCATCGAGACGCCATAGAGGACGTCAGCGTCCTCCATAGTACGGCGCTGATGCGAGATTACCAAGAGCTGCGTATCGGAACGCAGCACATCGAGAGCACCGATGAGCTTGGACAGGTTGGCGTCGTCGAGCGCGGCCTCGACCTCGTCCAGCACATAGAACGGCACCGTGCGCGTACGGTATACGGCAAAGAGCAGAGCGAGCGCCGTCAGGCTCTTCTCGCCACCGGACATGAGCATCATCTTGGTGATACGCTTGCCGCGCGGCTGCGCCACGACCTCAATGCCCGTCTCGGCAGGATGCTCGGGATCGGTCATCTCAAGGTGAGCCTGACCACCCGGGAAGAGCATGGCGAAGATCTCGCGGAAGTTCGCGTCGACCTTCTCAAACGTCACCAGGAACGCCTTGCGCATCTTGCGGTCAATCGCCACGGTGATCTTGGTGAGCGCCTTGCGCGCGCTCTCCAGATCGGCCAGTTGCTCCTCGATGTAATCGGCGCGGCGCTTGAGCTGCTCGTACTCCTCCATGGCAACCTGGTTCACGGGGCCCAGATTGTTGATCTGGCGCACGAGTTGGTTGAGCTCGCGCTCGGCGGCGTCGCGGTCGGTGGGCGCCGGCAGCATGAGCGCTTCCTCGAGCACCGTGGTACCGTCAGCGGTGATGGCCTTGATGGCAGCCTCGACCTGCACCTCGAGCTTGCCGCGCGCCACCTTGAACTCATTTTGCGTCGTGGCGGCAGCATCGACCCTCTCTTTGGCGCGGGCGACCTCGGTCTTGGCGTCCTCGATGGTCTTCTTAAGCGAAGCCGAGTCCGCCTCCTCAAGCGTTGCCTGATCGCGCAGGCGCGCAGCCCAGTCCGAGGCGCGCTCCAACAGGGCAGAATAGCGCTCGTGCATGGGATCGACGCGAAGGCGCAGCAGCTCAAGCGAGCGCGAGGCCTGGCGTGTTCCGCGGATACGGCGGTCGATGCCCTCCAGGCGATGCTCCAGGTCGGGCACGCGGCCCCTCAGAGAACGAAGACGCTCGCTCGTCTGGGCCAGGCGCACCTTGGCGTCGGCGAGCTTACCGGCTGCCTCAGAATCGTCACGGCGCACGCGATCGAGCTCGTCGTTGGCCTCGGCAATCTGCAAGCCTAAGTCGCTCGCCTGCGCACGGGACTCGTCACGCGAACGAGTGAGCTCGTCCACGCGCGGACGTGCGGCACGAACGGCCTCTGCGGCCTGCTCGCGGCGCTTGGAAATGCGCACGCGCTCGACCTCGGCATTGTTGGCACTCTGCTCCAGGCGGCCGATCTCAGAGAGCAGCGAGCGGCGCTCGCCCTCAAGACGGGCAATCTCGCCGGCGGCATCGCCCTCGGCGGCGCGCGCCTCCTCGACGGCCGCATTGGCCTCGACGACCTGATCAGAAACATGCTCAAACGCGGCAGCAAGATCGGGCTCCAGGCCTTCCAGCTCGCGGATACGACGCTTGCGCTCCAGAGCGCCCGAAGCCTCGCCGGCATCAAGCCCCACGCGAACCAGGCCGCCGCAGGCAACACGTGCGCCATCGGGAGTCACATAGGTCACGCCATCAACGACCGGCGCGGACAGCGCACAAGGCAAGTCATCGACCACGTAATAGCCGCCGAGCAATGCCTCGACGACCGGACCGTAGCCCGCACGCACGGACAGGCGATCAACAAGACGGGTACCGGCGGCACCTTCGGCGGCCGCAGAGCCGCTCACGCTGCGCGCCACCAGCAGCGCCTCACCCGAGGCCTTCTTCTGGTCCAAGGCAGCGCGACCGGCACGCTCAAGTGCGGCAGCGTTATCGAACAGCAGGGCATCGATATCGCCGGCGAGCAGCTGCTCAACCAGGCCCTCAAGCTCACGCGGTGCCTCGAGTACATCGCCCAGACGGCCCGAAACATCATCGCCCAGCGCGCCCACCAGACGGCTTACGAGCGGCGAGCTGTCGGCCATGCGAGCATCGAGCTTCTTTTGGCTCGCGAGCTCCGAGCGCACCTCGGACAGTTTGTTGCGCGCCTCGCTCTCGCGGGCACGCAGGTCCTTGAGGGCAGAGCGTGCCGTCTCGGTGGCCTCGCGTGCATCGCTCTGGGCCTGACGAGCTGCCTCAAGGGCGCTCTCAAGATCCTCAGCACGGTCGCGGCGGCTCTCAAGCGATGCCGTGACCTCCTCGAGCTGCTCATCGATCTGCTCCAGGCGCGAGGCATACATGTTGTCCTCGACCTCGGCATTGGAAAGCGAATCCTTTACCTTGGCAAGCTCGAGCGCAGCATTATCGGCCACACGCTGCACATCGCGCTGCTCGCGCGTAAGCTGCGAAATCTGGTTGTCGAGCGCCACGCGACGCTCGTGAAGCTCGGCGGCGGCAGGACCGGCGGCGTCAACGTCCTCCTGGGCCTGCATGTGCGCACCGGTCACTTCCTCGAGCTGGGCACGCGCATCCTCGAGCTCCTCGACCACGCGCCGGCGCTGATGCTCGGAGCTCGAGATCTGGCCGCGCATGTCGGACAGGCGCGACACCATGTTGTGGCCCTTTTCCTCGAGCAGGCGCATGTCGGAGTTAATGCGACCGACCACGTCTTGCATATGGCGGCGCTGCTCGCCCAAGTCGCCCACAAACAGGCCCTTTTCCTCGAGCATAACTTGGAGTTTCTCGAGCTCGCGCTCTTTCTCGCCCAGGCGGTATTGCGCGAGCTCAAGCTCGGCAGCGCCCTCCTTGGAGCGGCTCTCCAGGTCGTTCCACTGCGATTGCAGTGAACGCAGCTCATCGACGGCCAGCATCTGCGTAAGCTCGTTCGCGCGCGAGGACAGCTCTTTGTACTTGCGCGCGCGATCGACCTGACGCTCCAGCGGTCGCAACTGACGGGCGATCTCCTTGTTGATATCGCGGGCACGGGTCAGGTGCTCGTCCATCGACTTGATCTTTTTGAGCGCACGCTCCTTGCGGCGCTTGTGTTTGGAGATGCCGGCGGCCTCCTCAATGAGGGCACGGCGCTCCTCGGGGCGGCTCTGCAAAATGGCATCGAGCTTGCCCTGGCTGATGATGGAATGCGTATCCTTGCCCAGTCCCGAATCGTGCAGGATATCCTGGATGTCCAACAGGCGGCACGGACTCGAGTTGATGAGGTACTCACTCTCGCCCGAGCGGTACATACGACGGGTGATAGCCACCTCGTCAAAGTCGACGGGCAGCATATGGTCCGAATTGTCGAGCACCAGCGTGACCTCGGCCACGCCTACCGGCTTGCGCGCCGACGAGCCCGAGAAGATGACGTCTTCCATGGCCTGGCCGCGCAGCTGCTTGGCGCTCTGCTCGCCCAGAACCCACAGAATCGAGTCGGAGATGTTCGATTTTCCCGAGCCGTTGGGACCGACGATGACGGTCAGGCCCGGCTCAAACGTCATATGGGCGCGGTCGGCAAACGACTTGAACCCTTTGAGCGTGAGGGACTTGAGATACACGGTTCCTCGCTTAAACAGGCTTCTTGTTCAGAATCACGCCGTTGGTGGTGTAACCCATGCGGTCGAGTGCCTCAAGCGCGGCAGCTCCCTCGGCCTCCTTCTTGGAGGAACCGGTGCCGCGGCCCCGGCGGATGCCGTCGATGAGCACCACAGCGGTAAAGGTGGGCGCATGCGCGGGGCCCTCGGAGCCGACCAGCTTATACGCGGGAGGCTCGTGGCCGTCGGCCTGCACGCACTCCTGCAAGAACGACTTAGGGTTCGCGGGATGCTCGGCACGCTCGGAAGCCAGGTGCGGCTTGAGTGTACGGTGGATAAACTCCGCCGCCGCATCCCAGCCGGCATCCAGGTACAGGGCGCCCACGAGCGACTCGTAGACGTTCTCGAGCGCCGAGTGCAGACCGCGCGCGCCCGTGCCGGTCTCGGAGGCACCAAAGATGATGATGTCGTCGATGCCCAGCTCATGGGACACCTCGGACAGCGTGGCGCCCGAGACGAGCGACACCTTCAGGCGCGTAAGCTTGCCCTCGTCAAACTCCGGATAGGACTCGAAGAGCGAGCGGGCAACCACGGCGCCCAAAATGGAATCGCCCAAAAACTCAAGGCGCTCATAGCTCGCCGAAACGGGCTGACCCTCCACGGCAGAGGGGTGCGTGAGCGCCGCGCGCAACAGCACCTTGTTATTGAACTCGTGGCCCAGGATTTCCTGGGCGCGCGCGAGTCGTTGAGATAAAGCCAAGACTTAGGCCTCCTTGGCGTTTTCAATAGCGTCGACAGCGTCGGCGACAGAGTTGAGCGACAACAGGGTCTCGTCATCGATTTCGAGGTCGAACTCGTCCTCGATGGCCGTCACCAGCTGCAGGCGCTCGAGCGAATCGGCATCGAGATCGTCAAAAGTGGTCTCGTCGCTAATGTCGGCGACATCGACGCCCAGCACGTCAGCGGCGACTTCGGCGATCTTATCGAAGATTTCGGAGCGGTCCATAGCGCTTCCTCTCGTATTGCGTGAACATCAACGCGCTGGTGCCGCAAGTGCAGCACCAAGACACGGTTTTGATTCTACCCCACGACGAAGGCCGCGAGGCACATAACGGCGCTCTAACTCGCTCCTACAAAACGATGCCGTCCATAGAGTTGGCGACGTTCTCGACAAGCCCGGCGCGCACGGCCTCCGCCGCGGCGAGCGTACCGTTTTTGACGGCCTCGACCGAGGTGGCACCGTGGCCGATCAGGACCACGCCACGCAGGCCCAGCAGAATGGCGCCGCCCTTAGCATCGCCCGAGAGCTTTGCCTTGATCTCGCGCATCTGCTTTTTGATGAGCAACGCGGCGATCTTGGTGCCCAGCGAAGCCATAAAGGCACCCTTGAGCTCTTGCAGCAAAAACTTAGCGGCGCCCTCGGTCGCCTTGAGCGCGATGTTGCCCGACATGCCATCGGCAACGACGACGTCAAAGTTGCCCGAGGTCAGGTCAGTGCCCTCGCAGTTGCCCACAAAGCCGGGAACGGAGGCCTTCATGGCAGGGAAGCACGCTTTGGTAAAGTTGGAGCCCTTCTCATCCTCGGTGCCGTTGCCGAGCAGACCGACGCGGGGATGCTCAATGCCCAAGACGACGCGCGCATAGGCGCTACCCATCTGGGCAAAACGCACCATGTCGTCGACCTCGACATCGGGGTTGGCGCCCATGTCGCACAGGACCGTCAGGCCGCCGGCGCGGTTGGGCAGTGCATTGGTGAGGCACGGACGCACCGGCTGCTTCTTGCCCTCGGCCTGATACCTAAATGGCGTCACATAGGCGGTAGCGGCAGCGGTCATGGCGCCGGTGGAGCCGGCAGAGAAGAACGCATCCGCGTTACCCTTCTTGATAGCGCGGCAGGCAAGTACGATCGAGGACTTGCGCTTGGTCATCACGGCTCGAATGGGATCGTCATCCATGGCGATGACATCGGGCGCCTCCAAGGCCTCAACGCGAGCGTGAGCCGCGGCAAAGGGGTTCACGATCTCTGCGGGACCGACGGCCAAGACCTCGATATCGGGATCCGCCGTAAGCGCCGCCTCGATACCGTCGAGGACAACCTGAGGCTTCTCGTCTCCGCCCACAACGTCTACACAAACGCGAACGTTACTCATATACATGCTCCTTATACAAAAATGGCCGACTCATTGAGCCGGCCATTGTGGTTCCAGTTGGAACGGCATCGCATCCAGAGTATACAGTTACTCGGTAACGATAACCTCGCGGTCCTTGTAGAAACCGCAGCTGGGGCACACGTGGTGCGGGAGCTTGACAGCACCGCAACGGGGGCACGTGGACTGAGCCGCAGCCGAGATCTTCATGTTGGCGGAACGGCGGGTGTGTGTGCGGATACGACCCTGCTTTTGTTTAGGTACGGGCATAGTGACCTTCCTTATGAACTATCCAGTGTGGCGATTACGCGCAAGTAGCGATACTACCACAGTTTTACTCGTCAAGCTTGAGATTCTTCAATGCTGCAAATGGATTTTCCGTGGCAGCGGCCCATTCGGCCTCTGCTTGAGCGGCGCAATCGCATTGCTCGACGTTGAGATTGATGCCGCAGGTGGGGCACAGGCCGCGACAATCGGGCTTGCACAGGACAACGAACGGCGTGTCCATGACGACCGCGTCGTTGATGGGCTCGCCCAAATCGACGATGCGATCCTCGCCCAGCAACTCATAGCCGTCTTCGTAGGCCTCGGGGTCCTCGGGCTCGTTAAAGAGATAGAATTCCTCAATCTCACCGGCGATATCAAACGAAGCGGGCTCCAGGCAACGGTCGCACTCACCGGTTGCGTGCGCGCGGACCATGCCCGTAAGCAGAACACCGGTGCCGGCATTGGTAAAGACCACGTCGTAGTCAATGCCGTCCTGCAGCTGGTACTCCTTCTCGCCCACCGTATAGGTGGCGACATCGACCTTGCCGGTCAGCGGATACGAGTCTCCGGGAAACTCGAGCTGCTCGGAAAGATCGACGGTAACGCTCGGGAACTCAGCCATTACCACTGACCGTTCTGCTGGGCGGCACCCTCGTTGAGCTGCTGACGGCAACGGGTCACCGTACCGGTCAGGCTCTTGAGGTTCTCCTCGAGGTGCGTAAAGACCTGCTCGGCGTAATCCTCGGCGGCATAGCGCGTCTCGCGTTCATACTGCTGGGCACGGTCGCGGATATCGTCGGCCTGCTGCTGCGCTAAGCGGACGATTTCCTGCTCACCGGCAATGGTGAGGGCCTGCTGCTGAGCATCGGCGATGATGGAATCGGCCTGAGCGGCGGCGGAAGCCATAAGCTCCTCGCGCTCCTTGAGGATACGGCGGGACTTCTGCCATTCCTCGGGATAGCTCATGCGGATCTCGTCGAGGATGTTAAAGAAGACGTCGGCGTCGATAACCTTCATCTGGGCGTTCTTGCCGAACGGCGTCTTAGCCTCTTCGATGAGCCCCTCGAGCTCGTCGACAAGACTCACGATCCTGTCGCCAGGAAAATTCTCGCCCGGCATCCGGTCTCCTTTCATAGGTAACATATCATCGTGTTAGTTTACCACATGCCACCAGGCATTAAAAAACGTCACGAAAAGCGATGTTTGAGCGCCTTGACCACATTGGGCGGAACAAAATTAGAGACGTCGCTACCAAGCGAGGCAATCTGGCGAACCACCGAGCTCGAGATATAGCCGTACTGCGGCGCACTCATGACAAAGATGGACTCCAGCTCGTTATCCAGGCGGTAGTTGAGGTCGGCCTGCTGCAGCTCGTACTCAAAGTCGGTCATGGCACGCAGACCCTTGACCACGGCTCCTGCTCCCTGTTCGCGGGCAAAATCGACCAAGAGGCCGGTGAAGGGCAGCACCTCGACGCCGTCAATATCGCCGAGCGCCTCACGGGCCAGCGCCACGCGCTCGTCAAGCATAAACGTGGTGCCGACGCCGTTTTTGCCCTGCGATTCGGCCACGGCGACGATCACGCTGGGAAAGATGCGGCGGGCGCGGCGGATGACATCGATATGGCCAAACGTGATGGGATCGAAGGTGCCCGGGACGATTACGCGGTTAATGGTGTCACTCATGGGCGTCCTCCAAAGGCGCATCCTCGTCATTGTCGCTGTCGTCGGCATTGTCGGCCCCGTTCGTGGCCGACCAGCGCAGCAAGTCAACCGAAGTTATGCCATAGCGCTTCTCCCGCATGGTCTCAAAACCAGCTGGATGAGCGCCCGTATCGGCCGCGGCGTGCTCAAAGAGCGCGTAGGCACCCTGCGCCAGCAAGCCTTGCTGAGCTAGGTTCTGTAGCAACTCCTCGACCGGCTCAGCACCAAAAGCATAGGGCGGGTCGAGCAGAACCAGGTCAAAGGGACCGCCCGGCACGCGGCCGCGCGAAGCGCTTGCCAGCACGTCGCCCGTCACCACGCGCCAGCGTGCACGGTCGCGGCAGAGCGACTCGATATTCTTGGTAATCAGACGAGCAGCGTTGCGATCGATCTCGAATGTGGTGAGCGAGCGGGCACCACGCGAGAGCATCTCGATGCCCAAGGCGCCGGAGCCGCCAAAAGCATCCAGCACGCGGACCTCGTCCAGATCGAAGTCGAATGCCGACATGACCATAGATACGCACGCCTCGCGCACGCGATCGGTCGTGGGGCGGGTGACATCGCGACCACGGGGCTCCTCGATCTTACGACCGCGCCATTCGCCGCCGATGATTCTCATCCTCCGCTGACCTCCTTAAAGATGTGTCGATACCGCGTGGCGACCGCGTCGCGCAAGGGGCGCGTCGCCACGGAGTCAAGGTTGCAAGCATACCGCAAGAGCTCGACCGCGTCCAAATGGGCCCACTCGATCAATTCCTCGTCGGCATCGAGGTCAACAAAGCGCAAGGTCACGCCGCCATGCTGGCGGTAACCCAGGATTTCGCCCTCGTGGCGCAGACGCAGGTCCATCTGGGCGAGCGTAAAGCCATCCGAGGTCTTCTCGAGCGACTGGAGGCGGTCTTGTGCCGCCGACGCGCCACCGTTGCCCTTGGAGTGCGTCATGACCAGGCACGTTCCCGACACGCTGCCGCGGCCTACGCGCCCGCGCAGCTGGTGCAAAGCCGCCAAACCAAAGCGCTCGCCATTCTCGATGACCATGACGGTTGCGTTGGGCACGTCAACGCCCACCTCGACCACCGTGGTCGAGACGAGCACATCGATCTCGCCACGCTTAAAGGCATCGATGACCCGGTCCTTCTCCCCCGCCGGCATGCGGCCATGAAGACGCTCGATGGTAAGCCCCGGTAATGCCAGACGAAGGCGTTCGAGCTCGGTCGCCGTGTCATGCAACGGCACGGGCACGGTCACGCGGCCTTCGTCGTCGCGGGCGATGCCGGGTACGTCTTCGAGCTCATCGGCCGAATCGCTCGGCTCCACGAGCGGACAGATTACGTAGGCTTGCTGCCCCTTTTCGTGTGCCTCGCGAATGGCGCCATAGGCCAGGTCGCGACTCGACTCGGTGAGGACGCGCGTCGTCACGCCGGCACCCGGAACGGGACGATGGCGGATGATGCTCGTATCCAGGTCGCCATACACCGAAAGCGCCAGCGTGCGCGGAATCGGCGTGGCAGTCATGACCAGCAAGTCGGCACCCGGGCCTTTTGCGCGTAGAGCGTTACGCTGCCCCACGCCAAAGCGGTGCTGCTCGTCAATCACCACAAGCGACAAATGCCTGAACGTGACGTTCTCCGAAAGCACCGCATGGGTACCAAAGAGCACATCGAGCTCGCCAGACTGGAGCCGCGCATGAATCTGTTCACGCTCGGCCACCGGCGTGGCGCCCGTCAAGAGCGCCCAGGTCATGCCAGCCCGCGAGAGCAAGGGGCCGGTCTTATCGGCATATTGACGCGCCAGCACGCCCGTAGGCGCCATAACGCAGGCCTGAGTGCCGCTATCGGCCGCAACCGCCAGTGCGCAGGCGGCAACGGCGGTCTTACCGGTACCGACGTCACCCAGCAGCAGACGGTTCATCACGCGACCGCCATCGCACATGTCATGCAGGATGTCTTGAAATGCAGCCTCCTGCTCATCGCTCAACGAAAACGGCAGGGCCTGTTTAAGCGCAGCCAAATGCTCGCCCGCGGCATGCGCATAAGGCACCACGTCGACCATACCGCCATCGTTGCGCAGACGCAGCGCGAGCTGCAAGTAGAGACACTCCTCGTAGGCAAGACGCCGGCGTGCGATGGCGCGCTCGGCCATGCTCGAGGGAAAGTGGATCGAGCGCAGCGCGCGGGCATTGCTCATGAGCTTCCGCTTTGCGCGCAGCGGCGCGGGAATGGGATCGAACGGATTGGCAGCCACTTCGAGCGCACCGCTGACGATGCGGCGCATCCACGCCTGGCTCACGCCGTCACTTACATAGTGGACCGGCAAAATGGTACCAGCGGCGCGCCCGTCCTCGAGCTTTTCAAAGTGTGGCGAGGCCATCTGCTTAAAACCGTAGGCAAACTCGACCTTGCCCATCACGGCCAGGCGGTCACCCTGCTTAAGCTGCTGGGCAATCCAAGGCTGACGGAAAAAGGCAACCTGCAGCACGCCCGTCTCGTCCACGAGCGAGACCTCAGTCACCTGCATACGCGGACGGGGCTGCTTTTGGACAATACGATCGACCGTGGCGATGATGGTGCACACGGTACCGATGGGCGCCATCTCGATGGACCACGAGCGAGTGAAGTCCAGGTAGCGATGAGGAATATGGAGAAGGAGGTCCCCCACCGTCCGAATTCCCAGACGGCGAAGGGCCTCCTCACGTTTACCCGAAACATATTTGAGTCGCGCGATATCCTCGTCGAGCGCATTGCTCTGGGCAAAACGCTCCGAGACGCGCGGCACGGAGCACAGCTCGGACATAGGCAGAGCCTACTCGATCGAGAAGATTACGGGATAGAGCGGCTGCTCGCCACGATGGGCGTCGATCTCCAAATCGGGCTGAGCCTCCTCGATAGCGTCGACGATCTCCTGGAAGGCCTCGTCGGACAGCTCCTCGCCGGCCAGAATCGTCAGCGCGTCGCCCTCCTCTTCCTCCTGCATGCGGTTGATGCAGTCGAGCGTGACCTGCTTCACGTCGGAGCCGACCACATCGATGGAGCCGGCGATGATGCCCATGACGTCACCGGAGTGAATCGGCGAGCCGTCGGAGGCGCTGGAGTCGCGCACGGCGCGGGTGACCTCGCCATCGCGGACCTCGCTGATGGCGTCGACCATAGCGGCAACAGCATCCTCGAGCTCGGAATCGGGCAGGACCGCAAACAGCGCGGAGAAGGCCTGCGGGACGGTCTTGGTGGGAACGACGGCGACCTTCTTGTCGGTGCAGGCAGAGGCAGCGGCCTCGGCAGCCATGCGGATGTTGCCGTTGTTGGGCAGGATGATGACCGAGGTCGCGTTGACCTGGTCGACGGCGCCTAGCAGGTCGGCGGTCGAAGGGTTCATGGTTTGACCGCCCGACACGATCACATCGACGCCGAGGGACTTGAGGATGTCGGCCTCGCCGGAACCGGCAGCAACGGCGACAAAACCCAGGGCCTTCGCGGGCTCGGCGGCCTTCTCCTGGTCCTCGTGGATCTTAGCGGTACGGTCGTGGGCCTCCATCTCCATGTTGTGGATGAAGACCTCGTAGATCTGACCGAGCTGCAGCATGTGCTCGAGCACCAAGTTGGGGGTGTTGGAGTGCACGTGGATCTTGTAGTCGGGATAGGCACCAACGAGCAGCTCGCAGTCGCCCATGGAGCCCAGGAACTTCAGGCACTCGTCCTCGTCAAAGGGGGCGTCGGCCTTAAAGAGGAACTCGTTGCAGTAGCGGAACTCCGAGCCCTCCCAGTCGTCGTTGGCCTCGATCTCAACACGGCCAAGAGCGGCGTCGCGAGCAGAGCCGGCGGAATCGAACGTAGCGGAGAAATCCTCGACCACGGTGCTGCGGCCAAGGGCGGCGGCAACAAAGTTCTCCAAGAAGATGGCAAAGCCAAAGGCGCCGGAGTCGACCACGCCATTCTCCTTGAGGACGGGCAGCAGGTCGGGCGTGCGGGCGACGGACTGGTAGGCCTCGACGACGATGGCGTCGAGCGCATCCTCGGCAGAGAACTTCTTCTTCTCGCACTCGTCTGCCTTGGTCGAAACATCACGCAGGACCGTGAGAATCGTGCCCTCGATGGGCTTACGAACAGCCTGGAAAGCAACCTTGACGGCACGACGGAAGGCGAAGGCGATATTGGCGGACGTAATGGGCTCATCGGCAGAGACAAGGCCCTCGGCCACGCCGCGCAAGATCTGCGAGGTGATGACGCCGGAGTTGCCGCGAGCACCCATCAGGGAGCCGTGGGTAATGGCGCCGGCAATGGCCTCCATGTCGGCATCGGCGGGAAGGGCGGAAAGCTCCTTGGTCACCGAGGCGAGCGTGAGCGACATGTTGGTGCCGGTATCACCGTCGGGTACGGGGAAGACGTTGAGCTTGTTGATCTCCTCGGCCTTTTCGGAAACGGCAGCCGCAGCGATCGGAAAACAGGTGCGAATGGTCTTTGCAATCATGAGTGGTGAAATCTCCGTATTCGGATGCTAGTTCAGACGGCTCTTGAGCGCGTCGATGTGAATGCCGATCTTAAGGCTGGCGGGATCGATTTGGGCGATCTCCTGCAGGGTGAAGGCGACGGAGCTCGAAAGATTGTGGCAGACGGACTTCATGTTGACGCCGTTCTCGAGCACGACGTGAAGGTCGACCGTAAGGCCGTTCTCGTCGGCGGAAACAAGCACGCCCTTGCGGAGGCGCTGACCGGCAAGCAGGCGCACGCTCTCGGCGCCCTGCAGCTGCTCGGCCATACCGACGACGCCGTAGCACGTCATCGCGGCATAACCGGCAATATCGGCAATAACGTCGTTCGAAACGCTCAGGCTGCCGTTAATGGTCTCAGACACAAGAATCTCCTTTTCTGGTGCTCGCGGCACCATGTCGTGGGAGCAATCATTCCAACATTTTACAACGACCGCGCCATGTTAAGGCGGCGGGGTTCGCGATTACATCCTCGACACGAAATGTTGATACGGTAACGTTCGCCACCGGCGATCGCGGCATGAAAAAACCCGCCGCATAAGCGACGGGTTTTAAAACCTGGCTCCCCGGGTAGGACTCGAACCTACAACAGCGCGGTTAACAGCCGCGTGCTCTACCATTGAGCTACCGAGGAATTTAAAAGCCCAACGAAATGGGCTGAGAAATTCTGGCTCCCCGGGTAGGACTCGAACCTACAACAGCGCGGTTAACAGCCGCGTGCTCTACCATTGAGCTACCGAGGAATAGGTGCGTGCTCTCAAGCAACGAAGTTTATTATACGGAAGATTGGACGAAGGGCAAGAACTTTTTTAAGAAATTTTCCGACCCAGTCATTGGGGACGTTCTTAGACCTAGTCATTGGGGACGTTCTTAAACGACCAGTCATTCAAGAACGTCCCCAACAACTACATGAAAGCGCCCTCAAGCGGATGTGCTTGAGGGCGCTTCTTGCTTGCGAGGTTAAGACTCAATATAGTCTTTCAGCTTGCTCGAACGGCTCGGGTGGCGGAGCTTGGCCAGGGTCTTGGACTCGATCTGGCGGATACGCTCGCGCGTGACGCCAAACTCGCGGCCGACTTCCTCGAGCGTACGGGGATGTCCGTCGACAAGGCCAAAGCGCAGCTCGATAACCTTGCGCTCACGATCGGCAAGCGAGTCGAGCACCTGGGTGAGCTGCTCCTGCAGCATGGAGAAGCTGGCGGCATCGGGCGGAACGATGGCCTGGGAGTCCTCGATAAAGTCGCCCAGTTGGGAATCCTCTTCCTCGCCAATGGGGGTCTCGAGCGACACGGGCTCCTGCGAGATCTTCTGGATCTCGCGGACGCGGTCGGCGCTCATGTCCATCTCGGCACCGATCTCCTCGGGGGTCGGGTCGCGGCCCAGGTCCTGAAGGAGCTGACGCTGCACGCGGACGAGCTTGTTGATGGTCTCGACCATGTGCACGGGAATACGGATGGTACGGGCCTGGTCGGCGATAGCGCGCGTGATGGCCTGACGGATCCACCACGTGGCGTACGTGGAGAACTTAAAGCCCTTCTGGTAGTCAAACTTCTCGACGGCGCGGATCAGACCGAGGTTGCCCTCCTGAATCAGGTCCAGGAACAGCATGCCGCGACCGACATAGCGCTTGGCGATGGAGACGACCAGACGCAGGTTTGCACTGATGAGCGCCTGCTTGGCTTCGAGGCCCACGTTCTCAATGCGCGTAAGACGACGCATCTCGGCACGCGTAAGCTCGAGCTCACCAGCATCGGCAGCCTCGAGCTTCTCGGTGGCCTCAAGACCGGCCTCGATCTTCATGGCCAGATCGACCTCTTCGGAGGCGGTCAGCAGGTCGACCTTGCCGATCTCCTTGAGGTACATACGGACCGGGTCGCCGGTCAGCATCACCGTGGAGGCATCGATGCCGCGCACGCGCGAACGCGAACGAGACGTGCGCACGGTGCGCTTCTTCTTGCTCTTGGAAGAACCCATCTCGGCGTCGGCCTGGCGGGCCATCTTGAGCTCGTGATCGTCGAGCGAGCCGGAATCGTGCTCGTCGTCGTCATCGAAATCGTCGGTATCGGTATCGTTATCGTCATCGTCGACGCCCATGGGGGCGTCGTCGTTACCGCTCGCGGAGATAATCTGGATGCCGCTGTTGCGCAGCGCGGAATACACCGCGGTGAGCTGCTCGTCAGAAACATCGATATCCTTCAGGGCGACCTGAATCTCGTCCTCGGTTACCGAAGTCCTGTTTGAGCCGTTGCCCATGAGCTTTGCAACGTAGGATTCCAGCCCAGTACCCGTGCTCTCAGTCTTTTTTGGCACAGATTCTCCCTTCATAGTCCACAGGACTCAATACTTTAGCACACACATAGACCTCTATACCCAAAAAGAGGACTGGATATAGGCGAGAATACGCTGGTTGACCACAACATCTAGGCCTGTTCGGTGCCTGCGGCCTCCAGACCGATCAAACGGAACGGGTCCGCCACGCCGCCGATCGACTTTTGCAACTCGCGTTGACGCTGCGAATCCTGCGCGGCCTGCACGGTCAGCGCGCGACGGGCCTCATCATCGAGCGAACGATCCTGGCGCAGCTTGGCCTGTGCGGCACGCATGCGGCGCTTGATGGTGTAGAGCTCGAGCGTATCGAGCATAAACACGATGTTCGTCTCGGTGGGGTGCTTGCTCGTCGCCGAGATGCGCCCGGCACTCACAAGCGTTGCCGCCTCGGGACACACCGAGCGCGCCGCATCCATGCAGGCTGCAGGATCGGTTCCCGGCGGCGTTGCCAGAACAGCCCACGCGATGGACTCGTGACGTGGGTCAACCCACTCGATGGAGCAGATGCGGTCGGCATACGTGCGGAACAGGTCGGGGTAGCTCGTGAGCATGGTCAACAGTTCGCGCTCCCCTGCCAAGGACTTGCGCTCTAGATCGGTCAAGACCATCGGCGCCGCCGTAGCCGGTGCGTCCGAACCATCAGGCACAGGAACAGAGCCCATACCATCAGGCACGTCGATCGGCGGCAGGTCGTCGACGACCTCCACGGGCGCGGCATCGTAGGCATCGAGCGGGACGTAGTCGTACGGCTCTTCTTCGACCGGCTCGGACACCGGCGGCGTAGCGCCCGATGCCCAAGCACCGCGACCGGCATCGCGGGAACCCAATGCCCGACTGCCCGCGCTACCAGAGCGCTCGGCCTGCGCCCGCTGGCGCTCCAAGTTCTGCTCACGACGTCGTTCCGCATCCTCGCGCTTGGCGACATCGCGAAACACGCGACCCGAGCTCGCACGCACTGTCTCCAGATCCAAACCCAACAGGTCGGCAATCTGGATAAAGTACGTGTCGATCATATAGCTGTCGCGCAACGGATAGATAAGCGTCAGCGCATCCTCCAGCGCCTTGGCGCGACCGCCCGGCGTGGTGATGTCACTCGACTCCTGCAGCGAACGGTACACAAAGTCCATGAGGGGCTCGGAGGCATCGATGCGCGCCTGCAATGCCTCGCCACCATGCGCGGTGATGAACTCCATGGGATCGTTGCCGTCGGGCAGCACCACGCAGCGCAGGTCCATAGAATCCTGCTCGATAAACTGAATCGCACGGCGAGCGGCCTTTTGACCGGCGGCATCGCCGTCAAACATATACACGATGCGCTTGGCAAAGCGGGTGAGCGTCTTGACGTGATGCTCCGTGAGGGCGGTGCCCAGCGTAGCGACAACGTTTTTAATCCCCGCCTCCCAGCAGGCGATGCAATCGGTATAACCCTCCACCACGATGGCGGTATCCTGCGCGACGATAAACTCCTTGGCCCAATTAAAACCGTAGAGGTTTCGCTTTTTATGGAACACACTCGTCTCGGCGGTGTTGAGATACTTGGGTTGGCCGTCACCCATGATGCGACCGCCAAAGGCAATGTTGTGACCCTGCTCGTCAAAGATGGGGAACATTACGCGGTCGTAGAAGCGGTCGGCAAGCTGCCCGCGCCCGCGGCTCACGGCAACGTTGGCGTCGATCATCTCCTGCGGGGTAAAACCCGCCTGGGACAGGTGCGACACCAGCGCGTTACGGCCCGGTGCAAAGCCCAGGCAGTAGCGGCGGCAAACGTCGCCACCCATACCGCGGCTGGCAAAGTACTCGCGCGGACGGCCGTCCTTACCGCGCATAAGCATGGTGTGGTAGAACTGGGCGGTCTCGGCGCACAGATCGTAGATGCGGGCACGCTTGGTACCGCGCTCGCGGCGATCTCCGGTGTCATGCAGCTCAATACCCGCGCGATCGGCTAAATAACGGATTGACTCGGGAAAGCTCAGGTTCTCGCGCTTCATGATATAGGTGAAGACGTCGCCACCCTCGCCGCAGCCAAAGCAATGCCACACCTGCGTGGCGGGGATAATGTGAAAAGACGGCGTCTTTTCGCCATGAAAGGGGCAGCAGCCCCAAAACTCATGGCCGCGGGGCTTGAGCTCAACCGTTTCCTGCACGATGGCGACTAGGTCGGACGCAGCGCGTACCTGGTCTTTTTCCTCATCGCTAATCACGGATGCTCACCCCCTGCTCACCCAAGTTGT
The DNA here is from genome assembly GCA_031292915.1 of Collinsella sp. Taxonomy (GTDB): domain Bacteria; phylum Actinomycetota; class Coriobacteriia; order Coriobacteriales; family Coriobacteriaceae; genus Collinsella. The sequence goes on from JAUMSH010000086.1 coordinate 131,933, forward strand.
GACGAATGTCCTCGATATTACCCTCGACGGTCGCAATCAACTCATCCAGCGAATCGAACACGCGCGACGGACGCAGCCAGCGCGTAAACGCCAGCGAAACGGAAGCGCCGTACAGGTCGCCCGTATAACCAATTAAATTAGCCTCGAGATGCGCAGATGCCGCATCGTCAGCATACGTTGGCGGCAGGCCGACGTTCACGGCAGCGGGCCACGCGGTGTCATCGACCAGCACCAGACCCTCATACACGCCATCGGCTGGCACCTGAATGCCGTCGGGAACCTGCAAGTTTGCCGTGGGAAAGCCCATGCCAGAACCCTCGTGACGGCCGCGAATAACACCGCCACGCACCATATACGGACGGCCGAGTAACTCAGCAGCAAGCTCCACATGGCCCTGTCCCAGCTCATGACGAATGCGGGTGGCGCAAATGGCCTCACCGCCCTCGCAAAGCAGGTCGTGACCATACACGTCAACGCCGTGCTCGGAACCCCAGGAGCGCATCTCGGCAACACCAGAAGCACCGCCACGACCCAGCCTAAAGTCACTGCCAACGCGAATCGAGCGAATGTCGACTACGCGTGACAGCAGTGCGAGAAAACCGACATGGTCGAGTGCCGCAACCTCAGGCGTAAAGGGAACGGCCACCACCGCATCGACCCCGGTTTGAGCCAGGGCATGCAGACGGTCGGCCGTCGTCATCAATTTTTGAGCGGGCGAAGGGCTCACCACAACGTCCGGGTCGGGATCGAAGGTAACCACGACCGCCTTGCAGCCATGGGCACGGGCATCACGGACAAGCGCTTCGATGAGTTCCTGGTGTCCACGGTGAACGCCGTCGAACACGCCAATGGCGATCGATGCGGAACCCAAGTGCTCACACTCATCAAACGTATCGGCAGTAACGATGCGAGCCTCATCAGACTCGCCCGCGAAAAAGACGCGCGCGAGCTCGCGAGCGGACAACATCATCGAACACCGCCGATTGCCTGCGGAAACACGTGCTCCATAACAAAGCGGCCACTCTCAATGCGGGCGAGCGCCTTGAGTCCCCCATCGAGCACCAGCGCAAACGGCGCCTTCGAGACATCGAAATCGGCAAGCGCACGCTCAACGGGAATGCGTCGGCCGCAGAGCAGGTCGTCGGCAAGATTGCCCGGCAAGTCAACACGCGTGGCGCCCAAGGCCGCAATGGGATCCAGGGCAAAGCCAGCGGCGGACTCGGGAGAAAGCTCCTCGACCGCATGACAAGCGCCAATGGAAACAACACCAGAGGCCGTGCGGCGCAGCGCGGAAATGTGCGCGGCGCTCTCACAGGCGCGGCCCAAGTCTCGAGCAAGCGCTCGGATATAGGTGCCCTTGCTCACCGAGAACGCCACGGTCCACACACACGTATCACCTTCGCCGCCCACGGCGATCAAGTCGGCGGCATAGACCTCGATGGGGCGCGGAGGTAGGTCCACCGCATTGCCCTCGCGAGCAGACTTGTAGGCGCGAACGCCATTGACCGAGATAGCCGAAAACGCCGGCGGCACCTGCATCTGCGGACCCAGCATGGCGGCCAAGCGCTCACGCGCATAGGCAGGATCGCGGAGCTCGTCGGCAACAGCCACCGTGCGGACCGCCTCGCCCTCCGCATCATCGGTATTGGTCTCGGCACCAAACGAGATGTCGGCGACGTAGCTTTTGGTATCGAGCGTGAGCATACCCAGCAGACGGGTGGCCTGGCCCACGCCCACCACCATGACACCCGATGCCATGGGGTCGAGCGTGCCGGCATGGCCGACGCGCCGCTCATGGAGGGCGCGTCGGCATTGCGAGACCACATCGTGGGACGTGCAACCCACCGGCTTATCGACGGCGAGCAGCATATTCAGTTGAGAAGGCGTACGACGAGCCATGTACCATCCAAAAAGTTAAAGCTCGACGGTCACCGAAGCGGGATCCTCCCCTACCAGCTCGGCCAGCATGGGAAGTGCCACGGTGAGCGTCTCGAGAATCGTTCCGTTGTTGGAGAAACCGGCGGCAGCGGAATGTCCACCTCCGCCAAAGGCAGCAGCGATCTCGGACACGTTGAGGTCGCCCTTGGAGCGCAGGTTGCCGCGCACCTTGGTATCACCCTCAATGCCCTTCAGGAACAGGCAGACCTCGACGCCCATCACCGAGCGCACCACGTCAACCAGGCCGTCGCACTCATCCGAGGTGACGCCGCAGGCCTCAAGGTCGCTCTGGTAGGCATAGCTATACGCCACGCGCCCATGCGCGACCGTCTTAATGCGGCCCATAACGATGGACTTGAGGTGCAAAAACTCAACGCGCATGCTCTGATATACCTCGAGAGCCACACGCGCCGGATCGGCACCGTGGGCAACCAGTCGCGAGGCCGCATGGAACGCAGCAGCATCGGCGTTCTGGTACTGGAAACGACCGGTGTCGGTCACCAAGCCGCACAGCAGGCAGGTCGCAACGCCATCACGTGCGACAATGCCGCAATTGTCCAAGAAGCGGTCGATGATCATAGCGCAGGCTGCAGCTTCAACGCGCCTCAGGCTGAGCTCGGCAAACTCCTCGCGTGCCGGATGGTGGTCGAAGCACACCACATGCTTGGAGCGACGAAGCACCTCGGCGGAATTATTGAGACGCTCGACGACCGGTACGTCCACCGAAATGAACAGGTCCGGATTACCGGTGAACGCAGATGCCGGCACCAGGCGATCGGAGCCTTCCATAAAGCGGTAGATGCGCGGAACCGGGTCATCGTCTGCCAGCAGCAGCGCAATGTCCTTGTTGGGGAAAAACTTCATGAGCGAAAGGCCCAGACCCAATACGGAGCCCAAGGCGTCGCCATCGGGAGAAGTATGTCCCGAAATCGCAATGGAGGACGCACCCTCGATGAGCTCGAGGATGCGTCGCTGAATATCTGCAGACTCGCACGAGGCGAGGTCGGCGGAATTAGTCATCTAAAGCTGCCTCCTGGGCGGCATCCGCTATCGGATAGCCGTCCTCGTCCTTTTCGATCGCAAGCGTGGCGGGAACGTTTTCCAGCGCACGCGTGATGCGCTCGGCCTCATCGGTCGAGCGATCGATGCGAAAATCGAGCTCGGGCGTGACACGCCAATCGAGCGAGCGAGCCAACAGGCTACGAATGCGGCCCTTGGCGCTTGCGAGCGCCTCCATGACCTCGTCGTAGCGGCTCGCATCGCACGACACGTACACACGCGCGAACGAACGGTCCACCGCGACCTCGACCGCGGTCAAAGTAACCAGGTCGAGACGCGGATCGGAAACCTCAAAGAGCAGGATATAACCGAGCTTCTCGCGAAGCTGCTCGCCCAGACGGCGGGTTGCCTGCGTTTGCTTCATAGCGCTACCCCCTACTCGGTACGGGCAACCTGGTCGATGCGGTAACCCTCGATCTGGTCGCCGGGCTTGATGTCCTGGAAGTTCTCCAGGCCAATGCCGCCCTCGGAACCGCTCTTGAGGCTCTTGGCCTCGTCCTTGTAGTGGCGCATCGAGGCGATCTTGCCGTTGAAGACCACGATACCGTCGCGCACCAGACGCACGGAATCGGTCGCGGCGATCTCGCCCTCCTCGACGCGGACACCGGCGGCGATACCGACTTTGGGCACCTTGAAGGTGTCCAGGACGGTCGCGGTACCCGTGGCGACCTCGACCTCGGTGGGCTTGAGCATGCCGATACGGGCGGCGTCGAGCTCCTCGAGGCACTTGTAGATAACGTCGTAGCAACGGATCTCGACGCCCTCGCGCTCGGCAGCGGAGCGGGCCTTACCGTCGGGACGGACGCCAAAGCCGATGATGATGGCGTTGGAGGCGTCGGCCAGGACGACGTCGGTCTCGTTGATGGCGCCGACAGCGGAGTGGATCGTGTTGATGCGAACCTCGGACTGATCCATCTTGTCGAGCGAGTCCTGAAGGGCCTCGATGGAACCCTGGACGTCTGCCTTGATGATCAGGTTGAGCTCCTTGACCTCGGCGTCGGCAATAGTCTCGAAGAGGTTCTCGAGCGTGACGTGCTTGACGCGGCTCTGCTCCTCGATACGGGCCTTGAGCGAACGCTCGTCGGCCAGGGCACGAGCCTCGCGCTCGTCCTCGAACACGCGGAACTCGTCACCGGCGTTGGGCACGGACTGCAGGCCCAGGATCTCGACGGCGTCGGAGGGACCAGCCTCGGTGACGGCGCGACCCTTGGGGTCGAGCATGGCGCGGACGCGACCGTAGGTAAGGCCGGCGACCAGCGTATCGCCCACGTGCAGGGTACCGCGGGTCACGAGCACGGTAGCGACCGAGCCGCGGCCCTTGTCGAGCTTGGCCTCAAGGACGTTGCCGGAGGCAAAGGTGTCCGGGTTGGCCTTGAGCTCGAGCACGTCGGCCTGGAGCAGCACGGTCTCCAGAAGGTCGTCGATACCGATCTTCTGCTTGGCCGAGATGTTGACGAACATGTTCTGTCCGCCCCACTCCTCGGGGATGACGCCGTACTCGGTGAGCTCCTGACGCACACGGTCGGGGTTGGCGCCCGGCTTATCGATCTTGTTGACGGCAACGACGATGGGTACGCCGGCAGCCTTGGCGTGGTTAATCGACTCGACCGTCTGGGGCATGACGCCGTCGTCGGCGGCGACGATCAGGATGACGATGTCGGTCACCTTGGCGCCACGGGCACGCATAGCCGTAAAGGTGGCGTGACCCGGGGTATCGATAAAGGTGATCTTGCGGTCGTTGATCATGACCTGCGAAGCGCCGATGGCCTGCGTAATGCCGCCCGCCTCGCCGGCAGCAACGCCGGTGTGACGGATGGCGTCGAGCAGCGACGTCTTGCCGTGGTCGACGTGGCCCATGACGGTGACGACCGGGGCGCGCGGCTTAAGGTCGGCGGGATCGTCGTAGAACGAGAAGGTGTTCTCCTCCTCGGGGGTGATGATCTTAATCTGACGGCCCAGGTCGTCGGCAACGAGCTCGACAAGGTCGTCGGACATGGACTGCGTCATCGTGAGCGGAGTACCCAGCAGGAACAGGCGCTTGATGATGTCGTTGGCCGGAACGTCGAGCGCCTCGGCAAGCTCCTGGACGGTAACGCCCTGGGAGACCTTGATGGCGTCGAGGTCCTCGGGGTTCACGCCCTGGGCCAGCGCCTCCTCTATCTTGCGCTCCTCCTGAGCCTTGGCAGCCTCGCGCTCGCGCTTCTCCTTGCGCTTCTTGCGGCGACCGGTGGACTCGCGAGAGGCCTCCTCGACGGCGGCACGAGCCTCCTCGAGCACCTTCTCGCGGCTGTACTCCTCGGCCTCGCGAGCCATGCGGCTGTAGTGGTCCTCTTCGTTGTTGTGACCGCCCTTGCGCTTCTTGCCCTTGCCCTGCTTGTCGGGGTTGGGGAAGTCCATGCCGGCGGCGACGTTGTTGCTGGCGTTGGTGCGATGGCTGTGCGGACGGCTCTCGGAGGCGTTGCGCTCGGAGTTGTTGTCGGAAGCGTTGCGATCGTTACGACGGCCACCGCGGCGGTCGTTGTTGCCGCCACGACGGTTACCGCGCTCGGCGGCGCGCTCGGCCTTGGCCTTGTCCTCGGCGTCCTTCTTCTCCTTGAGCACGGTCTCCTGTGCGGCGATCTGGTCGAGCAGCGAACGGAAACGCGAACCGGAGTCGGAAGCGGGAACGGCGCGGCGCTGGGCCTCGCGGGCAGCCTCCTCCTTCTCGCGGGCAAGGCGCTCCTGCTCGGCCTTCTTCTTGGCCTCGGCCTCGGCGCGGGCAGCCTCCTCGGCAGCCTGGGCTGCGGCGAACTGGCGACGCTCCTCCTCGCGGGCCTTCTCGGCGGCGATGCGCTCGCGCTCGGCCTCAGCGGCGCGAGCGGCCTCCTCGGCGGCAGCTGCCTGCTCCTCGGCCTGCTTGGCGGCCTCGACTTCCTGGGCGCGGGCCTCGATCACCGAGGCGAGCTGCTTGCGGACCATAGCGACATAAGCGTCCTCCAAGGTGGAGGAAGCGGACTTAGCGGGAATCTTCATATCGGCGAGATGACCCATCAGTTCCTTGGAGGTCATGCCGAACTCTTTGGCCAGGGTGGACACACGGACTTTTGCCATATGACTTCACCTACCCTTTCTGGCACCTTGGGTGCCTAGAGACTGAACGAGCGTGGGAGACGCGCCGGGACCCGCCCGGCGCAACCGCGCGCTAGATCAGGTCCTCCGCATCATCGAAGGCGTCGGTGTCGTGGACACCGCAGAAACGGGAGCCGGGACGAGCCTGGTTGCGGCACTGGATGCCGTCCTCGGACACGTACTCGCAGCGGCGGACGTCCTCGTCCTCCTCGTCACCGATCAGGTCGGCGGCGGGCTCCTCGTGAACGGGAACGTTCTTGAGGATGTCGGCGGCAAGCGTCTCGGACTTGATGTCGATGTGCCAGCCGGTCAGGCGCGCGGCGAGGCGGGCGTTCTGGCCCTCCTTGCCGATGGCGAGGGACAACTGGTCGTCGGGCACGATGACGCCGGCGTAGGCCTTCTCCTCGTCGATGAGGACGCGGGTGACCTTAGCGGGCGACAGGGCATTGGCGACGTAGACGGCAGGATCGGCATCCCACAGGATGACGTCGACGCGCTCGCCACGGAGCTCGCCCACGACAGCGCGAACACGGCTGCCCTTGGGGCCGACGCAGGCGCCCACGGGATCCAGACGGTCGTCGAGCGAGTGGACGGCGACCTTGGAGCGCTGGCCGGGCTCGCGGGCGATCGACTTGATCTGGACGGTGCCCTCATAGATCTCGGGCACCTCCTGCTCAAACAGACGACGCATGAGCTCGGGGTGGGTACGGGAGATGACAATCGGCGGACGGCTGTGCTCGCCACGAACCGGCTGCAGGTTGGAGTTGGGGTCGCGAACGTCGATGATCACGGCCTTGATGTGCTGGTTGTGCAGGTAGCGCTCGCCCATCGGACGCTCGTTGCGCTCGTTCTCGTAACGGCGCTGGTCGAAGTGCGGCAGCTCGGCCTCGACGCCCTCGCGAATCTTGACGATCGTGAAGTCGGGCGTGGACTGCAGCACGGTACCGCTGATGAGGTCACCGATGCGGCCGGAGAACTCCTCGTAGATCTGCTCGCGGGCGGAGTTGCGCACGATGGCGTTGATCTCGGCCTTGGCGTGCTGGGCGGCGATGCGGCTCGTGTTCTTGGGGGTGACGTCGATCTCCTCAAACTCGGTGAAGTTGCCCTCCTCGTCCATGGAATCGTCGATCGGCTCCAGGCGGTAGACGTAGATCTTGCCGGTGGTGCGGTCAATGGTCACCTTGGCGCCCCACTCAAGATGCAGGATCTCGGCATAGCTCTTGGCGAGCGACTGCTCCAGGCGGTCGATCAGGTAGAGCTGGTCGATGTGCTTCTCCTGGCAAAGCTCCATCAGGGCGGACATCATGTCGGATGCTGCCATCTTACTTTCCTTCCTTCGCGGGCTTGAAGTCGTAGGTGGGCTTCAACTTGCACTTTTTAACATCAGAGAAATCGAGGGTAACGGACTCGCCGTCCTCGAGCTCGAGGGTCACGTTCGCCTCGGTGGCGGCGGCAATCTTGCCGGCGTACTTGCGACGGCCCTCGGTGGCGGTGGAGGTGAGCTCGCAGTTCTCGCCCACAAAGCGGGCAAAGTCGCACGGGCGGCGCAGCGGGCGCGCCATACCCGGGCTCGACACCTCGAGCGTATAGCTCGAAGAGATGGGGTCGAGCTCCTCAATCACATCGCCGACCCACTTGGTGTTGGCCGTGACGTCGTTGAGCGAAAGACTCTGACCCTCGGCACCCTCGATACGCACGCGCACGCAGGGGGCCTTGGTGGCACCCACGAGCTCGACGTCGACGATGTCGATATCGTGCTGGGGAGCGACGGCCTCGAGCGCGTCGATAATCGCCTGCTCGGTCTTGGTCTTGACCATTGCGGCACCTCCATCCATACAAAAAAGAAGCGGGGCCGAAACCCCACTTCTTTCAATTACAACTTCATTTGCAAGCAAACTATACCAATAGCTGCGGAAACGTGCAAGCACAGTACGAATCTGCAGGTCAGCGTGAGCACAGGTTCTCCACAAGAAATGGATAATTGGGTGTTGTCGCAAGTATACATAACCAAAAAGAGGGCGACTCCATACGGAATCGTCCCCCTCGCCTTTTCATGTCAGCTATGCGCGCAGCGCTTACTTGACCACCAGGTTGACCAGCTTGCCGGGCACGCAGATGGCCTTGACAACCGTCTTGCCCTCGAGCCACTTGGCGACAGCGGCCTCGGCGGCAGTCTGCATTTCCTCGTTGGAGGCATCGCGGGCCACGTCGATGCGGCCACGGACCTTGCCGAGCACCTGGACGACGATCTGCACCGTGTCCTCGATGGACTCGGCCAGGTCGAACTCGGGCCAGGCGGCGGTGTAGGCGTTGCCCTCACAGCCGAGGGCCTCATGCCACAGCTCGTCGGCCCAGAACGGGCAGATGGGGGCAAGGACGCTCACGATATCCTTGGCCACGCCGTAGCACAGAGCCTTGTCGCGGTTAGCGCCCTCGGTGGCGTTGAGGTAGGCGCTCGCGGCGTTGACGAGCTCCATGACGGCCGAGATGGCGGTATTGAACTGGCCGCGGTCGAAGTCCTCGGTGCACTTGGCGATGGTGCGGTGACGCTCGCGGTAGAGCTTCATCGCGGTCTCGTCGAGCGCGGACTTGTTAAAGGCCACGTTGGCGTCGCCGGACTGGACGAGCTGCCACACGATACGCCAGGCGCGCTTGATGAAGCGGTTGGCGCCCTCGACGGCCTTGGGATCCCAGTCGAAGTCCTTCTCGGGCGGGGCGATAAACAGAATCGCCAGACGCATGGTGTCGGCGCCGTAGGGCTCGATAACCGAGCTCGGGGGCACGACGTTGCCCTTGGACTTGGACATGGTGTCGCCGTTCTCGTCCTTGACCATGCCCTGGCACAGCAGGTTGGTGAAGGGCTCGTCAACACTCAGCAGACCCAGGTCGCGCAGCGCCTTGGTAAAGAAGCGGCTGTAGAGCAGGTGCAGAATGGCGTGCTCGATGCCACCGATGTAGTTATCGACGGGCATCCAACGGTCGGCTGCCTCGCGGGAGAAGGGCAGCTCGGTGTTGCGCGGGTCGGTATAGCGCAGGTAATACCAGCTAGAGCAGGTGAACGTGTCCATGGTATCGGTCTCGCGCTTAGCCGGGCGGCCGCAGACCGGGCAGGTGGTCTCGTAGAAGTCCTTGCACTCGGCGAGGGTCTCGCCGGCGCCCAGGTCCAGGTTCTCGGGCAGCGTCACCGGCAGCTGATCCTCAGGCACGGGCACGATGCCGCAGTGCTCGCAGTGGATGGCCGGGATGGGGTTGCCCCAATAGCGTTGACGGCTGATGAGCCAGTCGCGCAGGCGGAACTCGACCTTGCGACGGCCGCAGCCCATGGCCTCGAGGTCGGCCACGATGGCAGCCTCGCCCTCGGAGTGCTTACCGCCGCGCATGCCGGTGTACTTGCCGGACTGGACAAGCGTGCCCTCGGCAGCGTGGGCGCAATCCCAGTCGACGGTCTCGGCATGGAAGGTATCGATGGTCTCGCCGGTGGCCTCGACGGCAGCGCGATCGTCATCGTCCAGGATGATCGGCACGATCGGCAGGTCGTACTTGCGGGCAAACTCAAAGTCGCGCTGGTCACCACAGGGAACGGCCATGACGGCGCCGGTTCCATAGTCGGCAACGACATAATCGGCAACCCACACGGGGACCTTCTCGCCGTTGACGGGGTTTACCACGTAGCGGCCGGTAAAGGCACCGTGCTTCTCGAGGGTGCCCTGGGCACGCTCGACGGCAGAGATATGCTTGGAGTCCTCGACGATCTTGGTGACGGCCTCCTCATACTCCGTGCCCTCGACGAGCTCGTGCAGACGAGCGTACTCGGGAGCCAGGACAAAAAAGGAGACGCCAAAGAGGGTGTCGGCACGCGTGGTAAAGACGGTGATCTTGCCCTCGTCGCCCTCAATGGGCTCGCCATCCTGGTCGCACAGGGTAAAGTCGACCTCGGCACCCTCGGAGCGACCGATCCAGTTGGTCTGCATCTGCTTGACGCGCTCGGGCCAGCCGGGGAGCTTCTCCAGGTCGTCGAGCAGCTCCTGGGAGTACTCGGTGATCTTGAAGTACCACTGCTCAAGGTCGCGCTTCTCGGGCTCGGTGCCGCAGCGCCAGCACTTGCCCTCGGTGACCTGCTCGTTGGCCAGAACGGTCTTGCAGTTAGGACACCAGTTGACCGGGTTCTTTTTGCGGTAGACCAGGCCCTTTTCCCACAGCTTCTCAAAGATCCACTGACCCCAGCGGTAGTAGTCGGGGCTGCAGGTCTTGACCATGCGATCCAGATCGTAGGAGAAGCCCATGCGCTTCATCGTGGCGAGCGCCTGGTCCATATTCTTATACGTCCAGGCGGCAGCCTGCGTATTGTGCTTGATGGCGGCGTTCTCGGCAGGCAGGCCAAAGGCGTCAAAGCCGATGGGATGCAGCACGTCAAAGCCGCGCATGCGGGCCTGACGGGCCATGGCATCGCCGATGGTGTAGTTGCGCGCGTGGCCCATGTGCAGGTCGCCCGACGGATACGGGAACATCTCTAGCACGTACTTCTTGGGCTTGCTGTCGTCGGTGTCGACGGCAAAGAGGTTGGAATCCTCCCAGGCCTTCATCCACTTGGACTCAATGGCCTGCGCGTCATAGGCAGGGATCTCGTCCTTATGATCTGTGCAATCGCACATATCAGCTCCTTTAATCTTAGCTGGGGTCGGGCGGTTTGGCTTTATTCGCTACTGCGGACAGTCCTGCGCAAGACGAAGAGCACATTAAGTGCTCTTCTTTGCGTGCGGAACTTGTAGCGAACAAAGCCAAGCCGCCCGACCCTAAGGTTAACTTGACTGATGATAGCAAATACGACAAGCGAGATGCCTGCGACTTGCAGGCATCTCGCTTTATCTAAATAACGTGGTTGAAACTCAACCTTTATGTGAGGCTCTTACCTTATCGATAAGATACGGACTGCTGAGAATCCTTCACGACTACATCGTGGGCGCCGCCTTCGACGATGGAGGTGGAGCTGACCAGCGTTAGGCGTGCCTTTTCCTGGAGCTCGGGGATCGAGAGGGCGCCGCAGTTGCACATCGTTGACTTGACCTTGTAGAGCGTGCCGCCCACGCCGTCCTTGAGGGAACCGGCGTAGGGAACGTAGGAGTCGACGCCCTCGACGAAGCTAAGCTTCGCGGCGCCGCCCAGGTCGTAGCGCTGCCAGTTGCGAGCACGCGCAGAACCCTCGCCCCAGTACTCCTTCATGTACTGACCGTTCACGTTGACGCGCTCGGTCGGGCTCTCGTCAAAGCGGGCGAAGTAACGACCCAGCATCATAAAGTCTGCACCCATGGCCAGGGCGAGCGTCATGTGGTAGTCGTAGACGATACCGCCGTCGGAGCACACGGGCACGTAGACGCCGGTCTCCTCGTAGTACTCGTCGCGAGCGCGGCAGACATCGATCAGCGCGGTGGCCTGGCCACGGCCGATGCCCTTGGTCTCGCGGGTGATGCAGATGGAACCGCCGCCGATACCGACCTTGATGAAGTCGGCACCGCAGTCGGCAAGGAAGCGGAAGCCCTCGGCGTCGACGACGTTGCCGGCACCGACCTTGACGTCCTCGCCGTAGTTGGCGCGGATCCACTCGATGGTGCGCTTCTGCCACTCGCTGAAGCCCTCGGAAGAGTCGATGCACAGGACATCGGCACCGGCCTCGATGAGCAGCGGCACGCGCTCGGCATAGTCGCGGGTGTTGATACCGGCACCAACCATGTAGCGCTTGTCGTTATCGAGCAGCTCGTTGGGGTTGGTCTTGTGGCTGTCGTAGTCCTTGCGGAAGACAATGCCCATGAGGTGATCGTTGTCGTCAACGATGGGCAGGGCGTTGAGCTTGTTGTCCCAGATGACGTCGTTGGCAACCTTGAGGCTGATGTTCTTGTCACCCACGATGAGCTGCTCACGCGGGGTCATGAACTCGGAGACCTTCGTCTGGTGGTCATCGCGACTGGGGCGATAGTCACGGCTGGTGACGATGCCCAGGAGCTTACCCTTGGGAGTGCCGTCGTCGGTGACCGGCATGGTGGAGTGACCGGTCTTCTCCTTGAGCTCGATGACCTGCTCCATGGTCATGTCGGGGGTCAGCGTGGAATCGGACTGAACGAAGCCGGCCTTGTGATCCTTGACGGCCTTGACCATAGCGGCCTCGGACTCGGCACTCTGAGAACCGTAAATGAAGGACAGGCCACCCTCGGTAGCGAGCGCGACACCCATATCGACGCCCGAGACGGACTGCATGATGGCGGAAACCATGGGGATGTTCAGGGTGATTGCCGGCTTCTCACCGCGCTTAAAGCGGGTTAGCGGCGTCTTAAGAGAGACGTTGTTGGGGATGCACTGCGAGGACGAGTAACCAGGGACCAGCAGATACTCCGAAAACGTGTGGGACTCACCGGGAAAGAACGTAGCCATGTTTCTCCTTTTTCCATGCGACCGGTCGGCTGCAGGCCTCGTAGGACCCAGCCCAACCTTGGGCGCCCAATACTGGGGAAGTATCTTAACGCACTTTGACTGCTACAATGCATGATTTAAGAAGAGCACACGAGGGTTTGACGCAGGCTTTGCGTTTGCCCAGCAAACACTTTAGCGGGGAGACGTGGAGCGTATGAAGTACAAGACGACGGCAAAGTTGGTCATTCAAGCGTGCGACAAGGATTTGCCGGGCGTGTTTGGTCATGGCTGCGTCTTGCTGCTGCAGGGTATTGCCCGCGAGCACTCGCTCAACCGCGCCGCCAAGAGCATGGGCATGGCGTATTCCAAGGCCTGGCGCATCGTGAACGAGGCCGAAGGTCAGCTGGGCTGCAAGCTCATCGAGCGCGACGGCGCCCGCGGATCCACCCTCACCCCCGCCGGCGAACGAGCCATAGCGGTCTACGAAGAGCTGCAGGCCGACATCAACAACGTCATTGCCACCAAAGCAAACGCCCTCATCGCCAGCATCAAAGAGTAGCTAATTTACGGAGGGCATTGTCTAGGGTGGAGGCCACGATCAAGGGGTCGTCGGTACCGGCGAAGAGGCGGATGGCGCTCCCCTGCTTGCCGTGTGGAGCCGAAAGGCGCGTCGTTGCGCCGCCGGCGGGCGATGTACGAAACTCCCCCGGCAAAGCATCGAAGAAATCACCCGCACTGCGCTCGATAAGGTCAAACTCAACTGCCGGGCCAAAGCCGTGCTCGAGGATTCCCGTTGCAACCACATGGTCGGGATGCGAGCTCAGCCCGGGATAGCGCACGCTGCGCACCATCTCGTTGGCGGCCAGATACTCGGCCAGCGCACGGGCGCGATCGAAATGCGCCTGCATGCGGACGTCGAGCGAGTCCAGTCCCCGCTCCAGCACACCGGCCTCGTCAGCAGTCAATTCAAACTTGGCCAAGCCACAGCCCTCAAGCAGGGCATGCGCGCACTCGGCCGCGGCATCCACGCGATGGCGCTTGAGCTGCGAGCGCGCGACCGATACGGCAACCAACTTGCGCGGAGCATCACCGGCGCATACGCGATCGAGCGCCTCGAGCGACAGCGCAGAACCCAGCCGCAGCGAATCGCAGCCAAAAGCTGACGCCACGGTGTTGTCCACAACCAGCAGCGCATGGGCCTCACGCGCCGCCCGACCCAGCGCACGAAGATCAGGCACACGCAGACCAAACCCGCCGATGGAGTTGACGAACCACCACAGGTGCGGACCCTCAGAGTCAAACGAGCCGGCAAAGCCACCGGACGCCGCAGCAAACGCCTCGACAGACGGCTCCCCCACCATCACAACATCGCAGCCGTCAAATCCGCTCGCAAACGCATCGGCAAAATCGTCCGCAAAGGCCACCAGGCGGTCACCGGGACGCACAATCCCCAACAAAGACAGCGCCGCCGGCACATGCAGGGCCGCAACAAGACGCGCCTCACGCGCGCCGGTCCTTACAGCCCAGGACTCTTCTAGCTGCTGTACATCCACAAGGCACCGCCCCTTCATAAGCAAAAACCCACGATGCGGGTGTTCCCCGCATCGTGGGCAACGGCTGCAGTATAGCGCCGATATGCGACGAATCGCCTAGATGTTGAGCGCGTGGTAGGTCACGTTCGCACCCGGAGTGTCAACGGTCACGCCATAGGCCTCGGGATAGATGCGCGTCGAAAACACGAGCGAGCCATCGTTCACAAACACCTCGACCGACGAGACATCGCCAACAATGCGCACGTTGCGAACCTCGTCGACGGGCTCCCAGCGCACGGTACGACCGCAGCCGGCAGAAGCGCGACCTTCATCGGTATATCGCATCTCAAAGCGCGCGGGAAGCTCGCCCTCGGCGGGCACAAACACCAGTTTCAGCTCGCCATCTACGGTCGCGGCAAACGCGCCGTCGACACCGTCGACAACAACATCAAAGCAGGTATCGCCGGCAACCTCCAACGAGCCCGCCCCCACACGCACCGAGGCATAATGGTGCTCAATCTCGCGCGCCGGCTGTTGCAGCACCACGCCGCCAGCACCGGCTGTAAGCTCACGCGGCACCGTCATACAGTGCTGCCAGCCGCACGCCACGGTGGGCGCGTTGCCATAGGTCGGCTCATCGGGCATGCCCATCCAGCCGATCAGAATGTGGCGACCGTCCTCGGCCGTGAACTCCTGCGGAGCATAGAAGTCAAAACCGGCGTCCCACAGGCGAAACTCGCCCAGCTCATAAGCGTCATTGCCACCCGTAATGTCGCCCGTTACAGGCATGTAGCCCGCTGCATACACGTTACCGCGGTCCCAACGACCGCCCTCGAGCCCCTGGGGAGAGAAAGACAGAAACCTTGCCGGCACGCCGCCATCCGCCTCAAGCTCCAGATACCCCGGGCACTCCCACATAAAGCCAAAGCGCTCGGGGGTAGACACGCGGCTCTCGAGCTCCCAACTCAGCATATCGGCCGAGCCATACACCAGGATCTCGCCCACATCGCGCCCGGCACCCTCGCCGTGCATGACGCAAAATCGACTATCGACATGCGGCCCGTCCACGCGACGACGCGCGCCCAGCACCATGTGGTAACGCCCATCATCATCGCGCCACACCTTGGGGTCACGCACGTGACAGGTCAAATCCTCGGGATAATCCTCGGACGCCAGCACCACGCGCTTTTGGCTGAACTCCCGACCGGCAAGGCCATCAACGCTCTCGACATAAACAGTATCGGCGCGGCGGCCGATATTGACGTAGTCGTACGTGCCGTCCGAATCGGAAAGCTTAACGTTGCCCGTATAAAGCACGCGAATGCGACCGTCCTCGGCAAGCGCGGAGCCCGAATACACGCCATGGCAATCGAACGGCTCGTCGGGCAGCAGCGGGGCGCCAGCGTAGTCCCACGTCATAAGATCGCGACTCGTCGCATGGCCCCAAGCCTTAACGCCACCCTCGACATCAAACGGCGCATACTGAAAATAAGCGTGGAACACGCCGCCCGCCTGGCAAAGACCGTTGGGGTCGTTGAGCCAACCCGCCGGCGGCATAATGTGGAAGTGCTGGCCATACGCACCATGACCGCACTCAGAGGCGGCAGCGTCAACAGCGGCAACCAGCTTTGCAAGGTCGCGACCAAGTGCATTAGACATATCAAAGTCCTAACGGATCGAAAGTAACAAGGCACCAGAGATCGGCACCAGATACGGGAAACGCCCGCGAGCATACAACCCGCGGGCACCCCTCAATCAAAAGCTCTTAGGCCTGCTCGGAAGCCTTGGGCTCGTCCTTGTACAGGACAAACGAGACGGCAAAGGAAACCAGCGCGGCGACTGCAAACATGATCGCGTACTGCACGGGCTGGGCCAGGCACAGCAGGATACCGAAGATACCCGTAACGCCCGTGCCGGAGGCAGCCAGCGAAGTGAGCGCGCAGACCAGGGCACCGCAACCGCCGCCGATGCAGCCGGCGATGAAGGGCTTAAAGAAGCGCAGGTTCACACCAAAGATGGCGGGCTCGGTAATGCCCATGAAGGCGGACAGGGCCGATGGAAGTGCCAGACCCTTGATCTTGGCATCGCGGGTCTTAAAGGCAACGGCGAGCGCGGCGCCACCCTGAGCGATGTTGGCGGCGCTGGCGATGGGCAGCCAGTAGGTCACGCCGTACTGGGCGAGCTGGCCCAGGTCGATGGCGGTGTACATCTGGTGGATACCGGTAACGACCGTGGGGGCATAGAACAGGCCGACGATAAAGGAACCGATGCCGAAGGGCAGGGTCAGCAGGGCCTGGATCAGACCGAGGATGGCGTTCTCGGCCCAGACAAAGATGGGGCCGACGGCAACGAGCGTCACGAGCACGGTCACGAACACCGAGACGAGCGGAGTCACAAAGAGGTCGAACATCTCGGGAACGATCTTGTGCAGGCGCTTCTCGAGGAAGGCCAGAATGGCGCAGGCGATAACGATGGGGATCACATGGCCCTGATAGCCGACCCACTCAAAGCTGTACACACCGGGAATAACAGTAACCATGGTCTGAACGCCCTCGGAAGCAACCGTGTAGGCGCTCTGCAGCGAGGAGTTGATGAATGCACCACCGACGACAGCGCCCAGATACGGGTTGGCGCCAAAGGCCTTAGCGGCGGAGTAACCGATCAGGATCTGCAGAATGCCAAAGGACGTGCCCGAGACCAAGTCGGCGATCTTATAAATAAAGTTATTGGTGTCGAGCGCGATAAAGCCGTTGGAGGCCATAAAGTTGAGGGCGCTCATAATGCCCAGCAGCAGGCCCGAAGCCACGATGGCGGGGATGATGGGGACAAAGACGTCGCCGAGCACCTTAATGGCACGCATAAAGATGTTCTGCTGCTGTGCCGCGGCCTCCTTGACCTCGGCCTTGGTGGCAGCCTCGACGCCGCTGAGCGCGATGAACTCTTCGTAGACCTTGTTGACGGTGCCGGTGCCAAAGATAATCTGCTGCTGGCCCTGGGCCTCAAAGACGCCCTTGGCGCCGTCGATATTCTCGAGGGCCTCCTTGTCGACCTTGGCATTATCGGCAATCACCAGGCGCAGACGCGTGGCGCAGTGTGCGGCCGAAACAACGTTGTCGGCGCCACCGATGTTGTCGAGCACCTCTTGGGCTGATTTGCGGTAGTCCATGACTTCCCTTTCCTCCAACGGGCGCGTCTGCACCCGGCCATCTTTGACGCTTACACTGTAATCGTTTTCAGTTTCATATGTCTGTAATCGTTTTCACAGCAGGATGAACGGTAGGAATTAGCCGGCGAATGGTAGTTTTGGGACAAACATAAGGGCTCAGAGGCAGGAAGATATGCCCAAAGCCTAGACATTCATAAGCTGATGGCCGAGCTTGAGCGTCTTGAGGCCGCTCTCCCCCTCCTCGCCATCGAGCGTGTCGAGCAGCATATTGGTCGCCTCGACGCCACTGGTCAGGTATCCGTAATGCACGGTGGGAATGCCGCCCGTCAGCGCGCGCAAAAACGCGTTGTCGCCAAAACCGCTTACGCGGTGTATGCCCTCGCCCATGCCGCGAACCTCATCGATAGCACGCAGCGCGCCCGCCGCCATGGTGTCGGTCGCACAGGCGATAAACGAAACATCGGGATCGACGGAAAGCAGCTCACACGCCGCACCATAGCCCGAGTCGAGCGTAAACGAGCCCAGGCGAATCAAGGCGGAATCGAGCGGGTTGCCCGCAGCGCGCAGGCCGGCCTCAAAACCGCGACGGCGGTCATAACCGGCCGCGCGGTCCTCTTCGGTAACTCCAATATAGGCAATCTTGCCGTCCACGCGACCCGCAAGCGCATGACCCAGCTCAAAGGCGGCCTCGTAATCGTCATGATAGACGCACGCCGCGCCCTCGACATGTTGGCCGATCAACACAATGGGCACGCGGCACGACTCAATCGCGCGACGGTGCTCGTCGGTGATCATAGTTGCCACCAGAACAATGCCGTCAACCGGGTGGTTTTGGAATAAATCGAGGTATTCGAGCTCACGATCGGCCGCGTTGTCGGTGTTGGCAAGCAGCATCTGGTAGCCACGGCGACCGAGCACCTGACCAATGCCGGCGGTAATGCGGCTCACGGATTCCGAGTTGATCTTAGGTACGATGACGCCGATGAGCTTGGTGGAACCGGTGCGCAGCGCGCGAGCCTGGCTGGATCGCACGTATCCGGTCAGCTCGATTGTCTGCTTAATGCGCTCGGCCTTGTCCGCCGAGATATATCCACCGTTGAGGTAGCGCGAGACGGCGGCGCTCGAAACGCCGGCCAGCTCGGCCACATCTTTCATCTTTACCACGAGTACCCCCGTCGTTGAAATCGCTTTCACCATGATACCCGTGCGGAGCGACATGCGCGTCGCAAGACATGACGTCACGGTCAATTAAGCTGTCGTAGCACGGGCATCGTAGAGCTTCAACTAAAAACTTCGAAATATAAGTGCCGAATCAGTCAAACTACCGATTCGGCACCCCGTTACATTTGCACACAGTGGCAGGCAAAATCCAACTCGAGAACAATTTACTCACTTTGGAAAGACGCATCGCTGTCCGCTGCCAATTCCGAAGGAAGAATTGCCGGCAGCGTCAAAGCCCCCATGGGCGAAAGTCCAGTAACGACCATCAGATAGCTCTTAGCGTGGCCATACGCCATGGAAATCGCATTGGAGAGAAAAAACGGTGCCTCATTCGAATAACCGGAAATGACCTGCGGAATGATTTTGATACCCAACGCAAGCTCAAACTTTGTGACCGTTTTCAGCGTCATGTTGGGCTGAGAATTCAACAATTTCGAAAGCGACTGAAGACTCACGCCCATACGTTTTGCCAGCTCGCTTTTACTCAAGCCCGAGCGCTGCATCTCGCGATGAACAATAAACTCAATATCTAGTGCTTGCTCATAGGCACGGGTATCGCTCGTTTCCGTTTCCGCGTAAAAGTCTAGATTTGCATACTCTCCCTTGCGATTTCCCTCCTCAACTTTAGGAAACCCAAGTCGATAAGCACGCAGACGAAAATAGTTGCTGTTCTTTTCCAGGTAAGCTCTGGCATCGTCTTCGCTCATCAGTGAGAAATGGACACCTCTCGATTTGAGATGATCAATCTGCTCAGACGCCGTAAGCCAAGGCTTTGTATTAGCGTCGGTCATCAGATCTCCGTTCGCGATGATTAGCTCGAGATACTATGTTGGCGCGTTTAACTGGGCGAATCACTTAGATATGACTGTTACGCCGAATACTCTTCAATAAAGCCTCTCATCATAGGCGCAATGAAGAAAGGCGGCCATCCGGAAGAACAACCACCTTTCCGTAGGACGCAGGCCCGTAGGTTGACTGCGTCAATACCGCTAGATTCGGCCTAGTATCCTATCGGGTCCCAAAAGGTCAATCCAGTTAAAGACGGCAGGCAGCCCGAAACAACATCTTTCATGAATCTCCAGTCCCATCAAGCCCGATCGAACTTGACCGTCAAACCAGATACGGCCCAATCACATCAAATATCTCGCCAACCTTAGTTGAAGGGTTTTGCGCAGATGGCTTAATGTTACCCAGTTCCCTATGGTACGCGACGAGGCGCCCAGCACGCTGCAATGCTTCGCCTCGCCTATCATCCACTGCCCCAAACATCCCGTCAAGGTTCTTGCGGTACTCGATGCCCAAATTCTTCGACATCTCCTGCGCGAGGGCATGCTGGCAGTCGGACGCGGACATATGCGCGGTCGTGTAGCGAAAGTGCAAAAGCGGCCACAGCTCGAAACAGGGGTTGGACCACAACGCGTGGAAGGTCCTCGAACCATCAGAGAGCTCGTTGCATTTACGTTCCATCGCGTCGAAGTCGGACGCAGGGAAGTCATCCTTGTCATACACGAGCCACACGTGGTCGAACGTCTCGGGCGCATAGAGGCAGTGTTCGACGGCGAAGTCGAGCAGGTCGAGAGTATGTTTGCCAGTCCCCTTAACGACTACGGCAACCTTCCGCTCGTTTGCTGCGCCCAACGCGGCGCGCACGCCCTCGAAGTAGCGAGGCTCAGTCTCCTTGCCCTCGGTCACCACGAGATGGCGCGTCATCTGTACCATGCGAGAGCGTCCCTCGCGCTTGCCGCTGCGCCAGTCCCTCGACTTTTTCGCGGCCATACTAATCCCACTCCTCAATGCGCGTGAGATACGGGTCGGCACCATAGCGGCCAGACAGGTACTGCTTGTCGAATGCCGCGTTCTTGCTGACCAGGTTACCATTTGCCTCGTGGATGTCGGCGAGCGACCATAGCTGGCTCGCCTCCCCCTCGCCGCGTGCGGCAAACCATATCTCGTCGCGGCGAAAAACATCGTTTCGCATAGTGGACACGTCCTGAGACGAGAAGATGAGCTGCGCGCCGCTCTTGTTGACTTCGGGATCTTTGAACAGCAGGATCACGTAGCGCAGGAGCTTCGGATGCAACTTGGCGTCGAGTTCATCGACAACGACGGTACCGCCGCGTTCGAGCGCCGCCAGCAGAAACGCCGCCAGCCCCATGAGCTTCTGAGTACCGGCCGACTCCTCGGACAGGCGCAGCTCATAGCCCTTACCGTCCACCTCATGCTTTACGAAGACGCGCTGGCCCCGCCATTCCGGAGCTTTCTCAACCCTAAAGCCATCGATACGCACGTTAACGGCACGCAGAAAACGCGTGATCTCGGGTGAGTCATCCTCATCGAGCAACTGTTCGAGCATCTGCTCCAGATAGGAGCTGTTGTAGTTCAGGAACACCCCATCAAGAAACCAACTGGCAGCCTCCTTGATCACCGGCGCGTCAAAGTTGATGCAGAGAAACGACAGGTATGGCAGGCTCGGGTTGAATCTCGCGGCCGTCACGAGCTTACGCAGCGTGGGACCAAGCTCAACCCCCGTGCCCTCGCGCTCGAAAAGCATCGCCGTGCGTGACGCCCCCAATTTGCGCCGCCACAGTCCTTCGGACACGATCTCGTCCGCATGCACGGACAGGGCATAGCGGTACTCATGCTCACCCGCGCGATAGTAGAGCTCGAACTCGGTGGGCTTAGCAGCCGACACGTCATCGAACTCGAACGCAGAGCAACGGGGTATCGAAGGGCGATCACCCCCTGGTGCATCAGCACTGGCAGACAGCAGCCTAATCGGTCTGGCTACCGCCGAGCGAACGTAATCGAGAGCCTCGAGCAGGTTTGACTTACCGCCAGCGTTGGGTCCGTACACCGCGGCCACTGGTAGAAAGCCCTGCCCGTCAGGGCACACTATGAGGGAGCGCTCGAACTCCTTCATCGGCGTCGCCTGCATGGAAAGCTCCGCCTCATCGCGATAGGATCTATAGTTCCTGAAGGTGAACTGGCAAAGCATCGTCCTCAACATTCCTTTCATTGTTTTGAAAAGATATTTCAGAGTTTTTATTTGATTATAGACCTTAAATAGCATCAATCAAGTGTTTGCAGCATCTGGAGCAAAGGGTACAAGGCCAAAACTCGGAAGTATGCGGCAAATCCCTAGCGTGCCGAGCGCTCCGGAATGCCGTAATGCTTCTGCCTGCGGATCCTTTATGTGGAAAAGCTGTTGTGCTCGGGGGTTCCAGAATTTGCCGCATACTTCCGGCAGGCGTTTGCGGCTGCGGACACGCTAATCCATGCCCGCAGCCGCAATGGCGTCAAGTCCCTATCCTCTCGGCGGGAAGGGATCGTGCCCATGGGAATCCTTTGCGCGGATCCTGCCATCAGGACGATGGGTGATTAGCTCAGAGTGCTGATTAGAACTAATTTGACGACCGCGCTTTATAGCTTCGCCCTGGGTCGTCGTAACAAAGGAAGCGCGACGCGCCCCCTCGCCCTTAACCTGCCAATTGCCATCCGCCCGCTTCGTAACGTGCTGGTTTCTACCTTTCATACTCACCTCGCCTTCACGACCGATTGATTAACGTGCTCACAGCATGAGGCTCGCAGCAAGTTCACTCGTGCCGCTTTGCTTAAAGCATAAATACTGGCGCGGACATAAGCCGGACCTGAAAGGTGTCAGTATATGGAATCTCGAAGAAGTACAAGCCGGCCTCATGCTGAAACCGCCGTATCGCGCATAGCCCATTCCTATAAACGCAGCTAGTGCTACATAAACTCAGAAAACAAGGAGGATACACATTGAAAGTTAATTGGACCTGTCTCTATCTATAGGAAATCGGAAGGTCTTGATGCAAGAATATCTAAATCCGCCAACTGCAACAGCCTTGTTTCCCTAGCGCATGACAGCCCATCACCCTGCAATTACTCTTTCCGATCGTCGGCAGGTTTTAAGGCCTCAGTCAACTCGTTCAGCATGGTCGTAAGCCGAGCAATAAGTCTTTTCGCATCTTCTCTATGGTCTTCGGTGACCACATCGCCGTAAAGCCTATCGTATTTTGAGCCCTTACCGTGCGCTGCCCCCGCCGACCGAAGGTTCTGAAGATCACGGAGAGGCTTTAGGTCGATCACGATGTCATTCCCGCTAAGAAAGGCCTCCAGCTTGTTAATACTACCCTTCGCATCAGCGTCCTTTAGAGCACTTTCATCAATGTAGTCGACGAGGGCTCTCGTGAGGGCCATAGTCACGGACTCAAATTCAGACTCGCCGTTGCCAGATGGAATGTGGATTTGTTCAAGAATGCCCTCGTCTGCACGGTGGAAAGGCCTATACAGCGCCAAGCCAAACCGTTTCCTCCATGCTTTATCAAGTTCCATTCGCGCTCGCATAAGCATGGAAACAGGGCCCGACGGATCTTTAACCCACATATTGAGCAAATCTGTCTTGAATACCTCATCAGAAATGCGCTGGTCAACGGGAGACATCTCGAAGGAAAGGAAATGAGTGCGCTCACTCTCGGGAAGATCGCGTCCCAAATCGCCGAGATAAACCATAACTCTGTCCGGGTCAACATTGTCAATCTCGCACCTCCACTGGCTCCCACATGAAATGTGACGCTCGCTGACATCGAAGTGAGGGCTACTCCTGTACTTATCAAGTACAGCGGGCTTAAAGAAAACGGGGGTTAAGTAATGTGGGGCGCGAGGCTCCTTATCAAAGTAGGTGCCAAGCTTATTCGGGTCACATGTGTATCGAACGAGCGAGCCGTCAGGCCGTTCGCCGATGACGAACTCGGGGTACCGTTCATTTTTCTCATCGAACGGCCATACGCCACAAGTCTCGACGTCGTCGGGCTCGATAAAGCTTCGAGCGTAGAGCATGGACAGCAGATAGCCTTCATCAATATCGCTCGTGTACCACTGTCCGATATGGTAGTTCCCTCCGACTTCATCACTCTCTGAAATGCACTCAGTGCTCCCCAAAGGATAGTTGGACGAAGATGCCAGCCGAGCGTCAACAAAGTAGACGATGAAGCATTGCTTAGCTGCAATGAAGCGCAGTATATATTTGGTCCTGACACGCACCTCGTCTCCAGCAAAGTCAACGACTTTTTCTCTCTCGCCGCACTTGTCGACGCTATAGTAGCAACCGTCTTCGCCGCGGTAGAGTTCAAACAGCATGACAAATTCCTGGTTGACCAGAATCTGCGCTTGGTCGAGCGGATAGAAATACTGCTCGGCAACAATAAAGTCATAGCCCTCATCGCGCCCGTCATGATAAGTGACGTCATCTGCACATACGCAGAAGCCTGGCGAGAAACTGGAAGCATGCTTCAACCAATCATCACCTGCAAGAATCTCCTGCTTCCGTGCAAGGTCGGCAAAACAGGCAAAAACGGAAGGCCTTCCATCAGCAGCGTCATGGTGCGAATAGACGGTAACCCATGCTCCGGAAAGGGGGTTCTTGACCAGCTCGATCACTTTCTCCTGCTTGAATGGTTTAGCGTCGAGCCCCAGCCTGGCTAAAACCCTTAAAACCGCTTCGTTCATATGCACCTCTTACCATTTGGCACCATCACCGTAAAATGAAGCGAAAATGAACCGTGAGAAACTATCACGGACCAAAATCGTTTAAGGAAATTGTCCATCATTGCGGGGACAAAGAAAAACCGCCAGGACGACGGTCGGAAGCTTTAAAAGACTAATTGACAAGAAATAGAAGGTATTCCCATCAAATCTGACCAACGCATTCACCCATTAGCAAACCGCCAAGAATCGAATCGTACCAGCACTGCCGAGAAGACTAAACACAGCACTTAATAAAAAGCTTCCCGAACGGTGTTAGCCTAAAAACATGATGTACGCAATCAAACCGCCATCCATCAGAAGGCGTATTATCCTTCTTTATATTTCGGATCCTGTCAGAATCCTCAATCCCAAGATAATCGTCTTCTCCCTCGTAACAGTACGTTTCTTCGCTTAAAAGTTTCAGTCGCTCCAAGTTATTCAAATACAAAGACACATTCTCAGGACATTGAACGATAGCATCGAATACGTTCGTATATTTTTCGCAAAGCACTCGCCACCGAGCTTTAATTGGCATGTCATCGTCTTCGACAACGCGTAAGTCAATAACCGGAATATGATCTTTACCAAGCCCTTCAGAAAGCCACGACATCATTTTGGCTTCATCGGGAGTCAGTTGTCCGATTATGCTAACAAAACTCGGATGGACGAGAGGAGAAACCCTTTTATCCATAGAGGACGCGAGTAAATTAACGTACAGCCCCCTTAGGTCCTGACTGTCGTACGAATATGACAGTTGCTGAATAGCCGGCACCACAACATTCTGTGCAGGCTCACAGAAGCAGTCCTCCGGGACGTCTTCCATCTTTTCTTCGATTTGCCGAATCGCCTCCTCAATATTGCTCTCGCCGTTAACCACCCATTTCTTCCAGGGGCCAAGCAATACGCCAACGGTTCTGGGAACTAAACTCAGAGTGTCTCCGACCGATGAGAGCACAGGATGCAGAGCATCATCATATGCTTTACTCAATACATCAGATGGCAGAGATGCAATTTCTTTGGAAAGCTCGTCCACTTTGTCTCACCCTATTCATACCGACATCAAGTCCATGATATATAAGGCCCACATTGATACAGCCAACAACGGGGAGGGATTGCAGTACCTAACGGCCTGACATTCTGAGTATCTCGCCCTCACTCCCCCTTCTTCTTGCGCAGCACATCTATCGCGTGTTCGCCCAAGATCGCCGAGGACAGCTTCAGTGCCGCACCCTTAACGGTGTTGAAGAAGTTCTCGAGAAACGGTGCGTTCATGTCGTAGTAGTTCATGTTCCTAAACAGTGCATAAATCGCGAGGAACGTTTGGGCAATGACCACTACAACACTCATTGCAAGAGCGTTGTAGGGCGACTGGGAAATCCGCACCAAGGGTCTCAAGCGCAGTTGGGCAAACCAATCTCCGGCGACCAACAATCCGTCTTGGGCAGTCTTAATAACCCATAGGGAAAGTAGTTGCGCATAAGGAGGTGACGCATAATTTCTTTCAAAAATTGACAAACACATAGAGGGACACGGTCCACGCGTATTCATATGATTTCTGGCGACTAGACAATAAACCATCGAGGAAAGGGGCACGGGCAGTATATGCGAACATCGTATCAGTCGACGACGAGTCGTCCGAGCCCGTCGGGGCCGAACGCTACGAGAGGGCGGCGGGCCGGGAGGTCTACCGCAGCGGCCACTACGCGAGGAAGTTCGTCACCGGGGCCGGGGAAGTCGAGCTCGGCGTGCCGAAACTCCGCGGCGCGACCTTCCGGACGGCTGTCATCGAGCGCTACCGCAGGCGCGAGACCTCTGTCGAGGAGGCTATCGTCGAGATGTACCTGGCGGGCGTCTCAACCAAGAGGATCGAGGACGTCTCCGAGCTCCTCTGGGGGCGCCGGTGTCCACCGCGAGGACGGTGAGCGACGGGTTCGCCGAGACACTGGCCTACACGGAATTCCCGCCGGAGCACTGGCGCCGGATCAGGACGAACAACGGGATCGAACGCATCGACTGCGAGATCAGGAGGAGGACGAGGGCCGTCGGGACCTACCCGGACGGCAACTCGGTCGTCATACTGGTGTCAGCGAGACTGAAGTACATAGCGGAGCACGAATGGGGCAAGAGGAGGTACCTGGACATGTCCAAACTGGAGGAGATGGACGAGCTGAAGGGAAAAGCGGAGGGCTAGAAGAGGACGAGGCCGAGGACGGCTAAATCAATTTACGAAAGTATCTTGACGGTACCCGAAAATGTGACCCAACCCCTCGCTTTGCCGTCGAGCCATTATGATAATTAACAACGTACAACGATAAGGAGCCCGATCGGAACTCAAGTAGACGGGAACAACGTGCAATCAATCGAACATCTAAAGTCCACGGACGGTCTGGGTGAAGGCAAAGGCGGCATTTGGAAAAGTGGCCTTGGAAAGACCTAGATCACTATGAATTAATGTCTGATCTTATTCTTAAGGCCAACTACAGCATTCAAGACTTCAATGCTGCCATCAAAGACGGATTTTCTCCCAACATTAAGGACACCGTATTTCTAGTAGCACTCGCCACCTGGATTAAAGATGCATACTGGCAGATTAATTACACCTGTTTGAAAGAAGTAATTAGAACCAAATTCGAGTTCTCGAGACAGAATGAACTCACAGAGGCGCGTAATTATCTTGAAGCGGTTCGCTCAATCGTAATTGCTCACCCCCTGAATTCGACGAGGCATGAAGAATACGGCTTTGGTCCAGCGGGGCGAATTTGTATTGATGTGAGAGGGAAAAGCCTTCTCGACTCATATCCGGGCGCAGTAATCTATCGCATCTCACCAAAAGGATTAGAAGAGACTGATAACGTTGCTGAAAACGAAATCGCACTCATGACTTGTCGTAGCACTCAAACAGAAACTGGCAAGCTACATTTTGAAAGATGCTGTCTAGATATGCGCGATATCCGCAACTCAGCTCAGGTCTACATTGACGCTTTATACGAACTCGACCGATATCTCGGTCGGCTAAAGAAGAACGACTTTTTTTTAATGAAGCGTAGCCATAGATAGCTAAGCAGATCCTGGATTTTGCTGGGATAAAAAAACCTGGGCTAATGGAACTCTGGACGCAGACTACCGGCAACCGCAGAGGCACCCGTCCGACCGCAAACATGAGCAGAACCGCAATGCTGGAGCTATTCTCTAGCGAATTGATCTGCGCTCAGCCGCAATTGCATTTCGAGCATCCTTTAGATGCTTCTGTGCCTTTCGGTGCATATCTTTTAATTGCTTAACTGGGTCAACATCAACTTCATCATAAACATGGGTCATATCGCCATCAACATATGCAACAAAGGAAGAGCCGCCCAGCTTGCCGACTGCTTTGCTGTGCTGCAATAGCAAACTCTGCATATCCTTACGAGCGGCGCGTATTCTGGGCTCGGCACATTTCAGGAAATGACAGAATAACTCAATAACAAGTTCGTTGTACCTCATGTTTGTATATCGAAAACAAAGATACGGACAATCGGATGAATCATGGTCTTTGATTTTCGAAATTGTCTTGTTTAGAAAGGCGCGAAGTTTTGGCGAGGTATTGTATTCGCGCATATCAACAATTTGATCAAGATCAAATCTAACCCTAGTCGCATCATTTTCCCTGACAAGCGAAACAACGGTTTGACCATGCTGAACTGGATTTCGAATCTCATACATAAAAACATAGAGGCCACCTTCGTCATACCAAGAAGAAGGCAGTTTCCAATAGTCTTTATAAAGTTCTTTATTTGAACCTCGGTCATACTTCCGCATAACTGCCTGCATTCTATCGACAAGACCACGGGCTGCGGAAACATAATTTCCAAAAGCAGCGTTAACAACAGTCCTCTCGCCAAAACCCCCATTGGCAAAGCCGTCGGGTAAGAAGTCAAACTGATCACACGGAACCAAGCGCCTCAGTTCACCATAGTTCCATCGAAACTGTTCATACAGTTGCTTAGCCTCCCAAAGTGACCGCACAACGTCGTCATACTCTTTCACTTTGGTTACAGAATCACCCTCGAGATACTCAATCTTTGAGAGCGCTTTCTGAGCTTCGACACTCACCGATTTGAACGGCAAAACATGGACTAAATCTGCCAAGGGAATCCCCCTAATAGAGCAATAGCCATACATATGGCAATTAACAACGTTCCTGGCAAGGCGAAAACTAGGGATGCTAACACCAAATGCCAACGGTTTTGTGGACATGACAAATGGAGTCGACGCAGGTCTAAACTTCTTGACCGCCCAGTCATCTCGAAAAAGCACAGTCCAGGCAAACGCCACACACCACTCCCGCACGAGGATCCCACCAGACGCCCTTACCTTGGTAGCAAGCAACCCGGACGCACAAAGCGACCTGGGACATCACTACCAAAGAAAGGAAACACCATGCCCAACAACGACATCGTCTACCTACTTATGTTCGCGCCCAAAGAGGCGTTCATCGAAGACCTACTGAACGGTCGCCTCTACATGAACGCGGCCGGCTACTACCATAGCCTGCCTGGCGAGCAGGGCGATCCGCTCGAGGCGCCTATGGCTCCCGGGGTGTGTCTCTACGGATATACTTGCCTGTCCATCTACTGCATGTACACGGTCCGCGAGAACGATATCGTCGACAACGCCGTGAAAATCCCGATGCGAATGATCCAGGAGTTCGGGTGCGCGGACGGGTGGATCGGCATTGTACAGTACGACAGCTTCGCGTACCTCGCCGACAGACACACCGCCGACGGCGGAAGCATCTACGCCCACGGTCCCATCTCCTACGGCATCCCCGGGCCAAAACTAATCCGCGAGATCTTTGAGGGCATCCCGCACAATCTCGTTATCAAAACGCCCAAGTACGCATATCAGAAGGAGTATCGAATCATCGGGTCGCAACCGGTCGAATGCCGTCTTATACCCGACGAGAATCACCCTGGGTGCAAAATTGAAGAATACGACCATGTAAAGCTTGACCTTGGCAGCAGCCTCGCGGACTTTTCCTGGAAGGCCTCGGTGTCGAGTCTCGAAGAGGCGCAGGACGGCCTCATGTTAGAGTTGCAGCATCGAGCATAGTCAACCCGACGCGATCCACAACGCCACCGGGCAACCAAACACCCCTCCCCAACCTTCCCCAGAAAGTTCGCTGATGTTGACTGGGGTTCCCGTAAAATAATCCCCAACAAAATATGTGCGGAGTGCTGGCCTGGAGCTGCCTTCGGACCCTATTGGCTGCTCACCGAGAGGCTCCGCTATGAAACGACCCCTTTACTACCTGCTCTGCGCGATCGCGTGCACGTCCATGGTCAGCGCGATGATGCCCACGGCGGCCATTGCAGAGGCGGTTCAGCCTCAGGAGACCGCCGAGCAGCAGGCGCAAGCCGTGAGGTCAAGCTCAGCGTTGCTTTTGAATGCAGAAAAGCGAGTCCGAACGCACCGGCGTCCGGTCCTCTTGGCAGGTCACATCTTGGGTTGATGTCCAAAAAACTAGCCCTTGCGGTCGGTTAAACAAGCTTCAGCAGCCTTTGATACTCTCCGGGATCACGCATACGCATAATATCCATGTATGTTCTGCTTTTTGCGACCATGATATCGTCGAACTTGGCTAGGACGTGCCCGCTCGCTCTTGTGACAACCATGCGGTCATTGCAAAAATATGAAAGGAAGGTGTCCTTGTCGGGATGATGCATCCGTCGGACGTCGAGCGCGTTCCGGAAGTCATGGTAAAGTGCGGCGTTTATGGTTTCCTCAAGTCCAGGCAGACTGTCGATGCCTTCAAAGCGGCAAGGATATACTAGAAGCAAATTTTTCGAACGATTGATGGAGCGAAGAAGTCCTCGGGCCTCACGGTCTTCTTCGCTCAATTGTTTATCACTCTCAGTTTTTAGAAGCTCGTCAAGCTTGGCGAGGCTGTAATCCCTGAGAATCGCATGCAGGCGTAAGCCTCTCTGTTCTTTTGCATAACTTATGCCAGGTTGTCTAAAAGTAATTCCGCGTTCTGAAACTCGCCTTGACGAAGTGAGGCTTACGGCGCGCATCATGGATTTTCCGAAGATGAGCTTGAAATCTAACTGATACGCGTCTGATACCGCATCACACTCCCCATTTGCCTCGGATACGGGCGCATGAAACTCCGCACCTCTGGTCAGTTCCTTGAAAGCGTTAGAGTGGTTGATGAGCTCGCGCGTCCATTCCTCGTATGTATATAACGGACGCCCAGAATAGTCTTGTATGAGGTCCTTAACAAACAATTCTGGGGTAATCATTGCGGATTTAAGTCTCTCGGCTCCGGGAACGGCTTCAATAAGCCTCTTATCTATCACTGTGGCCTCCTCCTTGCGGTAGTTTTGCGGATGTTGACGGAAGCCGTTCCAGCAGGGTACGCCAAAGTTGGCCCGAGCGAGTGGCCCGTCCTGGCTCGGAAGGGTCCGTGCCTTCGCCTAGAATACGCCCACCATGTCGCGACCAGGCCGCTTTCGGGGCTATCCTGGCCGTCTCCACGGCATCCTCGCGCTACTTCTCGGAGAGGAAGATGGCCGAGATGCACGACGCGGCGCTCCGGAGGGGTACGTCGGGCTGTCACAACTGGGCCGAGCCGGAAAAGACCACCAGGAAGATGGTCAAATCCGGCCTTGAGCTTGCCGACAGAATGGAGTCGGCCTAGGATATCGATAGATTTCGGATCCTGGGCACGGGGGCCAAAGAGTCCATTACACCAACTTTCGCGATACTACCGTTCTTGTCATATCATTCTAATGATCGGCACGAGTTTCAGAAGCATAGTTCCGCGAGGGTGTGAAGGCACATCAATTATTACCCGGTGACCGGAATTGGCCGATATCGATTAAGTATTTATGGCTATGAATAATCCAGCGCTAAAGCCATCGTTTACCGAGCACTCAAGCGTTTAATCTTCCTGTAAATCTTAGCCTCATCAGAGGTAATCGGATCATTTGGAAACGCCTTTTGGGCTCTCGCTGCGTAGGAAAGAAAGTTCCCGTAGCGGAAAAATGCAGAAGAGTCAGCGTCAGCCGATGGGCATAACCTTCTTCCCCTAATACCAAGCGGTGAATAATGTTGATACAGAGCGGAGACGCGCTTTTTTGATGCGTGCCTTCCCTCCCCCCGATTAGAACGCCCAATCGCAGTGGCCGCCTCACGGAGACGCTTGTGGTACCTTCCAACCGTAGACTGTCGAAGTCTTACAACGCGCCCGTCAAAGTCAAACCCCAGGAAACTGACTTTCTGCGCCGGATGTACACCGGAGTACGGATAGACCTTACCCGCACGAACGCTTTCAAAATCAAGCTGAGCAACTCCGTCGCTATCAACCCGGAACGCCTTGGTTTTCTCAGGCTGCAGTTTAACGGAATCAACATCGGCCATTAGATTGATGGCCTCTACAAGTGCATCAAAGCCAGACTTTGGAACGGCAACAATAAAGTCATCTCAATAACGAAGATACAAGCCACCAACCCGTTCAACAGCAAGCCGGACTTTCATGTCGATATCGGCCATATAAATGTTAGCGAGCACTCCGCTTACGGCAAGACCCTGAGGAATTCCCAGCCCAATACCCGTTCGCTTCCACGGTCTTGTAATGACCTTACTTTTATTTGCAAGAAACTCAGACTTTGGCAAGATAACATCCAGCTTATTAAGTTCGCGAATAGACTTGAACCGAAGCTCGATAGCTACTTCGCTGATCATTTTCTCCCGAGTAGGATCGATTGATGGCCATGGCAATTCATGTCGAGCAGCCAAATCAGCAATAGGCCAGCACGAATAGCGGAGGATATTTTTAATGACTTGATAGTGATCGTCCGGCAAGCGTCCGCTGGGAAACAACGAACGCAACGACGTCATTAGATGAACATGATTTAAGTTGTCGAAGAAGCTCTCGAAATCACCTGTAAGCACAAACGCCGAATCTTGCTCGCGTATATAATCGAAGGCCTTTTTAGCTGAGGAAATATTGCTGGCAGCGGTTACGGCGCTGTCTGATGAAAGCGAGGAGCGGTACGCTACGGCAACCTCATTAAACTCTTCGGCAATGGCCCTCTTGTTATATAAGTCCGACCACAGATAAGAGTAGTACTGGAAGACGCGGTGATCGAAATGCGAGGCATAAGCGATATTGCGAACTTTGCAGCTTCTCTTACCTCCACGATACCGAACGGCGATGATCTCGTTGGAAATTAGAGGATAGAACGCGTGATGGGAAACGTACCCTGGATCTAAGATCTTGTCTTGGACATCGGCAAAAGACACCCTATGATCGAAATGGGCATAAGAGCTTTTGGAACTATATCGAGGAATACGAGCGATGTCGAACTCGGTCAAAATACCCCCAAATAAATCAACCTGTCCGGATCAACGAGCGGCGGCTAACCCTCCCCGGACAGGCTAATCAAAGGTGCAGCAAATGCAACCAACGCTTTCGCGGCCGCCTAGAACAATGATTGCCTATGTCATACTAGACGAAAGCGAGGAATTGGTACTTATGACCATCGAGGCTCTTATCCAGCTAGCCGCAGGCAACGCTGGTGTCAATGTGGCGAACGTCGGAATTTCGTCGTTTGCTATATTGACGGCAGTAGCGTACCCCATCGCCAGTTCGCGATGGGCAGGAAACTTTATTCCCTTTTCAGTCAACGCTATACAGCAAAAAGGCCAGTTTTAGCAAGCACTCAATTGCAGGACAAGGACCTGCGTATCCCTAACAACATGTGAATTGGAATAGGAACGCCAATAGCAGGCGCGCTCCATCCCGCCGACAATCACCCCTCCCCGTCCATGGCCGTCCAGCTCACGGGCCCAATGCCCGGAAGAGACGTTAGACAAGAGGGGCAGGCAACCTGATAGTTCCCGTTATTTGTCCTGCGCTGCATAGAAGCGGAGACATATACCGCTTTGCGGGCGCGAGCGACACCGACGTACA
The DNA here is from genome assembly GCA_031292915.1 of Collinsella sp. Lineage (GTDB taxonomy): Bacteria > Actinomycetota > Coriobacteriia > Coriobacteriales > Coriobacteriaceae > Collinsella. Next base: position 164,862 of record JAUMSH010000086.1, read on the forward strand.
GCAGGTCCATTTCCTCAATAAGCCCGTTTGGCATTTTCTTCGCATCCACAATCCGGCATCCACGCGGAGAACGCGAGGACATACCAGCACTTTCGCACCGAGAGCAAATCGCTCCAGGCCAATCGGAACGCGTATCGACCGGAATGAAAACAATATCCCACTCGAGCCCCTTAGCGGAGTGAACGGTCATTATCGAGATGTCTGCACCAAGGTAATCAGAGAAAAGCCGCAGGGAGCCCTCGGAAAAGACGCTAACGAAATAGTCGAAGCACTCCGACGGCCCATGGCGAAACAGCTTATCGCAAGGTGCTTCCGCAACGCCCCAAGAAACATGACATAGGACCACCCCTACTCGAATCTTCTGGAGCCATGTGACAGTAAAGATACATGCAAGAAGAAAATCACTCGCTTTTATGCCAGTTTCCAATTCAGATGCTGGTTTTGACAGGGTATTTCTTACATCAGAATCACTTGATTGGATGCCAGCGCAACGGTGGTCTTCAGGTGGCGTTAGGAAACTTTAGCAGCATGTCTAAATCATATTGTCGATAACCTTTGTTTGCCCACGGCAAAGAGTACATGCGGCAACGTCACATAGTCATGGCCGTTCCATAAAGCAAAAGGTGCTGGGGCTTTCAAAGCCCCAGCACCTAACCGGCCGGCCCCGACAAAATCAGACGCACTCTCGTCTACCAGCGCGCTGAGCGTCTCCTCGATGGTCTTTCTCACCAGATTCTATATGTCCTTGCGCAGCGACTCCTCGTCGACTTATACGATGTTCGCAGACACGACCCGTGTCCCTTCGTCAATGATTTGTTGTTTAGCCGCTAGAAATCATATGACGGGGCGCAGGTCGTGTTCGCCATGCGGATGTCAGTTTGCGAAAGAAATTACGTGTCACCATGCAAAGGCACATGCTTCAATTAGGCTCTTTGCCCAACCATTCTATTTTTCCACCAATCAAGACCGCTGTAGATAGCCTGTACATATCCAAGCCCGGTACGTTTTAGAACATATTGTGGCCAATGCCAATTGTTGTAGCAGAGCTGCGGAATTGCCTGGCCAACTACAAGACCCCAGGCTCCCCAGCTAAAGGCGCCACACAAAACGCAACTTACGCAGATTCCAGCAGCAGTTGATACCAAATACGCTTTGAAGTACGGAATCTCGTTCATGCTAACAATAATGTTGCAAAACAGAGAGTGCTGATTAAGCAGGAAGTAATAGAGGGCAATACCCAGGAACAAAACTGGATCGCAAATGAAATCATGCTTGAAAAGCGTGAGTATCGGCAGGCATACCGTTACAAGAACTGTAGCGACAATATACATGCATACATAGCAGGAAATACCGCGTTCGACCACCGCCTTCTGAGTCTGCTTGTCATCCCTGACATAGGCAGACTGGAAGGTGGGAAAGCATGAACGTAAATAGGCGCTTGAAATCTGGTGGATCGCCGTCGCGAACTGCAACATGACGGAATACGTACCAGTTTGTTCAAGCCCTAGGAAAGCCGAGCAAAGCAGCGATGTTGCCTGCGTGGCGCCATACCAGGCTAGAGATACGACACCATCACGCCACGCCACAAACGAAACCGTCTTTAGAACGTCAAGCATTTCGTCCTTAGCAACAGCTGCGGCATCGGATTTAATCCCCTCTTCGACGTCATGATGGCTCCGAAATGTCCTAATCGCAAATAACCTCAGCAAAGTGCTGTAAGCCAAGAAGCCGAGTGCGGCAGCGAGAAGGCTCAAGCCACAAAACAGAAGGACCGCCGTAATAGCAAGCTGCCCAATCCTGGCAAGCGTTTTAGCCCTGTTCTCACCGGCAACGTCTCCAAGCCCACGGAGAAACGTGAGACAGTAAAGAAAATACAAGTTAGTGAAAATGGAAACGACAAACACAATCCATGCAGGCAACGAACCCTCAATTAAAAAAGAATCAGTGACATAAGAAACGTAGAAAGTTCCCAACGTTGCCGCAACAAATAACGCGATGAGACCCAAGACAGCGTATATCGTTTTAGACGTATCAAGAACGACGCGCATCAAGTGCCAGTCAACTTCTCCATCAACAGAAGAATAGTCGCAGCCTTGTTTGGTCAGTTTCTTTGCCCCGCTCAGGCAATAAAGAATGTTGCGGGACAAGGTAGAAGTAAAACCGAATTCAAGCAGCTGCGCAAAACCCGAAATGGCTACGAACACGTACCAGAGACCGATTTGAGCACTCGATAAAAAAGATAGGAGTAGCGGCAAGAGCAAAAAGTTACTGCCCATAGACGCGATCGTGCCGACATAATTCCAAATCACATCTCTTTTAGAGACGGTCACTTTCTTGCTTTCGGCCATTTACCCTAATACCTCCGCACAGTAATTTCGTAGCGTCTCGGCCGTTTTGGTCCAGCTACATTCATCAAAATCGATGGAATCAAACAGCCGCTTGGAGTTAGGAGCTCGAAGCAATCCCTCGATCTTATCGGCAACCTCGATCGGGTCCTCGCAGTTTTTCACGACATCGGATCCCTGAATCGACATCACTTCGGCAATTCCGCAGTTAGTCGAAAGAAGGAGCGAGCATCCGGCCTCAATCGCATCAAGGGCAGAGAGACCAAAGGGCTCATGCCTAGAATTCATAACGAATACCGAGCATTCTCGAAGCTCGTTCACAAACTGAACGGAGGCAACTTGACCCCTATATTCACCTTCAGCCGAGGTCATGAGATTAGCTAAGGAAGAGTTATCAGAGTACCGTCGCCCGTACACCCTTAAAGAGCAATCGACACCACGATCTCTGAGAATTGAGACGGCCTTCGCGACTATTTCGTTGGCCTTAATTGGACGGGTGCCCCCGCTAACAGCAACGATATTTTCACGTTGGCCTTCGAAGCCGCATTGTTTAAACCTTTTGACCCCAAGGCAAACGTGCTTAACCTTATCGGAGCATTCAGGTAGCTGTTTCTTAACAAAGTTCTCCTGAAGGAAAGAATTCGCAACGATCAAATCTGCAGTACGCAAATGCTTAATGATTGCCTTGACGGTTCTATCGCTATAACCGAGCCCGTTGATCTCATTCTCAAAAGGGACGTACCCATGATTAAAGCAAATGACAGGTTTGCCGAAGGCAGAGAGCAGCCGATGTGCAATGATGTCAGTCCAACCAGCTCCGCAAGAGATAATCACATCGCTCTCAAGGCCCTTGAAAATAGCCTCAAATAGCTTAAGGATTTTACTTTTAGAATATAGCGGCCGTATCGAATCGCAAGAAGGCCAATACTCCACTAAAGATTTATGAACATTAGTAGGTCCAGTATTACCTGTAACTTCACCAATTAGAAGAATCTTCATTGAATGTTTCCTTTAATGTAATGCAAGGGGTTGGAATCAGGTGCTAATGAGACCTTAATTCCGTACCCCCCCCCGCGCTTGAGCAAACCAATGCGAATTAGCAAACGTTTAAGCGATTGTTTGAAATACCTTTTGGGCAAAGACCTTCTTACCGCATCGGTAATTGATCTACCGCATGAAAGGTCCTCGAAGAATCGCGCTCGCGCAGATGGCTTCTCGGAGGGACTCCTCAACTGACCGTTATTCTTAATGGCGGTCTCGATATCAACCGTCATTAACTCAGCACCAGCAAGGTCTATCAGTCGCTGTCCTTTTTGATTCTGGATTAAAACCAGGGAGACACCCCGACGCATTTCTTCGGTAAGATTCGTCCCCCAGGAATCGCCTAATGTAACATCAGAAACTCTTTCAATGCTTGCATACCTGCAGTGATAACAGTTTTCCGTATAGTCCAGCCCCGCCAAAAAAGCTACTGTATACCCATCCAAAACACCGGGCAAATCAATCGTTCGCTCGTTCTCCCTTAGCTGAAAGCTGCCTTTAGAACGAAACTCAATCGACTCAAGCTGATTCATGTCAATCCCATTCTCACTCAGGAATTGGCGGAGAATCGCAGGCGAAGGAGTACCGTGGCAAATCAAATCAACCGTATATAAATTCGAAAGAAGCTTGTTGCCGACAAAGTTTTTAAGAGAGGCCACTTGGCAAGGCAATCCTACAAATAAGACTTCTTTACCCTCAACCAGCAATTTTTTTATACGAGCGTAAGAGCCAATTGGATTGCTTTTAACGTACTTAGATCCTTTATATTTAACGGCATCCGCAATCGAGCTAGAAAGCTCAAACCCAAACTGACCGTCACGGAAACAGCAAGAGCAAACTACTCCGCCGGCAGAAATAAACCCTCGGATAATCGCGGCCGCCAAGCCACCTGATGAAGAGGTCCCTCTGCTCTCCGAGTTAGAATCCCATCCTTGCAACCATTTACTCGGTTTAGAGCCTTGAGGCGGATTGCACTGTTGGCATACAGCCGTGCACCTACCGCAATCAATGCATTTGTTCTGATCGATACTGGGGATATAGTACTCGCGCCTTTCAAGAACAGCGATCGCATCTTTAGGGCAGGCATCGACACATGCCATGCAGCCCGCACACATTTTGTCTTCGCAGATACTTTGCATTCATCTATTCCTTCAACGCGCGATCAAGCCAGGAGAGGCTGCGGTTGCGCTCCCCATCAAGAACCTCGCCAACATGCTGCCAATCGATATCGTCGTCCCAAGCATTGCCTTGGAACGTGTCCCAGGCCCTATGCTCTAGGCCAAAGAGTCTAAGAACAGATTTATTTCGCGCGGCATTAGCCTTTGGAAAGATCTCAACAAATGGGGTGCCGAGATTGATACAAAAAGCAGTGCCGTGGAATGAATCCGTGTATACGCAGGATGCATCCCTAAACAGCGCAAGGAAATCCTCCAAGGGCGGAAGAACGACCTGTTTTCCTACCCTTCTCCTAAACGTAGGGCAAACACTTACAATCTCAAGATTGGAGCCAGCGGTCTTATCTTTAACGTACTGCAGCATATCTGAATCAGGATGGAGGTTATAGACGAGGGCGTAGGGCTTTTCAACGGGAGCCTTTTCACTGGCAATCTTGTTCCACTCGGAGCGATTGAGAAGCAGGGTCGGATCCAAAACCTGCTCAGCTTTGAGACCGTAGCTCTCAACGATATCCTTACCTGAATCCTCGCGGACGGAAATGGCATCGTAGCGCTTGAGCCAGTTACCAATTTGCGACTCATACCCCTTTACAACGCCACCACGTCCAAAACTAGCGGCGTAGGATACGACCTTCTTTCCCTCGACCTTAGAAAGCCCGTCCCAAAAGAATATCGGATCTAAAGAGCCATCGCCAAGTTCGTTCCAGACCTGATCGCTGCCAGTCAAATAGATATCTGTGTTAGGCAGCAATGCGTCGATACTTGTTTCATCACAATGCGGAGAAAGAGTCAGATACTGCTCTCTCATGCTCTTAAAACGCTTCTCACCTGCACCGTACAGCAAACGCCAAACCGTGTTCCTATAGATGCGATGAGGCAGAGACCTACCTTCTGAATAACGCTTCACAAGAGAATCAAGGGTCTCAGCGCATCTCCGATAGTCAACAACAACAGGATCGTACCCCAAGTTTTTAACAACTTCTTGCGTAGCATAAGCCTGGAGGACAGACCCGTAGTTGAGAACGTTATGACGAGTAATAATTGAAACTTTTTTCATTCTGATACCTTTTCTAGATAATGGACTAATTCATAGAGGGTTGTCGTTTCTGATATCTTTTTATCCACTCACTTAGGAACAGAGACGAGATGGCTAAAAACCAAGTCGTTGGAGTAAAGAGAGATGAGGTGAGCTTTCCAACAAGCGGCATGGAGAATATGCCCGAAGAAAGATAGGTATACGAAATCATCGAAAAAGACAGCGGGGACCCACCATGAAGCATGCGAGCATGCTCATAGAGGTTTGAATAAAAAAGACCAGTTAAGAGGCTAAATAGCGCAGTACCGCCAAAACCGAAATCGTGATACCACAATCGAAATACCGTGTATACATTACCGAGATCGATTGAACCCCAAGAACGAAACTCATGGTTACCGGATGAAACTAAATTAGTAAAGCCAAAATTTCGTCCAAAAGACGAATATAGTGCTACGAAAGTCTCCGAGCCAAAGTACTTACTTGCAACACCAGGATTTTGAAGAAATTTATCAAATAAAACAAATGAATAGCCAATGTAGCTGCAAATATAATCCAATGGTCCAAGAGTAACTTCTCGTCCAACAAACCAAGAGGCAACCCAAAATAAGAAACAGGCAAAAACAAGAGCGAATACAATTTTGATAAACTTCCCAAGGGTTATTCTTATCGTCCACCCACTGTTAATCGATAGTAAAATCCATATGCAGCAAACGCATGAACAGACAAAAACAATGGCACCTAGCCTTACGCCATTCAATAATTGACAAATTGCATAAAACGCAGCGGGGAGAAGCATGAGAGCATCTTTGATGCTAAATCCATCGCAAATAATATTGTTAAAACCAATAATTAGATATACAAACGAAAAAATGGTAAGCAATTTAAAGCATATATTGGATAAAGACGAAAGCCCGACTGAAGGATCATCGCCGCTATAAGCAGATGCAGTTCGGTAAGAATTCATTAAAGAATTCCAGTCCCCAGCAGCAGGACCCGAAACAGCTGATCGAACATCTTTCAAAAACAAAACGGCAGTAACGACCCCAAGGACAACAGCCAATAGGACAAGAGATGTCGGAACTTGAATCCTTACAAGAGTCGTCGATTCAACACTAGTATTAAGTTTGCTTCGCTGCACTTTCATCTGTCTAAAATAAAGCAAGAAAAATAGCGATGCGACATCAAAGACGGTAACAAAGAAGCAAATAAGTAATCCTCCATGGAGGGAGACTTCAGTACCGAAGACAAGGCAGTTATACAATTCAGCGAGTGAGCAAATAAAGAAAGAGGCGTTACAAATTGATGCTGGATTCATCCAATCACTTTTTGATAGCTCTTGAGAGATTGCAAGCAGCAAAAGAAAATATAACGTCATTAATGATAGAACTAACATTGTTTAAGCTACTTTCAAGTTAGTTATCGCATTAATCCAGATAAGCGACAGGCAGAACAAAATGCAGAAAAATACTTCTTCCGCAGCAGGCAAAACAAGCTGCCCAGCGTTCTCTTTTTTGGAAACGCCAAGTGGACCCAAGACATCTCGCCTGAACACAACGCGGTAAAACCTCTTCGAAGTATTAGCTAGGCTCATTCTTAACCCCTCTCGAATCCATCCGCATCCATCCTTAGTACCTCGTCCTCCGTATCGCCCCCATGAGCTTGCCGGGTATTAGCCCTAAAACAACAGGTTTCGCGATATAAGGAAACGATTTCATGCCGAGACCAAGCGCCTTGAAACCTCTCGCACGCACACAGGCTTCATTGATTCGCGTTGCCAATGGTCGGTATTTCTCCAAGTTCCGGTCGATTCGGTACTCGTAAAGATCGTCTTTAATATTGTGTCCCGCATAACCCATTGCGACGAGCCTCATGAACAGGTCATAGTCCTCGACTCGTTCGGTTTCTGGGGCAACGCGATAGCCTTTCGCCGCATCAAGAATGTCCCGACGAAAAACCACAGTCGGATGAATGAACGGGCTATTCCAAAGAAATGTCTCGGCGACCGGATCAGTCTCGAGATCGTAATGGCCCCATTGCCCTTCCGCATCGAATACAGAAGCCTCAGAACCCACAAAGGAACAACCAGGATGACCGTCAAGATAACGGACCTGCTCCTGAAGCCGCTTTGGAACAGAACGGTCGTCATCATCCTGTCTGGCGATATACTCACCTCTAGCATTCCTAATACAGGTATTGAGAGCAAAGGCAAGGCCCTTGTTCTGTGGATAACCGACGATCTTCACACGAGAATCGAGCGAGACAACCTCGTTGAGCAGGTCCTCGGTCGCACCGTCAGCCGAGCCGTCATTGCAAATGATGAGTTCCCAGTCTTCAAAGGTCTGGGCGATGATGGACTCGACGCTGTCGAGCAAATAATCACGCCGAGGACGATATACGCCCATGGCTATACTCACACGGGGGGTGTTCATCGCTGCGCCTCCTCGGCAAGGCGCATGTAGAACGCACCCAGTTTCTTCGCAGTCTTCTCAATATCAAAGCACTCGAACGCCTCCCCAGAGGCGGAGCCACGGGAGTCCTCGATGAACTGCTTCCAAATCGCATGCGCCCAAACATCTGCTCCACCCTCAAGTGGGAGAAGATTACAACCGTCAGAGAGAATAACTTCGGGCGTAACACGGTCCGACACTACGCAAGGGACGCCAGAAATCTGCGCCTCCAAAAGTGCCATGCCAAAACCCTCGTACAGCGAGGGGAGCACAAAAACGTCCATTCCTTGGTATAGGCTGCTCACATCATTCACTTGACCAAGAAAACGGACACAGTCGGAAATGCCAAGGTCGCGAGTCTGTTGTTCGAGAGATTCGCGCAATGATCCGCATCCGGCTATGACAAGCAAAGAGTCGGGATGTTCCGTATGCAGGCGTGCGAATGCTTCAATCAGAAAAGCCTGGTTTTTGGTACTCTCCATGCGGCCGAGATTACCGGCTACACAGCAATCATCATCCGCACCCCATGCGCTGCGCATCTCTCTCCTAGCAGCTTCACTAAAGCGGAACTTAGCGACATTGACAGCATTGGGTATGACCGTGAAGGGGGTGTTTTCACCAAACAACCACTTACCCGCATAAGAGCTGCACGCAACGCGGTCGGTTGGATAAACATTGGCAAAAGGGCGCAATGCCAATTTCATGAGGTTGCGCCTGGTTTCACCCTTGCCCATGGTCGCATGGCTATGGGCAATGCGCACAGGAATACCAGCCTTCTTGGCGATGCGAAGCGGAAATATCGAAAGCGTATTGATGTGACTGTGGACAATGCGCCATTGATTATGTTCGAACAGGATACCGAGAGATTTCTGATACTCTCCGAGATGCTGATAGGGCGGAACCTCAAATAGACGCCCGCCTAAATCCCTAATCTCATCCTCAGGCACTACAGTCGAATCGGAGTCGATGATGAAATCGAATTGTACCTGACTGCGGTCAATATGTCGATAATAGTTCATGACGACGGCCTCAACGCCGCCGCCGACCATTTTTCCGACTATATGCGCAACCCTGATAGGCTCCGACATTTAACTAGCTCCGTTTCCAGTAAGGACCTCAATTACCGTGAGCGCCACGATCTTCAAGTCGGTGAGCACGCCGCACTTGGCGATATACTCGAGATCACGTTGAACCATGCCATCGAAGTCGGTGTCATTGCGGTCGGTCACCTGCCACCAGCCGGTGATCCCGGGCTTGACGGCCAGGCGCTGTAAATCGTACTCGGTGTACTCGGCCACCTCATTCGGCAGCGGCGGGCGCGGGCCGACGACGGACATCTGGCCCAAGAACACGTTGAGGAACTGCGGGAACTCGTCGATGGAGTGCTTGCGAATGAACTTGCCGATCTTGGTGACGCGGGGGTCATCCCTCATCTTGAACATGGCCCCGGCGATCTCGTTCTGCCCCTTGAGCTCGGCGAGTCGCTCGTCGGCGTCTTTGTACATGCTGCGGAACTTCCACATGCGGAAGGTGGACAGGCTGCCGTCGTGGTGGGTCTGGCCCACGCGGATCTGGCTGTAGAACGGGTTGCCCTCGCTCTCCAGGCGGATGGCCGCGGCGAGCACCAGGCTCGGAACGGCGATGACGGCCAGCACGCAGCCGCTGAACACGATGTCGAACGCGCGCTTGAAGGTGCGGTAGGCCAGGCGCGTGCGGTCCCAGTCTTTAATTAATTGCATGGCCTTATAGCGCACGCTCGCGTCACCGCCGCTCATTGCCTGGGCAACGAGCGCGGCACCCACCGGCGCGTTTTTCCCTGTCACTTCTTTAGTAGTCAAGTTCAAATCCACGTCGCCGTTCCCCACGGATCCCCCCCCCATCGATGAATTTAAAATGCGAATGAATTGCCAACGCGACGTCCCCTTACGTTTTGCTGGGAACGTCCAACGGAAGCAGCTCCCTAAATGCGGAGTCGCCTTCGCCCACGTCCACCAGGCACCAGCGTTTATGACGGTCGATCTTCTTTACACGGGCCTCTTGCCCCACCAGGGGTCCCTGCTCTATATGCAGCACGCCGTCTTCTATGCGGGCCACGCTGTTGCGCACCACGCCGTCGTCATCCAGCACGCTGCGGTACCAGTCCTGCGCATCGTCCGGCATGGGCGCATAGGCCCGCTCCCTGCTGCCGGCAATGCGGCAACCAAAGCTCAACTGGGCCAAAGCCCTATCGAGCACGGCGGCATCGCGCGTGGCGACGAAGAAATATTCCTTGTACATGGGTTTGGTTTGGAGCGACCATGCACCGTCCCGCTTAAACCAGAACTCCTTTTGCATCACAAAAGCGTCCTGCATAAGGTCGTGCGGGATAATGCGGCGAACCTTTTCGCAGATCTCGCGCTCTTTACCGTTGGGGGTGTGAACCAGATACCAGCGGACGCGGCCATGCTGGCTGTTGGTAGTAGCGCCACTAAAGGCGCCGGGCAGCTGCTCTTGGCGCCGCATCGTCTGTTCCATCTCTCGCCCCCTTCTCCAGCTCCGCGACGCACGCGGATGCAGGGGCGTTAAGAACAGGCTTCTCGCTCGCAGCTAGGCGCAGTCGCAAAAGTACAGGTTTTTGTATCTTTCGACGGAGTTCATTATACGAGCAAACTGCTCGCGTTTACCCAGATTGCACAAAATACGCCGCGAATGGGTGCATCTCCATACGCCTCTACAAAAACCTGTACCTTTTTGCACAACAAAAAAGCCGCTCTAACCAGCGGCTTTTCTTCTATAGACAACAAAAAAGGCGACCGCCCTATAGGACGATCGCCTTTGTTAATTCTTGTGTTGCTTGTGCTAAGCGCGAGTCTTGATCTCCTCGGTCACCTTGGCAACAAACTCGTCAACGCTCATCTGAACGGTCTCGTTGGAGCGATCGCGGACGGAGATGTTGCCGGCCTCGACCTCCTTCTCGCCCAGGATGAGCATGTAGGGCACGCGGTCGATACTGCGGGCCTCGCGGATCTTGTAGCCGATCTTCTCGTCGCGGTCGTCGCAGACCACGCGAATGCCGGCCTCCTCCAGCTTGGCGCACACCTCGTGGGCGTAGTCACGGCTCTTCTCGGAGACGGGAAGCGCCTTGACCTGCACGGGAGCCAGCCAGGTGGGAAACTTGCCCGCAAAGTGCTCGATCAGAATACCGATGAAGCGCTCGATGGAGCCAAAGCAAACGCGATGCAGCATGATGGGGCGCTTCTTGGTGCCGTCGGCGTCCACGTACTCCAGGTCAAAATTGAGCGGCATCTGGAAGTCGAGCTGAACGGTACCGCACTGCCAGGTACGACCGAGCGAGTCCTCCAGGTGGAAGTCGATCTTGGGCCCGTAGAAGGCGCCGTCGCCCTCGTTGACCTCGTAGTCCATGCCCAGCTTCTCCAGAGCGGTGCGCAGGCCCTCCTCCGCGCGAGCCCAGTCCTCGTCGGAACCCATGGAGTCCTCGGGGCGGGTGGAAAGCTCAACGTGGTACTTAAAGCCAAACTTCTGGTACACGGAGTCGATGAGATTGACCACACCCACGATCTCGTCGGTCAGCTGGTCGGGACGCACAAACAGGTGGGCGTCGTCCTGGTTAAAGCAGCGCACGCGGAACAGGCCGTGCAGGGCGCCGCGCAGCTCGTGGCGGTGCACCAGGCCAATCTCGCCGGCGCGGATGGGCAGTTCGCGATAGGAGTGCGGCTTGGAGGCGTACACCAGCACGCCGCCCGGGCAATTCATGGGCTTAATGCAGTACTCTTCGTCGTCGATGACGGTGGAGTACATGTTGTCTTTGTAGTGATCCCAGTGGCCCGAGGTCTTCCACAGCTGCTTGTTCATGATGAGCGGCGTGGAGATCTCCACGTAGCCGGCCTTGTGATGGATCTCGCGCCAGTAGTCCAGCAGCGTGTTCTTAAGGATCATGCCGTTGGGCAGGAAGAACGGGAAGCCGGGGGCCTCATCGCGCATCATAAAGAGGTCCATTTCGCGGCCGATCTTGCGGTGGTCGCGCTTCTTGGCCTCCTCCAGCATGTGCATGTGCTCGTCGAGCTCTTCCTTGGTGGCAAAGGCGACGCCGTTGATGCGGGTAAGCATCTTGTTGTCCTTGTCGCCCTTCCAGTAGGCGCCCGAGACGCCGGTAAGCTTAAAGGCCTTGAGGGCCTTGGTGTAGCAGATGTGGGGGCCGACGCACATGTCGATGTAGTCGCCCTGCTGATAGAAGGTGATGCGGGCGTCGTCGTCCAGGTCGCCGATGTGCTCGACCTTGTACTTCTCGCCGCGCTCCTCCATAAGGGCGATGGCCTCGGCGCGGGGCTTCTCGTACACGGAAAACTTGAGGTTCTCCTTGACGATCTTCTTCATCTCGGCCTCGATCGCGGGGAAGTCGTCCTCGCTGATCTTGACGCCCTCGGGCAGGTCGACGTCGTAGTAGAAGCCGTTGTCGGTCGCGGGGCCGTAGGCAAAGTCGGCCTCGGGATAGAGGCGCTTGATGGCCTGCGCCATGATGTGCGCGGCGGAGTGGCGGATGACGTGTGTGACCTCGTCCTGCGGGAGCTCGGCCACCGAACCGTCATTGTAGAGTGCCTTCATGGGTATGTTTTCTCCTCTCGGATGCCTGATGCAAGTGCGTGCGATGCGCTCGGCGTTTTTGACTTGCATCATTATAGGCAGGTTGCCTTGGTATACAAGCGCCCGCCGCACCTTAATGGCACGGCGGGCGATTTTCTACGCATGCTTCATCGTGTGGGGGCGGGGTGTGAGGCGCGCGTGGCTTGCGGCGCGCGCGTGGCTTGCGGCCGGCCCGGCGATGGATGCGTTACTGGATGCGAGTTCGGCAGTAGGGGCAGACCTTCCAGTGCGCATCGAGCGGGCGATGGCAGCTGGGGCAGACGTTGCGAACCTGGGTATCGCACACCGGGCAGACGACGAAGTCCTTCTCGATGGGCGCGCCGCACTGCGGGCAGGTACCGTACTGGGCAAGCTGGCGCTCGCGCAGGGCCATGTCCAGCTCCTGCTCCTCGCGGTCGGACGCGTAGGAGTGCGGGCGCAAGACCAGGTAGGCAATGAGGCCCACAAACGGGATGAGGGCGATGATGCCCCATGCCACGTAGGCGCTGGCGCCGCGGCGGCGAGCGTCGATGAACACATAGACGACCGACAGCACATACAGGGCGATGATAAAGCCAACGAAGGCATAGACGACGCCCATAAACTGCGGCGACATGAGCTCGGAGATGTACTTGGACATTACGGGTACCTTTCGGAATATTAACAGTTCGGTCAAGTTTACCACGGGGTTTGTTTATATGGGACCACGGCTAGGGGCGGGGCTGGCGCGGACACAAACATCTCAATCTGTAACAGATGGGAGCGGAATCCGGGTCTAGATGTTACAGATCGAGACAAACGGGTGCGCCGCCAGACTAACGTCTCGATCTGTAACATCTGGAACCAAATTTCCCCTCTTACTGTTACAGATCGAGACATTCAAAATCCGCCGAAAGGTTTGTCTTGATCTGTAACATCAACAACCCAAATCATCAGCTAACTGTTACAGATTGAGACAAATGAAAACGTCCTGGCCGGATGTCTCAATCTGTAACATCTGAAGCCCAAATCCTCGCCTGACTGTTACAGATCGAGACGAACGGTTGCCGTTGTTGTCGGCAGACGAGGTTGTCGACGTTGTCGGGTCTCCCCTCGCCTGCCGTTGGCGGGTGTTGCGGGGCTGTTCGCCGCATTGCCGCTGCGCTGGGGGCGTTCAGACCGTAGGATAGTCCTATTGACAGCCTGTCAACTTGTCTGGGAGGCACTGTGACGGAAACGTTTGATATCGCGATTGTGGGCGCGGGCATCACGGGATGCGCCATTGCGCGGCAGCTCGCGCGCTACGACCTGTCCATTTGCGTAGTCGAGGCGGCCAACGACATCGCGCTGGGCGCCTCAAAGGCCAACGGCGGCCTGGTGCACGCAGGCTACGATCCGGCACCGGGTACGGTAAAGGCGCAGGTCAACGCCCGAGGTTGCGAGCTATATGGCACGTGGGCCCAAGAGCTGGGATTTTTGTTCCACCGCGCCGGGTCGATGGTGTTGGGGTTTAACGACAAAGACCGCGCACACCTGGAGAAGCTGCGCCAGAATGGCCTGGCCAACGGCGTGCCCGAGCTGGCGATTATCGACCCCGACCGCATCCACGAGCTAGAACCGCGCGCTAGCGCGAATGCCACGTGCGCATTATGGTGCCCCTCGACCGGGTTTGTCGACCCATTTGAAGTGGCTATCGCCGCGCTGGAAAACGCCGTCGCCAACGGGGTAACGTTTATGCGGTCTGCGCCAGTGGAGGCAATTGAAGATGCGGGCTCGGATGACGGATCCGCGCGCTTTACGCTGGCGACCCCCGCTGGCAACGTGCGCTGCCGCTACCTGATCAACGCCGCCGGCAACGGCGCCGCCGACATCTCGCATATGGCGGGTGCCGAGGAGTTCCAGATGGTCTGGCGTCAGGGCAACCTCGTGGTGCTGGACAAGGAACCGCGCGCGCTGATGCCGCTCTACCCGGTGCCGACGCCGATATCGAAGGGCGTTATCGTGACGGGCACCGTGCACGGCAACACCGTGATCACCGCAACCGCCGCTGTGCGCGAGCCGGGCGACACGCAGACCTATGCGAGCGATGTGAACGCGCTGCTGACCGGCGCGCGCAAGCTGGTGCCCGATCTGGATACGCGCCGCGTGGTGCGCGCATTTGCCGGCGGGCGCCCGGTAATTCAGGGTACGAACGACTTCTTTATTGGGCAGTCAGCCGTGGTGCCGGGGCTTTTCCAGGCGGCGGGCATTCAGTCGCCGGGTGTGGCAAGCGCGCCGGCCATTGCCGAGCGCATGGAGCTTGTGATGCGTGAGGCGGGCGTGGAGCTGCACGAGCGGGCGGACTGGAACCCAATTCGCCGCGCGCCGGACGACTTTGACCGCGCACCGCTGGCGCGCAAGGAGGAGCTGATCGAGTCCGATCCCACGTGGGGACAGATTGTCTGCCGCTGCGAGACGGTGCCCGAGGCCGAAATCGTGGCCGCGATCCGACGCCAGCCGGGCGCGGTTTCGGTCGAGGGCGTCAAGCGCCGCTGTCGTGCCGGCATGGGCCGGTGCCAAAGTGGTTTTTGCCAGAGCCGCGTGGTTGCGATCCTTGCCCGCGAGTTGGGCTGCGACCCCAGCGAGGTGCTGTTGGAGGATGCCGAATCTTGGTTGGTCGAGGGACTGCTGAAGGGGGTGCGCTAGGATGGCGGAATTCAAATCGAGTGCTACAGACAGCGGTGCCGTTGAGTCAGTACCGACGCAGGCGTTCGACGTGGTCGTTATCGGCGGCGGACCTGCCGGCATGGCGGCCGCGCTGGCCGCGCATAAGGCAGGCGCACGCGTGGCCATCGTGGAGCGCGAGCAACACCTGGGCGGCATCCTGCGCCAGTGCATCCACCCCGGTTTTGGTCTTTCGCACTTTAAGCAGGAGCTCACCGGTCCCGAGTACGCGCAGCGCTTTATCGACCAGGTGCACGCAACCGACATTGTGCTGTTCCTGAACAGCATGGTGATTGGGATTGATTCAGGCGAGTCTGCGGTTGACACCGCAGTTCACACCGTCACGCTCATGAGCCCTGCCGGCATGCTGCAGCTCACCGGGCGCGCGGTCGTCCTTGCCATGGGTTGCCGTGAGCGCACCCGCAGCGAGATCAAGATCCCCGGCAGCCGACCCGCCGGCGTGTTTACGGCGGGCCTGGCGCAGCGATACATCAATATCGAGAACCTCAAACCCGGCTCGCGCGCCGTCATTTTGGGCTCGGGCGACATCGGGCTTATCATGGCACGTCGCTGCACGCTCGAGGGGATTTCCGTCGAGGGCGTGTACGAGCTCATGCCGTACGCCAACGGCCTGCGCCGCAATGTGAAGAACTGCCTGAACGACTTTGGCATTCCGCTGCACCTGTCCACCACCGTCACACGCGTGATCGGGCACGACCGCGTGGAAGCCGTCGAGGTGAGCCAAGTCGACGAGCGCCTGGCGCCCATTCCGGGGACCGAGCGCATCGTTCCGTGCGACACACTGCTGCTTTCGGTGGGATTGATTCCCGAGAACGAGCTTTCGGTTGCCGCGGGCGTAGAGCTGGACCCACGCACGCACGGCGCCGTGGTGGACCAGAGCCTGCAGACGGGCGTGCCGGGCATCTTTGCGTGCGGCAACGTGCTGCACGTGCACGACCTGGCCGACAACGTAACGACCGAGTCCGAGAGGGCCGGTGCAGCCGCGGCGGCGTACGCGCTGGGTGGCAACACGGATACTGAGGCGGGTGCCGCGGACGCGGGCTGCAAGCTCACGGTCTCCCCCGCCGGCATTGCGAGCTACGCGCTGCCGGGACGCATTACCGCTGTGGCGCTCACCAAGCTCAACTTCCGCGTACGCCGACCCGTCGACGCTGCCCGCGCGAGGATCTTGGCCAACGGCGAAGAGCTGTTCGCCGGCAAGGTCCGCGCGTTTAAGCCGAGCGTTATGGAAAGCTTCCCGCTACCGGCAAAGGTGATTCAGCATGCGCTCGACCTAGGTGCCAGCGAGATTATCCTATCTGTCGATCCCGTTGAGGAGGCATAGCTCATGAGCACGAATGCGACCGAAACGCTGCAGTTCAACTGCACGACCTGCCCATCCGAATGCCTTCTGACCGTAGAGGTAGAACGCGACGCCAATGGCGCCGTGGTGGGAGTACGCTCGGTGACCGGCAACAGCTGCCCGCGTGGTGATAAGTTCGCACATCAGGAGCTCACCTGCCCCATGCGCGTACTCACCACCACCGTGGCCGTATCCGGCGGCGACGGTGGGATGCTCCCCGTGCGCACGGCCGAAGCCATCCCGCTGGCCCTCCACGCCCAAGCCATGGACCTCATCCGCGGCCTAGTCGTCAACGCCCCCAT
Organism: Collinsella sp.; assembly: GCA_031292915.1. Taxonomy (GTDB): domain Bacteria; phylum Actinomycetota; class Coriobacteriia; order Coriobacteriales; family Coriobacteriaceae; genus Collinsella. The sequence goes on from JAUMSH010000086.1 coordinate 181,873, forward strand.
CCGCATGGGCGACGTCGTGCTAGAGAACCTCCTAGACACCAACATCAGCCTAATCGCCAGCATGAACATCGACCGAGCCCAAGTAGCTAATTAGGGACGGGGCTCTTTTAGCTACCCCACCATCCACCCCGCCCTCCTCCGCAGTTGCGGTGAAATGCGGACTGTTTTATGGCTTCAGGCCGCTAAACAGTCCGTATTTCACCGCAACTTATGAGGGCGCGCTGGAATGCTAAGGAGTGTCCCAAAGTGCCGGCATAAAAGGAACGTCCCTATGTGCCGGGCTTGGGATACCATGGTGGCACCCTAGCGAAAGGACGATGTATGGCACATGTCGATGACCAGCGTGTGGCGCGCGTGCTCGATGCGCTCGAGGCTCAGCACCCCGGCGCACAGCTGCTCGTAAACGACCCGTGGACGATCTATTACCTGACCGGCTTTTATGCCGATATGTTCGAGCGTTTTTGCGGCGTGCTGCTCGCGCGCGGTGCCGAGCCGGTGATCCTAGTCAACGCCCTGCACCAGCTGCCAGAGTACGGCAATGCCCGCGTCGCCTATCACACTGACACCGACGTCGTGGCCGACGCCATCGCGAGTGAGATCGATCCGACCAAGCCGCTCGGCATCGATACCGTCATGCGCTCCGGCTTTTTGATGCCGCTCATGGAGCGCCACGCCGCCAGCGAGTTTTTCCTGGGCGACTTTGCCGTCACCGCCGCACGCACCCACAAGGACGAAGCCGAGCAGGAGCTGATGCGCGCGTCCTCGGCCGCCAACGACGACGTGATGGCCGACGCCATCAAGCTCATCCACGAAGGTGTGACGGAGCGCGAAATTGCCGACCAGATGCTCGGCCTGTACCGCAAGCACGACTGCGAGGGCTTTAGCTTTCCGCCCATCGTGAGCTTTGGCGCCGACGCCGGCGACCCGCACCACGAGCCCGACGATACGGTACTCAAGCGCGGTGACGTGGTGCTGTTCGACATTGGCGGACGCCGCTGCAACTACTGCTCGGACATGACGCGCACGTTCTTTTGGGGCGAGCCGGACGAGGAGACGGAGCGCATCTACGACATCGTGCGCCGCGCCAATGAGGCCGCCGAGGCGCTCATCGCACCGGGCGTGCGAATGTGCGACCTGGATCGCGCCGCGCGCGACGTGATTGAGCAAGCGGGCTATGGGCAGTACTTTACGCATCGCCTGGGACATTCGATCGGCCTGCAGGACCACGAGCCGGGCGACGTCTCGCTTGTCAACGAGCAGGTCGTAGAGCCGGGCATGACATTCTCTATCGAGCCGGGCATCTATCTCCCCGGCCACACCGGCGTCCGCATCGAGGACCTAGCCCTGGTGACCGAGACCGGCGTCGAGATTCTCAACGCCTACCCCCACGATCCGGTCCGCCTAGGCTAGGCAATGCGGCAAAGGGGCAGCCCTTTGCCGCATCCTGCCAAGACTTCGCCACAAAAACGGCCTATCTACTACGTTTAACCCGCACGGGTCGACCACACCCGTGTTTTCGCAAAACTGACAAGCATCCTACCTGCGGTTTTGATTTTGCAATTCTCGGTGTGTTCAGGGGTAACCGCTAAAACGTAGTAGATAGGCCCATTTCGTGGCAAGCGAGTCAGCTCGGGGCACAGGACAGCCAAAAAGCCCCGTCCCAAATTGACTGCTTTTGAGTTGCGGTGATATACGGACTGTTTGAGGCTTCTGGCTTGTAAAACAGTCCGCATTTCACCGCAACTGATGAGGGGATGGGTTAACGCAGCAGGCCGGCTACTTCGCCGGCTAGGGTGATGGTGCCGGCTGCTACGAAGGGCTCGCCCGCGGCCTTGAAAGCTGCAAGGGCCTCGGAAACGCTGGGGTATACGCCCGCGAGCTTATCGGCATCAACGAGGGCGGCGAGCTCCTCTGCCGGCAGAGCGCGATCGGAATCGGTCTGGGTCACGACCACGCGGGGGAACGCCGAAACCAAAACGTCAACGATACCCGCCACGTCCTTATCGGCCAGCGCGGCGCACAGCAGCGTGGGGCGATTCTCTACGCAGGGATCGATCTCGTCCAGCGCGCTCACAAAGTTCTCGCAGCTCTGAGGGTTATGGCAAGCGTCGATCAGCTTGAGCGGATCAGTTCCCAGCACATCAAAGCGACCCGGCGTGGGACAGCCCATAAGCGACGCATCGAGCTTGTCATGGTCGAGCTCGCGGCCCAGATAGCTCTCGCACAGCATAATCGCACACGCAGCATTCTGCGGCTGATAGGCCGGCTTGACCATGCTCGACGTATAGATCGCACGTGGCGTGGTGCAGCTAAACTCAACCGTGTCGCCCACATGCGCCGGCACCTTAGTCGTGGCATGACTCACCACGAGCGGCACAATGCCGCACTCTCGACAACGGGCATCCATCACGCGTTGAACGCTCGACTCGTGCGTACCCTCACCCAGCACAACCAGACGTCCGGGTTTGATGACCGCGGCCTTCTCCCCCGCAATGGCCTTAAGCGTGTCGCCCAAAATGCGTGTATGGTCGAGTCCAATGCCCGTAATGGCGACGGCCAAGGGATCGGTCGCACTCGTAGCATCCCAACGCCCGCCCATGCCAACCTCAAGCACGGCCACGTCCACGCAAGCCTCGGCAAATACCACCAGTGCAGCAGCCGTCAGCAGGTCAAACGGCGTGATGGTATAGGCGCGCTCCCCCGCCGCCACACGACGCGCATTCACGCGACGCCCCGCCTCGACAGCCGCCGAAACGCCACGGGCAAAGGCCTCGTCGCTCACAACGCGCCCGTCAACCTCCATGCGCTCGGGATAGCGCACCAGCTGCGGCGACGTATACAGCGCGGTCTTGAGCCCCTCGCCGCGAAGGATAGCGGCCGAAAAACGCGTGGTCGAAGTCTTGCCATTGGTACCGGCAACCTGAATGCAATCGAAATACTCGTCCGGACGCCCCAGCTCATCGAGCATATCGACAACCGTCTCGAGCAGAGGTCCAGCATCCCCAGAAATCCGCCCCGTATCAGCAGCAAGCCCCACAGCCTCATCAAACGAAAGCAACTCAAACGAGAACGGCACCGAATACAACCCAGAACGCTTCGCCATAGCCAAAGTCCCCTCAACATAAAAAGAGGCCCGTAAGCAACAACGAGCCCCTCCCATTCAAAATATCAGCCAAACACCGCTTTGCAGCGACCTCAAGGTCACAGCCAAGTGGCCCTACCAGGCAGCGGACGCCCCCGTAAACGCTATGGGAGCGGTTTGGGGCTTTGCTCGATACAAGTTCCGCACGAGCCGAAGGCCACTTAATGTGGCCTTCGTGCGAGCAGGACTGTTCGCAGTAGCGAGCAATGCCCCAAACCGCGTCCCCCAGTACCGCCTACGAGAAATCAGCAACCTGAGCAGTCAGCGCCGCAAGGATCTCCTTGAGCTCAGCTGCACGGTCCCTCTTCTTCTGGACCACCGCGGGCGCGGCCTTGGCCACAAAGCCCTCATTGGCCAGCGTCTTCTCGCAGCCGGCGAGCTCCTTCTGGGCCGCGGCAATCTCCTTCTCCAGGCGCGCCTTCTCGGCCGAAAGGTCAACCTTGCCCTCGAGCACCACAAAGACCTCGACGCCGCTGTCGACCACGGCGATGCTCGCAGCCGGCTTCTCAACGTCGGTGCCCATGACCAGCGAAGCCGTGTTCGCCAGCGGCTCAATCGTCGAGCGCAGGCTCTCGAGCTTCTCGATGTCCTCGGCACCGGCGCGCACGACCACGTCGAGCTCGGCCTTGGGGCTCAAGCGATAGCGCGAACGGGTGGCGCGGGCGGCAGACACTACGGTGCGGCACAGCTCAAACGCGCGCTCGGCGTCCTCGTCGACATACTTGGCGTAGTCGGCGGGCTCGGGCCACTTGGCGATCATAAGCGCCTCCGCGCGATCCACGTTACCCTCGGCATCCAGGTCGAGCACGCTCGCCGGCATGTTGTCCCAGATCTCCTCGGTGACAAACGGCATGAGCGGGTGCATCAGGCGAATGGAGGTGTCAAGCACAAAAATCAGGTTGCGCTGCGCCTGCAGACGGCCCTCGCCCTTCAGGCGGGCCTTGGTGACCTCGACGTACCAGTCGCAGACCTCGTTCCAGAAGAACTGCTGCACACCGCGGGCCATGTCGCCAAAGGTGTAATTCTCAATGCCCTCGGTGACCATCTTCACGGCCTTGGCCAGGCGGCTGAACATCCAAGCGTCGGCCGGCGTCTCCACGACGGGCTCGCCGGGCGTGTAGCCCTCCATGTTCATGAGCAGGAAGCGGCTGGCGTTCCAGATCTTGGTCACAAACGACTTGGCCTGCTCGGTACGCGGGCTGTCGATAAGCTTCTTGGTCTTCTTGTCGATGTTCGCGTCAAACTTGACGTCCTGGTTGTTGGTGCACAGCGTGAGCAGGTTGTAGCGCATGGCGTCGGCGCCGTACATGCCAATGAGGTCCATGGGGTCAACGCCGTTGCCCTTGGACTTGGACATACGGCTTCCGTCCTTGGCAAGAATCGTCGGGTAGATGACGACGTCCTTAAACGGCACCTCGTCCAGGAAGTACAGCGAGCTCATGACCATGCGGGCGACCCACAGCGCGATGATGTCGCGCGCGGTGACGAGCGCCGTCGTGGGGTGATGTCCCTCGAGCAGCTCCGGCTTTTGCGGCCAGCCCTGCGTGGCGAAAGTCCACAGCTGCGAGCTGAACCAGGTGTCCAACACATTCTCGTCCTGGTGCACGTGATGACCGCCGCACTTGGGGCACACATCGGTGTCCTCGGTAAGGGCGTCCTCCCAGCCGCAGTCCTCGCAGTAGAACACGGGGATGCGGTGGCCCCACCACAGCTGGCGGCTGATACACCAGTCCTTGAGGTTCTCCATCCAGGTGGTGTAGGTCTGCGTCCAGCGCGCGGGGTGGAAGGTGACCTTGCCGGAGTTGACGGCGTCGAGCGCCGGCCCCTTGAGCTTGTCAACGGCCACAAACCACTGCTCGGACAGCCACGGCTCGAGCGCGGCGTCGCAGCGGTAGCAGTGCATGACGGAGTG
>JAUMSH010000005.1 GCA_031292915.1 Collinsella sp.
CCATTTGAGACAAGGTGGCCTAAAAGAGGAGGGAAGCGTATGGATATACGCGACCGACGATTGAAGGCCAGATTGTCCAAATGGAGCACTTGCAGCGTCGAGACGAAACGCGGTTTGGTAAAACCGCGTAAGGTGATTATGCTGAAGAGGTTTTTGTCTTATTACAAGCCCCAGATGGGGCTTTTTGTTGCTGATACTGTTTGTGCTCTGGCGCTTGCCGCCATTGACCTGGCGTTCCCCATTATCCTGCGCAATTTGACCGGTGGGCTATTTACTCAGGGTCAGGCTGCCATTATGCAGGCGCTCGGCATGATCGCGGTGGGCTTGGTGCTGATGTATGCCGTCCGCTGCGCCTGCCGCTACTTTGTGAGCTATTGGGGTCACGTGATGGGCGCGCGCATGGAGTCCAAAATGCGCGAGGACCTGTTCGATCAGTATGAGCGCTTTAGCTTTGCGTACTTTGACCGCAACAGCTCGGGCGACATGATGAGCCGCGTGGTCAACGACCTGTTCGATATCTGCGAGGCGGCGCACCACGTGCCCGAGTGGATCATCATCTGCGGCATCGAGATTATCGGCTCGTTTATGATTCTCTTTACCATCGCCCCGGTGCTGGCACTCGCCATGGCCGCGGTGACGGCGGCGTTTGCGGTCATCATGTTTTGGCAGAACATGCGCATGCGCGAGGTCTTTAGCGACAACCGCAAAAAGATCAGCGGCATCAATGCGCAGCTGCAGGATTCGCTGGCGGGCATGCGCGTAGTCAAGAGCTTTGCCAACGAGGAGACCGAGCGCGCCAAGTTCCGCGCCTCCAACAATCGCTATCTTTCGTCCAAGGAGAACATGTATCACGCCATGGGCGTCTATACCGCGACGTATGGCCTGCTCTCGGGTGTGCTCTATGTGATCGTGGTGCTGCTGGGCGGCTGGCTGGTCGCCCGGGGACAGCTGCAGGCGGTCGATATGGCGACCTTTGCACTCTATATTTCGCTGTTCTGCACGCCGCTCGAGACACTCGTCAATTCGGCCGAAACGTATCAGAAGGCTATCGCCGGCTTTAAGCGTATGGACGAGGTGCTCTCGACCGCGCCGGATATCCAGGACAAGCCGGGCGCTACGGATCTGCAGGTGACTGCCGGCGCCGTGGAGTATCACGACGTGTGCTTTAACTACGAGGATGTCGAGCTGGGCGAGGGCGATGCCGACGAGCGTCCCGTTATCGACCATATGAATCTGTCCATCAAGCCCGGGCAGACCATCGCTTTGGTTGGCCCTTCGGGCGGTGGCAAGTCCACGACCTGTTCGCTGTTGCCGCGCTTTTATGACGTGGCTGCCGGATCCATTAGCATCGACGGCCAGGACGTGCGTGATGTGACGCAGCAGAGCCTGCGTCGTGCCATCGGCCTGGTGCAGCAGGATGTCTATCTGTTTGACGGTACGATTGGCGAGAACATCGCCTACGGCAAGCCGGGCGCTACGGCGGAAGAGATCGCCGACGCCGCCCGTCGCGCCAACATCGATGCCTTTATCGAGTCGCTTCCGCAGGGCTACGACACCGTGGTGGGCGAGCGCGGTAGCCGTCTTTCGGGCGGACAGAAGCAGCGCGTTGCCATCGCGCGCGTGTTTCTCAAGAACCCCAAGATCCTGATTTTGGACGAGGCGACGAGTGCTTTGGATAACGAGAGCGAGGAGGCGGTGCAGGAGTCGCTCGAAGAGCTGGCACGCGGCCGCACCACGATTATCATTGCCCACCGTCTTTCGACCATTAAGCATGCCGATGAGATTGCGACCGTTGAGCATGGTCGCGTTGTGGAGCGTGGCACGCACGAGGAGCTTCTCGCCCGTGGCGGCACCTATGCCCGTTACTATCGAATGCAGTTCGAAGGTGCGCGTGCGCACGAGCTCGACTGATTGATATGACAGGAAGTTTATGGCTGACAAGAACCCTTTGACTCCGGAAGAAGTGACGGAGTTATTCTCCGAAATCGATGCATCCGGCGTCTTGGATCCCACGCTCGCCAAAAAGCGTACCGAGCGCATGCGTGAGAAGGAGGCTGCGGCCAAGCGCGGTGACAAAGCGGCGCTAGCGCAGCTGCGCAGCGAGGACCGCGCGAGCCAGGCAAAACATATCGACCCGCTGTCCGAGGACGATCCTTCGGGCTCGCAGGTGAGCCATACCATTACGAAGACCGCGATGGCCGTGGTCATCGGTATTTTGGTGCTGATCGTGGGCATGCAGATTGGCTACGGCGTGATGCGTCGTCTGAACACCGCCAACCTGTCCGAGAGCGTTTCGGTCGATACCGTTTCGACCGCGCTCAAGGGTGGACTTGAATGGGGCAACGGCTTTACGCAGTTCCCGCTCGACTTTACCGTCGATGAAGCCGATGAACGCACGGGCACGGTCGAGGTGACGGTGTTGGACACATCGTCTGCCAACGAGCTCGAGCTGCTGTCCAACGGGCAGATCCAGGCCGCGGCGCTTGCGACCAACGCGTTGCTCAACGATAAGATCGACCGCGTGGTGTATAACGTTCACGCCTATATCGACGAGGATAGCAACATTCAGCACGATTCCTTCTTTGGCATGTTCCCCGCGCGCGGCCACCAGAGCGCCATTTTGACGTTCGTGTGGACCAAGAGCTCATCCAACGCCACGAGTATCGACTGGAAGATGCGCATCGTGAGTATGGATGACACCATCGCCGAGCGCATTCAGAAGCAGGTGAACTCGGTGTCGTCGTTGATTGAGGACCCGGTGGTGAGCCAGACCAAGATTGACGAGGAAAAAGCCGAGCGCGATCTGGAGCATCGTCTGCATGGCCGCGAGATTTTCCGTGGCGGCAAGCCCGATCGCACACCGTCCGAACTGCTGGAACAGGACAAGAAAAAATAAGACGCCATCATCCCGCGTGAGCCACAAGCCCCGCGGGATGATTTTTCTGGGACGGGGATTAAAAAACATTATGCATAGAAAGTCATAATTATCATTTCGTAAACATTTCGATGAAATTAACGCCATGAGGCATGCTTGCGGTTACAATACCGCGAGGCCTAACTACACACCTTTAAGCCGGTCCTGTGAGACCGGGAAGGAGAATTATGGCGAACAACCATACCGCGGGCGCTGCCGCCCGCACCTTCGCGCCCAGCGAGCTTTGCCAGCGTATGCTGGCCAAAACCAGCAAGGGCACCTGCGGTCCCTGCATCCTGTATCTTGAGGATGGGACCATTTTTTATGGACGTTCATGCGGCGCCGAGGGCACCGCGACCGGCGAAGTCTGCTTCAACACCTCACTCGAGGGCTACTTTGAGGTCATGACCGACCCGAGTTATGCCGGCCAAATCGTAACCATGACCTATCCGCAGATCGGCAACTACGGTATCGACGAGACCGACGTCCAGTCGGCCTTCCCTGGCGACGCCGTGCGCCCTGCGAGCGCTCCGGCTATGCGCGGCATGATCGTTCGCGACATGTGCACCACGCCTTCTAACTGGCGCTCGGCCGTCAGCGTGCCGGAGTATCTGCGCGCCCACGGCATCGTCGCTATCGAGGGCGTCGACACCCGCGCTCTGGTGCGCCATCTGCGCGACAATGGTTCCAAGATGGGCATTATCTCGACCGAGATCTTCGACGTCGACGAGCTTGCCGAGCGTCTGGCCGCAGCGCCCACGCTGGTAGGCGAGAACCTGGTCAAGACCGTAAGTTGCCCCGCGCCTCATGAGTTTGTGGCTGCCGACCTGCCTGCCACGCATGACTTTGCGCTTTCGGCTGCCGCTCCTGCCCGTCACAAAGTGGTCGCCTACGACTGCGGTGTGAAGCGCGGCATTCTGGAGGGTCTGGTCCGCGCCGGCTGCGACCTTACCGTCGTGCCGTGGGATACGCCCGCGAGTGAGGTGCTCGACATGAATCCCGATGGCGTCTTTTTGTCCAATGGTCCCGGCGACCCCGACGCCGTGGTGGAGACCTACGAGCAGGTGCAGCAGCTGATCGGCAAGGTGCCGGTCTTTGGCATTTGCCTGGGTCATCAGATGATCAGCCTGGCCTGCGGCGCCCAGATGGAAAAGCTTAAGTTCGGTCACCGCGGTGGCAACCAGCCGGTTATGAACCTGGTGAGCCGTCGCGTGGAGATCACCGCGCAAAACCATGGCTTCGGCCTGCTGTTCCCCAGCTTGGGCAAGCTTGTCCCCGAGCTTTCCGGCGGCGAGACCGAGCATGCGGCCGATGGAGATCTGCGCGTCTGGGTGCGCCGCGGCATCGCGCCAGTCGTGATGAACGAGCGCTTCGGCCGCATTCGCCTGACACATGTGAACCTCAACGACGGCACCGCCGAGGGCATCCAGCTGCTCGACGCCCCGTGCTTCTCGGTCCAGTACCACCCCGAGGCCTCGCCTGGCCCCACCGATGCCCACTATCTCTTTACCGCCTTTACGCGACTCATGGACGGCGAGGAGAACTACCTGGACATCGATACCGCGAAGGACCGCCTTGCCGGCTGGAACTTTGCTGAGTCCGAGACCGCTGAGACCGAGGAGAACTAACATGCCGAAACGTACTGACATCAAGCGTATCCTCGTCATTGGTTCGGGCCCCATCGTCATCGGCCAGGCCTGCGAGTTCGACTACTCCGGCGCCCAGGCCTGCAAGGTGCTCAAGGAGGATGGCTTTGAGGTCATCCTGGTCAACTCCAACCCGGCGACCATCATGACCGACCCGGGCTTGGCCGACCGCACCTATGTCGAGCCCATCACCGCCGAATTTATCGAGCGCGTGATCAAGAAGGAGCGCCCGGACGCGCTGCTGCCCACGCTGGGCGGCCAGACCGGTCTGAATGCCGCCGTCGAGCTGGCAAAGGACGGCACACTCGACAAGTACGGCGTCGAGATGATCGGCTGTGACCTTGCCGCCATCGAGCGCGGTGAGGACCGCAAGCTCTTTAACGAGGCCATGGCCGAGATCGGCCTGGAGGTCGCGCGCTCGGGCTATGCCTACAGCGTGGCTGACGCCGAGGCCATCGCCGAGCGTGTGGGCTATCCCTGCGTGCTGCGTCCGAGCTTTACCCTGGGCGGCGCCGGTGGTGGCATCGCGCATACTCACGAGGAGCTCGTTTCCATCGTGAGCCAGGGTCTTGAGCTTTCGCCCGCCCACGAGGTGCTGGTCGAGGAGTCCATCGAGGGCTGGAAAGAGTACGAGATGGAGGTCATGCGTGACCACGCCGGCAACGGCATCATCGTGTGCTCCATCGAGAACCTCGACCCCATGGGCGTGCATACCGGTGACTCCATCACCGTGGCGCCGGCGCAGACGCTCTCCGACCTTGAGTATCAGCGCATGCGCGTGGCCTCGCTCGCCATTCTGGAGAAGATCGGCGTCGAGACCGGCGGCTCCAACGTGCAGTTTGCCGTGAACCCCCGGACCGGCCGCCTGATCGTCATCGAGATGAACCCGCGCGTGAGCCGTTCGTCCGCGCTGGCCTCCAAGGCAACGGGTTTCCCCATTGCCAAGGCCGCCGCGCGCCTGGCTGTGGGCTACACGCTCGACGAAATCGTCAACGACATTACCAAGGCAACGCCCGCCTGCTTTGAGCCCACGATTGACTACTGTGTGGTCAAGGTGCCGCGCTTTGCCTTCGAGAAGTTCAAGGGTACCGACCCCACGCTCACCACGCGCATGAAGGCAGTGGGCGAGATTATGGCGATTGGCCGCACC
>JAUMSH010000009.1 GCA_031292915.1 Collinsella sp.
GCCTACTTACGCCCCGCCCCTCCAATAAACGCGTTATCATCAAAACCTGCGAACGAACGTTAGGAGCAATCATGCCAAACGAGAACAGCTACGAAGTCGCGCTGCAAAAGAGCAACGCCATTCGCGAGGGCCTGGCCAAGACGCCCGAGAAGTTCACCATGCTTACCGGCGACCGCCCCACCGGCCGTCTGCACCTGGGTCACTACTTTGGCACCCTCAAGGGCCGCGTGGAGCTGCAGAACATGGGCGCCAGGACCAACGTACTCATCGCCGACTACCAGGTCATCACCGACCGCGACACCACCGAGCACATCCAGGACAACGTGTACAACATGGTCATGGACTACCTTGCCTGCGGAATCGACCCCGACAAGACCATGATCTACGCGCACTCCGCCGTGCCCGCCGCCAACCAGCTCATGCTGCCGTTCCTGTCGCTGGTGTCCGAGGCCGAGCTGGCGCGCAACCCCACGGTCAAGACCGAGATGGAGGCCTCGGGGCACGAGCTCACCGGCCTTCTGCTCACCTACCCGGTGCACCAGGCCTGCGACATCCTGTTCTGCAAGGGCAATGTGGTGCCCGTCGGCCGCGACCAGCTGCCGCACATCGAGCTCACCCGCACCATCGCCCGCCGCTTTAACAACCGCTACGGCAAGGTGTTCCCCGAGGTCGACGCGCTGCTGTCCGAGACCCCGCTGCTGCCCGGCCTGGACGGTCGCAAGATGAGCAAGAGCTACGGCAACGCCATCAACATCTCGATGACCGCCGAGGAGACGGCCAAGCGCATCAAGAAGAGCCAGACCGACTCCGAGCGCATGATCACGTTCGATCCCGAGAACCGCCCCGGCGTGTCCGGCCTGCTTTCGACGGCCGCCATCTGCACCGGCCGTTCCGAGGTCGAGATTGCCGAGGAGATTGGCATGGGCGGCTCCGGCCAGCTCAAGAAGTACGTGACCGAGGCCGTCAACGAGTACTTCGCACCGATCCGCGAGCGTCGCCAGCGCTACGAGAACGATCTGGACTATGTGAAGGACGTCCTGCACGAGGGCAACCGTCGCGCCAACGAGATCGCCGATCAGACCCTGGCAGAGGTTCAGGACGCCATGGGCATGGTGTACTAGACCGATCTGCCGGCTTGAGCTTTAGATTGCTTTAGGGCGGGCGCTGCGGCGTCCGCCTCATTTTGGAGCCGGACCGCTTCGGCTCCGTCCATCGCACTCCCCCGACAAACAGGAACAGGCCCGCCGGCAGTTAGTTGCCAGCGGGCCTGTTCCCGAAGTACACCGTTGAATCGCACAGAGGGGAGGAATGCGAATCAAACTCAACAGGGCAGGCTTTTTCATCGCCTATTGCCTGCTCCGTTGCTGAAACCAATATAGTTCACCGTGGTTTACTTTGCAGGATCAATATCCGCCGCCATAGCTTCTCCATAAGTTAGCCCAAGTAAACTAAGCCACCACAAAGGGGGCAGGCACCTTTGTGATGGTTTTCGCCACGACAAAGCCGTTAGAGTCCGGCAGGCCAACGACAGACGGCCAGGTCGACGTGCATGTCGTCCTTAAACGCCACACCCTCCCCTAGCAAAAGCTCACGTTGAGCATCGGGACCGCCAAAAGCAAAACCCTCGCATATGCGCCCGTCGGCAAACACCACGCGGTGACAGGGAATCTCGCCGGGGCGCGGATTGCTATGCAGGGCATACCCCACATACCGCGCACTTCGTGGTCGACCGGCAAGCAGCGCCACCTGACCATACGTGGCGACCATCCCCTCGGGGATCTGCTCGACCACCTCGTACACCCGTTCAAAAAAGCCCTCAGACGCCATCGCGTGCTCCTTTCAACCGAACCCAGCATAAACCACCACAAAGGTACCTGTCCCCTTTGTGGTGGTTTTGACCGGAAAGCTAGTTGGCGGGGCGGAAGAAGGCTACGGCTACAGCGCCGGGGCCCACGTGGGTGCCGATGGTGGCGCCGATAGTGTGGATGGGCAGCTCACCCTCGGCATGGCCGGCCCACAACGCGGCACTGTCCTCGATATACTTCTTGAGCACCGCATCCGAAAGACCCGTATAGCCGAGCGCCAGCGGCATGGAAAAGTCGATGCCGCCCGCCTTTTCGACCTTTTGGTTCAGCAGGTTGCGGCCGTTCTTGGAACCGCGCGCCTTGCCCAGCTGCACGATCAGACCGTCCTCGACAGCCACCACAGGCTTTACGTTGAGCAGCGTGCCCACGGCGCCGGCCGCAGCAGACAGACGACCGCCGCGCACCAGGTACTCCAGCGTCTCGAGCAGGCCGATGACGACCACGCGGTCACGGACGGCCTCGACGGCCGCCGCGATCTGGGCCGCACTACGGCCCTCGTTCACCAGGCGCAGGGCATACTCGACCAGGACACGCTCGCCCAGAGTGACGTTATTGCTATCCACCACGTACACGTCGCCGCCCGGCGCCTCGGCAAGTGCGGTACGGGCACTCTGATTGGTGCCTGATAGCTTAGCGCCCACGGTAATAATCACAGCCTCATCGCCGGCTTCACGAACCTTGGCAATCGCCTGCGAAAACGCGTACGGGTTGACCTGGCCGGTCTTGGGCAGCTCATCGCGCTCCACGAGCATCTCGTAAAAGCGCTGGTGATCGATGTCGATGCCATCCATGTACACATCGGTGCCAAAGGTGACGGACAGCGGCAAAACGGCCAGTGCTGGGTGCTCGACCGGCGACATATCGCTTGCGGAATCGGTAATAATGCGGACGGACATAGCGAATCCTTTCTTGCGCAGGTCCCGCGCAGGGAATTTTGACAGCAAGGCCCCGGCACGGTATACGCGCTCAAACAGGACTATGCAGTTGTTAATTGGAAGCAAAAGCCTTGGCGGCCCTACAGCTCGCGCAGGGTGTTGAGAATCGTGCGCAGCGACGCATACATCTGCTCGCGCTGCTCCACACCCATAGCCTTACCGGTGGTATCGAGCACCTCGCGAATGATGCGGTCCGCTTCGCTCATGCTCTCGCCGCCCAGAGCGGTCAGGCGCACCGGAGCACGATACTTAACGGCGGCATCGCCCGAATCGTCGACCTCGACGTAGCCGCCCTCCTCCAGATGCGCGAGCGTACGCGAGACGGCGGCGCGGGTCACGCCTGCCATGCGAGCCAGGTCAGCGCCAGTCAGGCCGTCCCTGCTGCGCTCAAGATAGTAAAGGCACATAACATCGGAGCCCTTGAGGCCCAGCCTTGCGCCCTCGGATGTCTTAATGCGCTGAATCTCCTTGTAGAGCCCGCTGATCAGTCCGACAAAGTCCTCGAAACGTGTCTCGTCGTTCTGCTGCATGGGAGACGACCGCCTTTCGCTTGCATAATGCTTACGGGTAAACATCTTAGTCGCATAAGGCGACACCCGTACCCAAATACCCCATTTGTTAACCCATCAACATAAAAACCACCACAAAGGGGACAGGCACCTTTGTGGTGGTTTTGACCGGCGAACATGATCCGCAGGCGTCGCTACAGCTCCACGCAGGGATTGTCGCGGGTCACAAGCGTCTTAACGACAACCGTCGCTCCCAGATAGCGCTCGAGCAGCTCGGCTAAGCGATCGATCGCGGCCTGGCAATCCCCCATCCGCTCGGGCTCCACGCACTCAATCGCCAGGAACGCATCGGCCGAATCATCGGACAGCGCCGTGCGAACGCCGTCGCGCCAGTTCCAGCAGCGGCACACAGCGCCCGCATCGTCGATGTAGGCGAGCTCGCCGGGCAGCGTCGGATCGTCCGCCTCCTCGCCAAGCGGCAAGAACGCATCGCCACCATCGGTCACCTTCAAGCGAAGATCTCCCTCAATCGCATGCAGGTCCTCGCCGCCAACGGGCAGCGCATAAGTCAACGAAATCGTGTTGTAGATATCCACCGCCGGTGTGATGTGGCCGACCGGCTTGCCTTTGAGCACGCGCTTGAGCAGGTTCTCAACTGAGCAACGCGCGCCCTTCTTGGTCTTGAACAGGCGATACGCCTCGCGCCATGCCTTAACCGGCGCGTTCTCGCTGATGGTATCGCTTGTCAGGTGACGCTCCGCATCGATATTGGCGCGATTGAGCAACGTGGCGATCGCATCCACGTCCTCCTGGGGAATCTGGGCCGCGGGCTTCATGCCCTTTACGACTACGACGCCGACCGCCGCCTGCGGAAACAGCTCCCAAAACGAATCCTCGGCAACGAAACTCTTCATATGCTCTCCCTTCATAGCGTACGCCCGAGCGAGGGCGCCTAAACAAAAAGCGCCCTCACAGCGGCCACCTTCAAAGTCCTACGGTGCCGCCACAAGAGCGCTTACGCTGTCCCCATCCGGAGAAGGGGACGATATGTCAAGCGTATTGTAACCCGAGTCATCCACGCGAGCAAAACCACCATAAAGGCGCCTGTCCCCTTTGTGGTGGATATGGACTCACGGCGAAGCTAGTGGCGAAGTCCCAGCAGCCCGCGGCCGCGATGACGAGCGTCGGCGTGTACTTGGGCGTGCGGGCCGGCGGCTTTGACGGACTCGGGCAGGTGCGAGTACTTCTTCTCGAAGTTCTCCTCGAACATCACCGCCAGGTTGTGCGCGGCCTCGTCATAGCGCGCGGTGCTCTGCCAGTATTGGCGCGGCACCAGGATGCCATCGGGCACGCCGTGGCACGTCGTGGGAATGTCGACGTTAAAGATGTCGTCGTGCAAGAACTCGCTGTCCTCGATGGTACCGTCGAGGGCGCCGGCCACCAGGGCGCGCGTGTAGGCAAGCTCGATGCGATGGCCCACACCATAACCGCCGCCAATCCAGCCGGTGTTGACCAGGTACACGCGCGTACGACCGTCGGCGATACGCTCGCCGAGCATCTTGGCATAGACCATGGGGTCGAGCGGCATAAACGGCTCGCCAAACAGCGAGGAGAACGTGGGCGTGGGCTCGGTGACGCCGACCTCGGTGCCGGGAATCTTAGCCGTAAAGCCCGTCACAAAGTGGTACATGGCGGCATCGGCCGTCAGACGTGAGATGGGTGGCAGCACGCCAAAAGCGTCGCAAGTCAGGAACAGCACGACACTCGGAGTGGTGCCCATGCCCTTAGTCCACGCGTTAGGAATGTGCTCCACGGGATAGGCCACGCGCGTGTTGTGCGTGATCGAGATGTCGTCGTAGTTGGGCTTGCGGTTCTCGTCGAGCACCACGTTTTCGCAAATGGCGCCAAAACGGACGGCGTTGAAGATCTCGGGCTCGTGGAAGGCGTCCAGGCCCTCGCATTTTGCGTAGCAGCCACCCTCGATGTTGAAGATACCCATGTCGGACCAACTGTGCTCGTCGTCGCCGATCAGCAGGCGCGTGGGATTGGCCGAAAGCGTGGTCTTGCCGGTGCCGGACAGGCCAAAGAACACGGCGGTCTCGTGCGTGACGGGATCCATGCTGGCCGAGCAGTGCATGGGCAGCACGTCGTCCTCGACGGGCAGCAGATAGTTCATGACGCTAAAGATCGACTTTTTAATCTCGCCGGAGTAGCCGGTGCCGGCGACCAGAATCACGCGTTCCTGGAAGTTGATGACCACGGCAGCGCTGGAATTGAGGCCCTTGATGGCGGGGTCGCACTGGTAACCGGGCGCTGCGAGCACGCAGAAGTCGGGCTCGCCGGTGCGCGCGATTTCGCGGGCAAGCGGGCGGGCGAGCATCTGCTTGATAAAGAGTGCCTGGCTGGCTCGCTCGCAGGCAACGAGCAGTCGACGCGTGTGGTTGCGGTCGGCGCCTGCCATGCCGCGGGTGACGAACACGTCGCGCTCGTTGAGATAGTCGACGATGCCGGCCTTGATGGCCTCATAGCTCTCGACGGACAGCGGGCGGTTGACCGCGCCCCAGGCAATCTTGTCGTGAACATCGGGGGTGTCAACGATAAAGCGGTCATTGGGGGAACGGCCGGTACGCTCCCCCGTCTCGATCACCAGCGCGCCGTTGGATGCCATGCGGCCTTCTTCGCGGCGGATAGCGTGCTCGACGAGCTCCGCGGCGGGCAGATCGACCAGCAGACGGGGTTGATTCTCGGCGGGATCTTCGACCAGCGTAATACCAAAGTTGGACAAAACTTCTGCAGGGGTAACACCAGGCATGGGGCCTCCTTTAAAAACGCGACACATGGACGCGGCGCGCACTTTACTCACGTAAAGGCCGTTGTACCCGATATGCAAAAACGTTTTTGCGGCAAGGGTGGCAAGCCCGCCCAACGGTCAAAAATCGCAGGCAAGCGGCCTAGTCATTGGGGACGTTTTTAAACGCCTAGTCATTGGGGACACTCTTGAACAGGCAACATTCAAGGAATGTCCCCGGATGCCGGCACTTAGGGACGTTCCCAAAGTGCCGGCACATAAGGAACGTCCCTAAGTGCCGACTACTGAATGGCGCCGCCGAAATTATTGAACAACCTGTTCAAAAATACGAGCGGACACCGAGGTGTCTATACTAGAGCGCAGCAATAGAAAGGACCCCGCTTTGAGCATCACGCCCCTCGATAGCATTCGCCGCGCCATCGCCCGCCGTAACGGCATCTCCAACCCCGCTGCATCGAAAGACGGCGCCGCGAAGGCCCAGGGCGGCCGCATCGAGAACGGCCTGTTCCCCGCCTCCCACACGGCCGAAGAGCTCGCGCGCATCCAGGAGCTGAGCCAGCGCAACGCCGGCGGACCCGATAGCAGCCAAGCCACACGTCGCCGGCGCGAACGCGATCGGGAGCCCGGCCCCGTCCGCCGCATGGTCAACGCTTGGTGGAACCGTCTGCTCGGCGCCGTCTACGGCGGCGGCTTCTCCATGCAGGAAGCGGAATACGAGGAGCACGCCACCAGCCGCGACTATCTTTGGAACACCCTCGGCACCGCCGTGTGGGGCCTGGCGTTTCCGTTGCTCACCATCGTGTCTACGCAGCTCGTGGGCGCCGAAGAAGCAGGCAAATTCTCCATCGCCTTTGTCACCGGCACGCTCATCATGATCGCGTGCAACTACGGCGTGCGCAATTTCCAGGTCTCAGACATCGACGAAAAGACGTCCTTTGCCTCCTACCAGCTCAACCGCTGGCTTTGTGGAGCGCTCGCCCTAGGCTGCGGCCTCATGTACAGCAGCGCCCGCGGCTATGATGCACAGATGGCGACGATCGGCCTGGGCGTCTACCTGTATAAGGTCATCGATGGCGTCGCCGACGTGTACGAAGGCCGCCTGCAGCAGGCCGACAAACTCTACTTGGCTGGAATGAGCCAAACGCTACGCTCCGTCGGCGTCATCGCGGTCTTCAGCGTGGCGCTGTTCCTCACGCGCAGCATGCCCATCGCGGCCATGGCCATGGGTGTCACCGCGATCGCCTCGCTCGTGCTGGTCACCGCGCCGCTCGCCCTGCTCGAGACCGAAAAATCGCGCCGCGTGAGTCTGCGCGAGGTCGGCCACCTGTTTGTCCAGTGCGCCCCGCTCTTTGGTGCACTGTTCCTGTTCAACCTAATTGAGAGCATGCCCAAGTTTGTGATGGAAGGCACGCTGGCATACAAATATCAGCTGTACTTTAATGCCCTGTTCTTTCCGGCGCAGGCTATTTTGCTGAGCATTGGATTTATCTATAAACCGCAGCTTCTGCGCTTGTCGAGCATTTGGGCTAATCCTCGCAAGCGTCATCGCTTTGACCTGATTATTGTTGCCGTTATGGCGCTGATCGTGGTCATCACCGGCGTGTGCGCCGCATTTATGGCAGGTCCCGGTATTCCCCTCATGAGCTTGATGTACGGCCTCAGCTTTGAGCGCTACCGTACGCTGGCGTTGCTGATGGTCGTCGCCGGCGGCGTCACCGCGGCCATCGACTTTATCTACGCCATCATCACGGTGCTACGCCACGCTGGAGACGTCACCAAGATCTACCTGATCTGCTTCGCCGTAAGCGTGGTGCTGCCGGTGATCCTGATTAAGCTGCTGGGTCTGATGGGCGCTGTAGTGAGCTACCTAGCCATCATGGCCCTACTCCTGGTGCTGCTGATAATCGAGTACCGCCGCATCCGCCAACGCATAGAGAGGGACCGGAATCCGTACGGCGCCTAATTAGCTGCCCGGTCACCGGAATTTGCGATGGAATCACCCCGTCTGGGGTCTCGTTGCGGACAATATTCATCACGCAAAACTAAGTGAGTAGACTTTTACCGAATCCCCGACCACACCAACAGAGCACAAGTCTGTGACCTGCGGTTTTATTGAGGCAAATATGTTGGGTGCTCGGCATTTCCAAAAAAGCCTACTCACTTAGCCAGCGGGCAGCCAAAAAAGAACCGCCGCGACGTCGTTTGACTCCGTTGCAACGGTTTTTCGAGCATTTTCGCGCTATCGAGGACGCAGACGCTCCTCATTTCTAGCGCTTACCGAGCAAGAAGGCGCTACTCTCCGAAAGTAGTCAAAAAAGGCCCCGTCCAAAATTAGCTACCCCTTGCACCGATTATTCGCCCGGGTTGATATTCGCGTAGAACTCCGCCCCGTCGTCCAGGCGCAGGATGCCCACGCGGCCGAACTCGGAGCCGGTGGCGGCGGCGCAGTCGATGTCGATACGATCGGGCACACCGGCAGTGTCCTCGCCGCCCAAGCGCACGATCTGCCCGCGGCCCGACTCCTCGTCGAGCCCCGCAAGACCACCGACCTCGCAATAACGCCCGAGCGACACCGTTGGCGTGTGACCGCTCACAACGACCGGGCCCTTACCCTCGGTAGAAAGCAGCCCGGTCGGCACATCCCAATAGCCGTGACGAATCCACAGCAGGTCATCGGACGACTGCACCGCGAGCATCTGCTGCAGCAGCTCGCGATCGGCACCCACCGCTCCAACGCCATCGGCACAATCGACGCCATGCTCAAGCAAAAACGCCCGCGCCGCCTCGGTCTGAATGCCGGCGTGTACCAGCAGATACGGGCGCTCCTCGGTCTCGACCACCGCGTAGAGCGGCAGCGCGGCCATCCATCGCACGAGCTCCTCGTATGCCTCAAATTCCATGTCGTTGAGCTGCTCGCGCGTCGTCCAGCCACCGTTGATATCCCAGGTCTCGGCATCGAGCGGATCCTGACCAATGATGGCATCGAGCATGATCTGCTCGTGATTACCCTTGAGCACGTGGGCGTTGGGCAGCGAGCGCACGAGCTTAATAACGCCGACCGGATCGGGCCCGCGATCGATCATGTCGCCCAGCACGTACAGCGTGTCGTCGGACGTCAACGAGATCTTAGACAGGGCCTCGTCAAGCGCACGCACGTGCCCGTGAGCATCAGATGTCACATAGATCGCCATGGTACGCCTCTCCTTGCATTGCGGCCGAAGCCCGGTGCCGCAACTAAAACTTCAAGTTGAACTTAAACGTTACCCATTGTACTCCGTTGCAATAAAGCTGGAAAGGGTTTCCGAGCAGAGGCAAAGACGGCAGCCGTCTATGACGATATCGCGCACGCCCGCAATCCAACCCCATAAACCCACCATCTTTGGGTACAAATAACCACAGACAGCTGACCGTGCCACGCCAACCACCCAGGAGCGGACACTATCCATGAACCAGATCCTTCTCTTTATCGGCCTCGTCATCATTTTGTGCCTGACCATCAAACCCGTCGGCAAAAAACTCCCCTTCCCCACCCTGCTCATCTTTATCGCGCTGGGCATGTTGTTGGGCGTCAACGGCCCGACGCATATCGACTTTAGCGACTACGCACTCACCGAAACCGTCTGCAGCACGGCGCTGCTATTCATCATGTTCTACGGCGGCTTTAACACCAATATCGACCGCGCCAAGCCCGTCGCTGCGCCGGCGGTGCTGCTGAGCACGCTCGGCGTCGTCATCACCGCAGGCATCACCGGCGTGTTCGCCCACTTTGTGCTGGGCTTCGACTGGATCGGCGGCCTGCTGCTGGGCTCGGTCGTGGCATCCACCGACGCGGCCAGCGTCTTTAGTGTTCTGCGCGAGCACAGCCTGTCGCTGAAGGGCGGCACCGACTCGCTGCTCGAGGTCGAATCGGGCTCCAACGATCCCGTCGCCTACATGCTCACCGCCGTGCTCGCCACACTCGCGGCCGGCGGCGACATTAACATCCCCGTGCTGCTGGCCAAGCAGATTATCCTGGGCGTGGGCCTGGGCCTCGCCATCGGCTGGGCGGCGGGCCGCCTGATTGAACGCGCGCACGCAACGGCCGAGGGCGCGCAGACCATCTTTTTGTTCGCCGTGGCGATCGTTGCCTACGCGCTACCAAGCTATCTGGGCGGCAACGGCTTTTTGGCTGTATACCTGGCCGGCATTGTGCTGGGTGCCAGCGACATCACCGGCAAAGTCGAGATGGCGCACTTCTTTGACACCCTCACCGAGATGGCAGAGATGACCATCTTCTTTTTGCTGGGCCTGCTCGTTACACCCGCACGCCTGCCGCAAATGCTGCTACCGGGCCTGGCGCTCATGGCGTTTATGCTCTTTGCGAGCCGCCCCATCGCCGTAGGCATGCTGCTGGCACCGTTTAGGACGAACCCTCGCCAGGTTGCGCTCGTAAGCTGGGCGGGTCTGCGCGGAGCAGCTTCGGTCGTCTTTAGTCTCTTTGCCGTGGTGGCCGGCGTTCCCGGCGGACACGACCTATTTGACCTGGTGTTTGTGATTGCCGTGTCGAGCATTGTGGTGCAGGGCTCGCTGCTGCCGGCGTTGGCGAAGAAGCTCGATATGATCGATGCGACCGGCGACGTGCGCCGCACCTTTAACGACTACCGCGACGAGGACGGCATGTCGTTTGTAAAGCTCAAGGTGGGCGCT
The DNA here is from genome assembly GCA_031292915.1 of Collinsella sp. GTDB lineage: Bacteria > Actinomycetota > Coriobacteriia > Coriobacteriales > Coriobacteriaceae > Collinsella. The sequence goes on from JAUMSH010000009.1 coordinate 10,805, forward strand.
GGACATCCGTTTGCCGGACGCTCGCTCGCGGACATTGGCAGCGCCACAGACATGCTCGTGGTCCTGGTGCTGCGCGACGGGGCGCACCCGGTGCTGCCCAACGGCGATACCGTCATCGAGGAAGGTGACCTGCTGGTGATGGCCGCGCCGACGTTTGAAGAGCGTGCCGAGGTTACGCTGCGCGAGGTCACCGTAACCCCCCACGGTCGCCTGGCCGGCCAGCGTCTTCGCGATGTGCCGCAAGGCAAGCATCCCTTTATCGTCGTGATGCTCAAACGCGACGGCCAGACGATCATCCCCGACGGCAACACCCTCATATACGCCGGCGACGAAGCCGTCATCGCCACACTGGCGTCGTAGTGACCAGGAAGTGGCTAATTTGCGACGAAGAGATCAAGCGCCTAGAGAACCTCATGCCTTCGCTCGCAGATTCGGATTTGCCTGAGGAGTAAAGCACCCCTCCCCCATGTAACCATCCTGTAAATCATAGCGGCGCACTCGGGTTTTGTTGTGATGCGGTCGCGCCTGGCGCTCCACTGTGCTAAAGTATCCCGAACGTTCAAACGACTACGAGGGAGACTAGAAGATGGCACGTGTGCACAACTTCTCAGCTGGCCCGGCCGCACTGCCTACAAGCGTGCTCGCCGAGATCGCCGACGAGATGATGGACTACCGCGGTTGCGGCATGTCCGTGCTCGAGATGAGCCATCGATCTAGCATGTACCAGCAGATCATCGACGACGCCGAGGCAACCCTGCGTCGCCTGCTAAGCATCCCCGTCAACTACCGCGTCCTGTTTTTGCAGGGCGGCGCCACGCTGCAGTTTGCGGGCATCCCCATGAACCTCATGCGCCGCGGCCGCGCCGGCTACATCGTGACCGGCAACTTTGCCAACAAGGCATACAAGGAGGCCGCCAAGTACGGCGAGGCCGTGCTGCTCGCGAGCTCCGAGAACACCAATTTCGACCGCATACCCACCATGGCCGACATCAACGCGCGCATTGCCACCGAGGCCGCAGGCGACGGACTCGACTACGTCTACATCTGCCAGAACAACACCATCTTTGGCACCATGTACCACGAGCTGCCCAACTGCGGCGACGTACCGCTGGTCGCTGATGTCTCGAGCTGCTTTCTGTCGCAGCCGCTCGACGTCGAACGCTACGGGCTCATTTACGCCGGCGCGCAGAAAAACGCCGGTGCCGCGGGCGTGACCGTGGTCATCGCGCGCGACGACCTTATCGCCGAAGGCCCCGCCTTTGCGCAGACGCCGCAGTACATGGACCTTAAGACCCAGGCCGCCAAGGGCTCCATGCTCAACACGCCCAACACCTTTGGCATCTACGTGTGCGGCAAGGTGTTCCGTTGGGTTGAGCAGACCGGCGGACTTGCCGCCATGGCCGAGCGCAACTGGACCAAGGCTAACCTACTCTACGACCTGCTCGAGCACAGCGAGCTGTTCCATGGCACCACACAGGCCGACAGCCGCTCCATCGCCAACGTCACCTTCCGTACCGGCGACGCCGACCTCGACGCCGCCTTTGTCGCAGGCGCGGCAGAGCACCAGATCCAAAACGTCAAGGGCCATCGCCTCGTCGGCGGCATGCGCGCCAGCGTGTACAACGCCGTCACCATGGAGGACGTGCGGGCGCTGGCCACGTACATGAAGGACTTCGAAGCGCAGCATAGTTTGAGCCCGCGATCTAACTAGCCCGCAACACGCGGGCCGACCAGCCACCTCAGACCACCCTGTTTAGATTAAAACCTGCTAAGGAGTTTTTCCATGCGCAAGATTAAGACCATCGACGACATCACTAAAGACGGCAAAGTCGAGTTTGGCGAGGGCTACGAGTTTGTAAGCACCGCCGAGGAGGCCGACGCGATCCTGATGCGCTCGACCGACCTGCACGGCTACGAGCTGCCCGAGGGCATCCGCGCCATCGCCCGCTGCGGTGCCGGCGTCAACAACATCCCCGTCGAGGAGTACGCCAAGAAGGGCGTTGTCGTCTTTAACTCCCCCGGCGCTAACAGCAACGCCGTTAAGGAGCTCGTCCTAGGCATGCTGGTGCTCTCGAGCCGCGGCGTGGTGCAATCGATGAACTGGGTGCGCGACAACGCCGACGACCCCGAGATTCAGGTCGATGCCGAGAAGGCCAAGAAGGCCTTTGTGGGCCGCGAGCTCAAGGGCAAGCGCATCGGCGTCATCGGCCTGGGCAACGTGGGCTCCAAGGTCGCCAACGCCTGCGTCGACCTGGGCATGGACGTTTACGGCTACGACCCGTTCATTTCCGTCGAGCACGCGTGGGTGCTGAGCCGCGAGGTGCAGCGTGTGGGCACGCTCGAGGATCTCTGCCGCGGCTGCGACTACCTCACCGTACACGTGCCCAGCAAGGCCGACACCATCGGCATGATCAGCACCGAGCAGATTAACCTGCTGGCACCCGACGCCGTGCTCATCAACTACGCACGCGAAACCATCATTGACGAGGACGCCGTCGACGCCGCCCTGCGCGAGGGCAAGCTCAGCTGGTTTAGCTGCGACTTCGCCACGCCCAAGACCGTCAAGATGCCCAATACGTTTATCACCACGCACTCGGGCGCCGGCACCGGCGAGGCCGAGGCCAACTGCGCCGATATGGCCATCAGCGAGCTCAAGGATTACCTGGAGAACGGCAACATCGCACACAGCGTCAACTATCCCGCCTGCAGCATGGGCAAGGCGCGCGCCGCGAGCCGCATCGCCTGTCTGCACGCCAACGTGCCCAACATGATCGGCCAGATCACAGCCATTCTCGCCAAGGACAACGCCAACGTGCAGCGTATGACCAACGAGTCCGCTGGCGAGAACGCCTACACCATGTTCGACACCGATGAGCACCTGGACAGCAGCACCATCGAGGCGCTCAAGCAGATTCCGTCGATGTATCGCGTGCGCGTAATCAAATAGCGCCGGCTGATCTGACGGGCAGTTCCCCATGTGGCCTGCCCGTTACTGACATTGAATGCCCGCGGGGGCGCCTTTCGCATGAGAGGCGCCCCTGTTTTTGTAAGCACTCCATTAAATGCACCGAGCCGCTTCTTGGCATACAATCTGTATGTTGACCTAACTATCTGTGAGGTGCCTATGGTTGATACAGGTTTTGCTTGGCGGCTTACGCAAAGACTCGTGCGGATCGACAGTTCCGACCCAGGTGCGTATGAGGGCGAGATTGAACGCTATATCAAAGCGTTGGTTGAGGAACGGTTAGCGCAGCTGAGCCATCCGGTACTCGATGCCGTGCAAATTGCAGAGCTCGAAGTACTCCCCGGGCGCCGCAACCTTATGGTCACCGTGCCGGGACTGGGCGACGAGGCGCGGCTGGTCTATATCTGCCACATGGATACCGTTACCTTGGGCGACGGCTGGGACGCGGACATTACGCCGCTCGGGGCGGTCGTGCGCGACGGCAAGCTCTACGGCCGCGGTGCCTGCGATATGAAGGGTGGCCTGGCCTGTGCCATTGCCGCACTGGTCCATACGCTCGAGCGCGTGGCGGCGGATGGCGCGCTGCCCCGCCGCGGCTTTTCGCTCATCTGCTCGGTCGACGAGGAAGACTTTATGCGAGGCTCCGAGGCAGCCATCGATGCCGGCTGGGTCGGTTCGCGCGAATGGGTGCTGGACACCGAGCCCACCGACGGACAGATCCAGGTGGCGCACAAGGGGCGTACGTGGTTCGAGATTGAAATGGCTGGCGTGACGGCGCATGCGAGCCAGCCGTGGAAGGGCGCGGATGCCGTCGCCGCCATGGCCGAGGTCGTGTGTTCACTCCGTCGCGCGTTTGTGGCGCTGCCCGCGCACGATGAGCTGGGGTCTTCGACCATCACGTTTGGCCAAATCGAGGGCGGATATCGCCCCTATGTCGTGCCCGACCGCGCCAAAGTCTGGGTCGACATGCGTCTGACCCCGCCGACCGATACGGCCGCCGTGACGCGCATGGTAGAGCAGGCCATCGCCGTCGCCGAAGCCGCCGTTCCCGGTTGCCATGGCAGCTACACCGTGACGGGCGACCGCCCCGCCATCGAGCGCGATCCAAGCTCTCCTCTTCTAGCCGCGCTCAAACGTGTCGCCGATGACGTGACGGGGGCGGACACAACCGTCGGCTTCTTTACCGGCTACACCGACACCGCTGTCATTGCCGGCAAGACAGGTAACCGCAATTGCATGAGCTACGGTCCCGGGTCGCTCGCGCTCGCGCACAAGCCCAACGAATATGTGCCCCATGCCGATATCGTTCGTTGTCAGCAGGTGCTGATCGCGCTCGCCGATAACGTGCTCTGGGACGCGAGCGGCCAAGTTGGGGCATAATAAGCCGCGAACAAACCGACTCGTGCGTTAGGACCGCCCATGAAAGCACTTCCGTTTCCCTGCATCCGCCCGGCTCAGGACCGCGTGCTCGAGGCGCTGCCTGCAATGGGTAGCATCCTGAGCGGCAACGATGCTCTGCGCGGAGCCATTGCCGATGGCCTGATGCTCAAGGACCCGGGTGCGGCGTATTACGTGTACGAATGCTCGGGCGAGCCGGGGCGCGTAACAGGTGTCGTGGCGATCTGCCCGACGAGTGTACTTGCGGGCGGCAAGGGCGTTGCCAGCGCTGACGTGGCCGCCGCTGCGCACGCGATCGCCGAGCTCAAAGTTCAGCCGCGCCCCGTGTCGCTCGCCTACGAAGCCTCGCCCGTCATGGATATCATCCTCGGCGCCGCAAAAGAGGGCGCTTCACTCTATGCCGTCACCGACCCCGCCGGCATTACGCACCGCGTGTGGGAGGTCAAGCGCGAGGACGCCGTCGGGGCCATCCGCGCTATGCTCGACCAAGCACCGGAGCCAGCACTGGTCGACGACCCTACCTACGCTGCCGCGCTGGTCGGGGCATCACAGCTCCTGACCGACGATGCCCGTGCCGCCGGCACCTACACGGGCAAAGAGCCGTTCAACTTTGCCGTAGCTGTACTCTTCCCCGCCGCGCAGGTCAGCGGCGGCGTGCCGCAGGTTCCGACGGGTCTGCTCACGCACCAGGTCGCACGGTTCTAGCAAGACCAAACCGCCCGGCACAAAAATCGGCAGCTCAACAAACAGGGGGCGGAGATGCAGCAGGTGCATGCATCTCCGCCCCTTTTGCGTCGAGAAGTTATGCCGGCGACCCGAGCCGCCACGCTCGCGTTATCCGCGCTGCGGACCTGCAGTAGCCACAAGCGGTTCAAGGCCCAGCTCGCGTGCGTAATCCTCCTGCGTAAAAATCTCAATCAGCTCAAACGTGTCGGATTCGTCGTCAAACGCAAAGTGCAGCACCGAGCAGTTGCCCGGCACACGGTCGCGCTCGTCGGCCGCCGCGCCCTTCACGTGGTCCATGAACTCCTTGATGGCAGAGCCATGGCTTACCGCGAGCACGCACGTATGGTCCGGACGCTGCATAAGCTCGGTCAACGTCGCCACCATGCGCTCGCGCACCTGCATCTGGCCCTCGCCGCCAAACTGGCGATAGAAGTCGCGCCACGGGCGCTCAGGCATGAGCACCACGCGCTCGGCCTCAAAGTCGCCAAAGAACCACTCACGCAGGCCGTCCAGGCGCTCGTACGCCAAGCCCGGCCACAAGTTGGCGATAGTCTGCTCGGTGCGATGAAGCGTGGAGGTGTAGGCATGATCGGGCTCAATGCCGCGCGCACGTAAAAACATGCCGGCGCGCGCCGCCTGGTCGCAACCCAACTGCGTAAGCGGCGAGTCACTCCAGCCCTGAATAATGCGCTTAAGGTTGAATATCGTCTGTCCATGACGGACCAGATACAGATCTTTATTCATAGGGGTCCTTTCGTTCGTTACCAACCCAAGAGCGAAAACGCCCCGTCGCAATAGCCAAAATGAAGCACGGCACCGTTGTCGGGTAGTTCTCCCTCGCCAGTCACATACTCAAGAAACTCCTGGCAGGCTGAGCCGTGGGAAACCGCCAGCACGCAGTCGTGTTGCGGCCTGGCCATGATGCGGGACAGCGCCGCGACCATGCGCGACTGAAGCTGCACTTCCGACTCGCCGCCAAAGGCCACCGGATAATCGCCCCAGGGCCGCGGCGGCATCTCGCGATTTGATGTGCCCTCCAGCGAGCCAAAATGCCACTCACGCAGGTCATCGACCAGCTCAATGGAACGGCCCTCGCCAACGATAAGCTCGGCCGTATGCCGCGCCCGGCCCAACGGCGAGGAATACACATGATCAAAGGCCACGCCACGCGCCGCAAACGCCGTACGCGCCGTCAGCGCCTGCTCGCGCCCGCGCGCCGTAAGCGGCGAATCGTGCCAGCCCTGCAAAATGCTCTGCACATTGAGCTCAGTCTGCCCATGCCGCACCAAATACAGATCTGCCACACACCCTCCCCTCGTACCACCACAAAGGGGACAGGAGTCTTTGTGGTGATTTTGCCGCCGGATTGCGCCGCAACGACGCACAACTACAGCAGCACGTCGGCAAGCGGACGCTTGGGTACGTGGTGCACCCGCGCCTCGTCGCGCCAATAATTGATGGAGCCGTCGGGGTTGGAATCGATCGCATCGATCACCTGTGTCTCGGCCGGAACGCCAAACGCCATGATCAGCTTGAGCTCATACTTGTCGTTATCGAGCCCCATGGCATCGATTGCGTGGGGCGTAAAGGCCTTGAACATGCAGGCTGCCACCTCGGGCGTAGCGCTGCGGGCGGCGAGCATCATCGTCTGTGCGGCAATGCCCGTGTCGACCTCGGTAATGGGAGCGGCGGGCTTACCCGGAACGGCGCGCTCGGCCAAAATCGCGATGTAGCCGGTCGGGCGCTCGCCCTCGGCAGGACCCGGCCAATCCTTAAGCGCGCCGGCCCATGCAAGCTCATCAAATACACGCGCGCAATCCTCGGCACCGCTCACCACATGAAAACGAAGACGCTGAGCATTGGCACCACAGGGAGTCAGGTGCGCCAGCTCCGCCAGCTCAAGCAAAAGCTCACGCGGCACGCGCATGGACTCGTCAAAGCGACGGCACGTGCGGGCGCGGCGAACCAACGCATCAAACGCGTCCAAGCCGAGCTTTTCACAACCTTGCTTTGCCATCGATTCGACACCCGACGGCGTCTCGGGAACTGCTTCGTTCATAGGGACCCCCAATACAAGCCAATTGTCCTTAGGAGAATCTAACCTAAAACCTAGGCAATAACGAACAGGGCCGCAATGTTCTACACCTGTTGAATAGAAAATCGCGACGTGGGGAACAACGGAAACAATTCGGGGCCTTTGGGTTACGTTTCACCCTCCCCGACCCATACGCCAGTGCCTTTAGGCGATACTGGTCGTAACGATCAAGGCTTACGCCGCACGGAAAGGAGACATTATGGGCATCTTTAAGAACGATGACCAAAAATCGAGCCAGTTTGGATTTGACGAGAAAAGCATGGCAGGCAAGGCCGTCAAAGCCGTGCGCTGGATTTACGCCATCACGGGCGTCTTGGCGCTCGTCGCCGGCATCGCACTGCTGTTTGCGCCCGCCAAGTCCCTCGTCTTCCTAACGACCGTCTTGGGCTTCTACTTTGTAATCACCGCTGCCATCAGGCTGTTCACTGCCATTTTTGAGCCGCTGCTGCCCACCGGCTGGCGCGTGACGAGCATCATCTCCAACCTACTCATTATCCTGGGCGGCGTCATAATCCTGCGCAACCAGGCCTTCTCGACCGCGACGCTCACCACGATGGTGGTTATCGTGGCCGGCTTTGGCTGGATTGTCGAAGGTGTCATGTCCATTCTGGAGTCCGAGCTTTCGTCCAACCGTGCCCTCGCCATCCTGAGCGGCGCACTCTCCATCATCGCCGGCATGTTCGTGTTTATTTATCCGCTGTGGTCGGCCAAGATGCTCGTCATCTTTAGCGGCGCCGCGCTGCTGGTGTTTGGCGTAACGCTGATTGTTCGCGCTATTCAATTTGGCAAACTGGTGCACTAGATGCCGCGAACGCTCTTTATTGATGCCGACGCCTGCCCGGTCACGCGCGAGTCGATTGACTGCGCGCGGCGGGCGGGCGTCGCCGTTGTTATCGCCGGCAACAGCACGCAAAACTTGGAACGGCACATTCGCCGCGACGACCCGCGCGATGCCGAGCACGCGCGACGCGGCTTTTGGGTCACGACGCTCGATGTGAGCGTGGGCGCCGACAGCGCCGACTTTGCCATTGTCGAACGCCTGCAGGCGGGCGACGTAGTCGTGACGCAGGACATTGGCTTGGCGAGCATGGTGCTCGGCCGCGATGCCGCCGCAATCGGTGTGCGCGGGCGCGTCTACGACAAGGCGACCATCGACATGCAACTGTTTATTCGCCACGAGGAAAAGAAGGTGCGCCGCGCCGGCGGACGCACTCGCGGACCGGCGGCATTTACCAGCGAAGACCGCGCTCGCTTTAAGCGCAACCTCACCGAGCTGCTGCGCTAACCAAGGTAGATTTTTGGGACATGTCCGGAAATCTGCTTTTTTGCTTTGGCGATTGACACGCATCCAACGCCCAGGTCATGGCGGTAGATTTTACGGCATGCCCCAGTTTTTACGGCATGCCCCAAGCATCTACTTAGAGGCCAAAGGCAGAAAGGATAAGACCCCAGCCCGCACCGATGACGTACATCATGATCAGGAACAGGACGTTTTCGCGGGCGCTGCGGTTGGTGCGGAACAGCACCAGGTAGCCCACACCTGCAGAGATGAGCGTGCCGGCGAGCATCGGGGCCAGCTGCAGCGCGCCTTCCAGGTACAGTTGCGTGATGACGACGCTGGCCGAGCAGTTGGGAATCAGGCCGACGAGTGCCGAGCCCAGGACCGCAAGCGTCTCGTTGCCGCGCAGGAACTGCTCGATTGCGGACTCGCCGAACGACTCGAGCACGGCGACCAGAATCAGCGTCACCAGAAAAATGAATACCGAGACCTGCACGGTGTGCGAAATCGCGCTGCGTATGATCGACAGGACAGGCGTCCCTTCGTGGGAGTGGGAGTGACCGTGGCCATCATGGTGTTCATGCTCGCCCTCATGACCGTGATCGTGGCCATGTCCGTGGTCGTGCTCGTCCTCGTCTTCATCACAACCGCAATGGTCGCGCTCGCACAGCTCGTGGATGTGGTCGGCGCTCACGCCCGCCTCGGCCACCTCGTCGATGATGTCACCGCCAGTGTGGTCGTCGTGCGCGCAGTTCACGTGGGCCGGGTTGGCCGCGGTTCCCAGCACGGTGCGGCGAATCGCCGCATGCGCGCGAGCGTTACGACGCAGGCCGCGAATGGCGGCGTCCACGATAAAGCCCGTGACCAGCGCGATCAGTGCCTTCGAAGCCAAAAGCATCGCCATGGTCTGCACGGGCACCTGCTCGGCGAGCAACAGCGGCAGCATCTCATCGGAGGTCGAAAGGAACACCGCCACCAACGTACCCAAGGTCACGACACGACCGGCATACAGCGTGGCCGCCATTGCCGAAAAGCCGCACTGCGGCACCATGCCCAGCAACGAGCCAACCACGGGGCCCGCGGCTCCGGCACGCTTGATGGCGCCGTTAACGCGGTTGCCCGCAACATGTTCGAGCGTCTCGAGGGCCAGATACGTCACCAACAAAAACGGCACCAGCGAGAGCGTGTCCTTGCCGGCGTCGAGCAGAATATCAATCAACAAACCCATGACGGATGGAACCTTTCGTGTCTTTCGGCAGCATTGTAAAAGTCCTAGCGGTCAACTAGGGTATTGTAGTTATCCTAGGCGCGATGCCAATAGTTGCCCATGGTAAACTATCATCTCGCCACATCTTAATGACTCAAAGCCGCACGACGCGGCCCATCCAAGGAGCAGTTATATGAACGTTTCACAAGCACTCGAATACGAGCGCCAGCCGTTTATTCCCATGTTTATCTATGGCGATCATGGCGCCATGGAGTCCGAGCGCCAGAAGGGCGAAGAGGCCCTTAAGGTGCTCGAAACCGAGTACTTTACCGCCGAGGGCGACCCCAGCTTCGACTTTGCCACCGTGCGCGACCTGGCTGACCGCAACCGCGACCTGTGCGACCAGATTGGCGAGGCGCGCCTGCGCAACGTGACGCCCGCGACGCTTTCGCGCGGTCTGTCCGACGCCGACACCTGCGCCGCCATCGGCAAGATGCAAAAGCGCACCGCCGCGTCCGTCATGCGCGAGATCCGCGGCGACCGCGACGCGCTCGGCGTGGCGTACGCCCGCAAGCCTATCCAAGGCACAGTGCTCGGCATCGACATCGAGACCACCGGCCGTGCACCCGAGCGCGGCTACATCATCAACGTGGGCTGGGAGATCATGGAGCTCACCAGCGACGCCGTCCCGCACGACGCCGAGGCGCACTACTGCGGTCTGCCCGACATCTACCGCGGCGAGGATGTGCCGTTGTCGAATATCCACCACATCACCTGGGACGACATCGACGGCAAAAAGCCGTTCCGTGAGAACAAGGAACTGCAGAAGCAGCTGCTCAAGCTTATGAAGAAGTACCCGTACATGGCGCACAACGCCGCCTTTGAGGACAGTTGGTTCAAGATCCACCTGGACGGTTACGCCGAGGCACGCCGCGCCGGCAAGATCATCGTCATCGACTCGCGCCAGATCTGCCGCAGCTTGGACGCCGACGTCCGCTCGCTCCCCCGCGAATCCGCCCCCGCCGCGCTCGAGAACTGGGCGCGCCGCCGTGGAACCCTCGCCGCCGACGCCAACGAGCAGCATCTGGGCCTCGACGACACCGACCTCATGCTCCGCACCGTCCAAGCCGAGTTCAACCTCAAGAACCTGTTTGCCAAGTAGAAACGTCTACGACAAACCCCGGGGGTAGATCACGAGCGGCCTCGCAGCGGAAAACCCCGCAGCGGGGCCGCCCTACGTTCCACAGATAGATCTGCCATCACAAATTCTGAACCCTCATTTTGAACGATTTCGGCCAATCCCCGACACGTAATTCGTTGTCGGATGGCGATGCATCGATATCAAATGTGCAGCAATTGAGTATTTCTATGCTATAGCCAAGCTGCGAAAACTTTTATTTAGGGCATACCAACCCATAATTGCGTCAAGCTTTTGGACAGCATTTGGTTAGACCTCTAAAACGGCTTTTCCACTCAGCGCCGTCAACACGGCATTAGCTGACACGATATATATCATGAGTATCGTATTGTCACATACCACTGCAAAAGCGGTCTACCAGGCCGCGCATTCGGTGTCTGCGAAAGGCATCGAGTCCTGTAGCCCTGCCGCGATTTACGGATCATGTCCCACCGGAACGCTCCTTGACGCAGCCGCAGAATGGCTCACCAAACATGATGTTTCCCTCGACGCAAATGATTCCCTCGAGGTGATGGTGTTTGATCGCAGGAATGCGCGCTATGCAATGAACTGTCAATGCCACGTTTCTTCAAAACGATTCTCGAACTCACGCTTTATAGAGCTCAAAGATGGCATCTTCATTGTTGGCGTTGAGCTTTGCGCACTTCAGGCCGCCACCTATCTTTCTTTTCGCGAACTAGTGGAGTACTACTTTGAACTGTGCGGCGCTTATTCCCTTGGAACCGACTCTTCCACCTCCTATACCGAGCGTTTCGCGCTCACCTCGACCGAGAGGTTAAAGCAGTTCTTTAATTCCATTACCAGATGCGACGGTCTGGCCCTTGCCCGAAAGGCGATCCAATGTGTGCGCGACGGATGCCGGTCTCCCATGGAAACGGCATTTGTCATGATGCTAACGCTGCCCAAAAGCGAAGGAGGGCTTGGTATTAAGGGAATTGAGACCGATTACGAGGTGCAGGTCACCACTGCCGCAAAGAATCTCACGAGACGCAAAAAGTTCTTTATGGATGCGTATCTAAAGAAATCTCGCACAGACATTGAATACAACGGTTTTTATCATGACGCGGAAGAAGACCGCGCCATCGATGAGGAGCGCAAGAATGCACTTGCGTCCATGGGGTACGGAATCATCACCGTCAGCCGTTATTCCTTTATGCATGCCAGCTCTTTTGTTAGGGTCATGGAAGCAATCCAGCGGAAAGAGGGCATACGCCCCTCGCGTCTGCCAAAAGACTTTCAAATCATGCAAGAGGACCTGAGACAGTTTGTTCTCAGAAGGTTTATAAAAGAGAAAAAGCGAATTCAGAAGCAGCTTCGCCAGGATTCCAAAGAGCGTCAACGAATCGACCTCGAAAAAGCAACACTCGAAGGCATCACGCTGGATGACCCGACAATTAATGAAGTTCCGGCAATCGATGACGGTAGCGCACAGAGATGTGGTGTAAGAGGCGGGGCATGCCCCGCCTCCGCCCTTTCTTGAAAGGGAGGGGACACCGCCTAGAATTCGTCGTTGGAGTAATGAAGGTGACGAATGGAAGGAAAGGCGATGCCCCAAGAA
>JAUMSH010000010.1 GCA_031292915.1 Collinsella sp.
CTTCTTGGGGCATCGCCTTTCCTTCCATTCGTCACCTTCATTACTCCAACGACGAATTCTAGGCGGTGTCCCCTCCCTTTCAAGAAAGGGCGGAGGCGGGGCATGCCCCGCCTCTTACACCACATCTCTGTGCGCTACCAATAACTTTTTAATTTACCCCATCTTCCAGTCCCAAAATCCCTGATTTTGCTGTTACTGAATTTGTAGCAGTACTCATATTTGCTATATTTTGGCCAGAGCATATATCCAACCCCCTGTTTCAGAGCATTGTTAGGCAGGCTTAAGCCCAAAACACACCCGCAGCGTGTTAAGCAATGCCTCTTGCTTCTTCCTGCGGGCATCGACACGATTCCGGTACCGTTTTCGCATACGCTGGTGGATGCGCCATGCGAGCGCTTCCATCGCTTCCATGTCGCAGAGCATTTCGTTGTTGACCGTCGCGACCTCGATTCCCATAGTAATCAAGCCCGTGTTGCGTTTTTCATCATGGATACGTCCCCTCCGGGAGGAATGGCCCAGCTCACCGTTGTATTCCAGGTCAAACTGGGCTGCTTCCTGATACGCATCGCAAACTGCATGCGGCATCCCCGAGATTGCCCGCGCGCGGTCATCGAACTCGATCTTGTAGTCGGTCTTAAAGGGACCGCAGGCAAATCCGCCATAGGAAAACGGAAGCGAAAACAGAGCGAGCATGATGCACTCCATGGGCGAGCGCAGATTTTCTGACAGGTAGGGACACAGCCGCCGCAGCTGCTTGGCCGCGCTCCCCTTGCATGCCGCGAGGTAATCTACCAGGCAATCGGGTGTCAGCACGGACTCGACCTCAAAGTAACCGACATCTGGCGGCTGGTCTTTGTCCTTTGCCAATTTGTTCACGACAGGCGAGGTGTAGGGAGGCAGATACTTCCCGCGGTCACTCAGTGAAATCTTAGAGCACAGCTCCTGGGCCAGGGCAAATGCCTGGATGCAGCCGACCTCGCGCGCGACGGCTACGCAAAGGGCCTCGGGAGATAGACTGTACACCCCCGGTTCCACCTCTAGAATCGAGCCGGCGGGCAACTCGGAGCATACGGACCAGCTCACGCCAAGAATACGGCGGCGCTGCGCTGCAGACCCTACCAGCAAGCACAAATCCTCTTGCACCTCGCCGCTTGCGGCCCCAATCCGCACCAAATCGGGAAGATAGATGTCCTCGGTCGAGGGCGACGATGTGCGCAGCACACGGCGCTCTTCATCGGGATTAAGGTCCTTCCAGCTTATGTAGCCCATCTGCCGGCGCTCGGCGCGCATCATGCGTAGCGCCGAGGCGCCCGTCAGAATTACGGAAGCAGCCAGCTGCTCGCTTGCAGGCTTGCCACGCTGCCCGATCTTTATTGCCATCTGAACCACCCCTACCAAACACGTGCGATAGCAAGGCCATCGACTGCCGCAGCGCCGGCGCGCTTGAGTTCCGCCGAAGCCGCGGCCATCGTCGCGCCCGTGGTGATAACGTCATCGATAAGCAGCAGGTGGCGGCCGTGCACGTCCTCAACGGTCTCATACATGCCTCGGGCACGCTCGCGGCGCTCCTCACGACCGAGTTCACGCTGGTCGCCATGCCCGTACTTGACGAGAGCATCGAGCAGGGGAACACCCGACAGCTCGCAAAATGGACGCGCAATAGCCTCCATATGATCAAAACCACGCCGCCGAAACGCTGCCGCCGTCGCAGGCACAAACACCACCGCATCCGCACCGGACAGCACACCTCCATAGCGATCGGGCGCTACGACCTGGGCATGCAGGGCGGTGTCGTAGAGCAGCTCCGCCAGATACGGAGCCAGACGTCGCTCGCCCGCATCCTTGTACGCTTTAATGATGCGCGGCAGCGGATGCGCATAGACGGCGCACGCCAGGCAGCGGTCGAGCGCCTCCGTCATTGCCGAGGACGTGCCCTCGACCGAACACTCAGTGCACAGCAAATCCCCAAACGGGGCGCTGCATCGGGTGCAGCTATGACGTGGGTCGATGAGCGTGAACGCGGCAAGGCAGTCTTGGCAAATAAGCGCACCGGCGCGCTCGCAGCCGGCACATCGTGTTGGCGACAATGCCTCGAGCGCCTCGCGTGCCACCCACTCGGCAAACGGTAGCAATTCGTCCGCAAACGGTAGGGCACCGGCACCCTGCAAACAGCTCAATATGTTCAGATGGCTCTTCAAGACACAACCCTCCCTACGTTCGGCCGCAGGGAGGGTTGTTGATTCGGCGCTATGATACCCCGATGCGCTCGGGGCAAGGCAGGCTAAATCCGCTCGCGGGCGTTATTCGCCGGCGGGCGGTTGTGGTGCGGACGAAGACGAGGCCGAGCCCTCGCCACCATCCTGGCGCGGCTTGCGGGAACGACGACGGCGACGGCGCTTTTGACCCTGGTCGGCCGAGCCCTCGCCACCGCGATCCTCGCGCGGCTCGCGCTCATCGCGAGCGGCGCCACGCGAAGCCTTGGCAGCCGCTCCCCCGCCATCTCCGGGACGACGGCGCGTGACCTTGACCTCGCCATCCGAGACCTGATCGGCCACGGAGGGCACTGAGGGCTTCTGTTGCGCGCCCGAGGAATGGCGACGGCGCGGACGCGGCGCGCGCTCCTCCTCGCCACGTGACTTGCCACCCTTGTCGGCAGGCGCATCGGAACCCGAACCACCCTTGGGGGCGGCACCAGCCTCGCGAGCGGCTGCGGCGCGGAAGGCGTCCTCGCGCTCCTCGCTCGACAGATGACGGCGGCGGCGACGTGTGGGGTTCATACCACCGCCGCGATTCTGCTGCTGGGGTTGCTGGACCTCGCGCTCGCGAGAGGCGTTCTTGCCCGCGGCTGCAGCCTCGGTAGCATCGCCCGAGCCCGCGCGTTTGCGGCGGCGACGGCCATCGGCCGCCCCCTCGGCCTCGGGTGCCTCGGCCTTGCCGCGACCCTTTCCACGGCCACGGCCCTCGCCCTGACCCTGACCGGCGCGAGCATCGGATTCGGCATCGCGACGACGACGCTTGGGCATCGACGTGCCGGCCAGACGGTCGGCACTCGACAGGCCATCGCCCACGTCGACGCCGTTCTCGCGATCGAGCTCCATGAGCGCCAGGCGCATCTCGGGCGACTCGATGCGCTCGAGCACGTCGCGCGTCACGCGGTCGGGGCGGCAGTTGCAGCCCTGCTCGGCGGCCTTCTTTTTGCAGCCCTCCGAGCACGTCATATCGGCCAGGTTGACCTTAAAGACTTTGCCGTTCTCCAGGCGCAGCACCAGCTGCTCACGCGGCGTGTCATACTCCTGGATACGCGCCTTGCCAAGCGGCGTATCGATGAGTGTCTTCTTTTTGGGCGCACGGCTCTTAAAGTCCTTGTACGCCTCGAACTCATAGCGCAGGCAGCACATCAGGCGGCCGCATACGCCGCTGATCTTGGACGAGTTGAGCGGTAGGTCCTGCTCTTTTGCCATGCGAATCGAGACGGGTTCAAACTGTCCGCCAAAGCGCGTGCAGCAGAGCTCCTGTCCGCACTGGGCATAGCCGCCCACCAGGCGGGTCTCGTCGCGCACGCCGATCTGGCGCATATCGACGCGAATGTGCAGCGTCGAGGACAGATCCTTGACGAGCTGGCGAAAATCGACGCGCTCCTCGGCCGCAAAGTAGAACACGGCCTTCTCGCCGCCAAACAGGTACTCGACGCCCACCGGTTTCATCTCGAGGTCGAGCTCCTTGACCAGGCGGCGGAAGTCGACCATGGCCTCGTCGCCCTGGATGGCCAGGTCATCGGCAAGCTGCAGGTCGATGTCGCTCGCCACGCGCAGCACGGGCTTGAGCGGCTGACCGATCTCGTCTTGCGGCACCTCGAAGGGATCGGCCGTGACCAGGCCGATCTCGGTTCCGCGCTCAGTGGAGCAAATGGCATAATCGGCCTCGAGGATATCCAGATCCTGCGGATCGAACCACAGGTCGCGCGAGGCGTAGGTAAACTTAACGGGTACGACTAACGGCATTTCAGTGCCTTCCTGATATCGAACAGCATGACCTCGATGGCCAGCTGGGGAGTAACGTTTCTGGCGATGTTGCGCTCGGCGGTCGCGACTGCCTCGAGCGCCTGGGTGGCACCCGCAACATTGGTCGCGGCGGCAAGCCGACCGATCGTGTCGCGCACGTCTTCGTTCACCACGTCGGCTGCCTCGTCCTGAAGCGTCAGCAGCACGTCGCGCATGAGCGTCCGCGCGCTCGCCAGCGCTTCCATGATACCCGAACGCTCGCGCGCGTTGAGTTCGCGCTTGTTGCGGTCCTCAAGCTGCTTCAATGCTCCACGCGACAGGTAGTCGGCGTTTTGCTCGAGCACCTTTTCCTGTGTGGACTTGACCTCGGCGAGCGGCGCCTTAACGGCGACGATGAGTGACTTGGCGCGGCTGAGCACGTCGGCCTCGTCGGCGGCGATAAGCGAATCGATGGCGCGAACCATCTGACGGCGGGCGTCCTGGCGGTCGGCGCTCTTGAGGAACTCGATGCCACGCGTGGGGCTTCCCGCCACGGCGACGGCCATGCGGCAACGCGCAGGGTCCTGACCGGTGGCGCGGCTCACGGCCTGCGCGGCGACGGCGGGCGATACCAGCCGAAACGGCACGCACTGGCAGCGGCTCACGATGGTGGGCAACATCACGTCTGCCGAGGTGCCCAGCAAGATGAACATAACGCCCTCGGGCGGCTCCTCGAGTGTTTTGAGCAGTGCGTTGGCGGTGTTGGCGCGCAGCTGCTCGGCACGGTCGATGATGTAGACCTTGGCCTTGGCGCGGATGGGCGCCAGGGGCACGTCGTCGAGTAGCTCGCGCGTCTGGGCGATGAGGTAGCCCGTGGCGCTCTCGGGCGTGTAATAGTGCACGTCGGGGTGCGTATGGCGGGCGACGCGCACGCAGCTATCGCATGAGCCGCAGCCATCCTGCTCGCACAGGAAGGCTTGGGCGAGCGCCCACGCGGCGTCGAGCTTGCCCGCGCCGGGCGCGCCCAAAAACAGGTAGGCGTGCGATGCGCGACCGCTGGCGACGGCATTGGTCAAAAAGTCGCGCACGCGCTCTTGGGTGTCGAGCTTGGCCAGCAGGCTTGCCTGAGCGGGGGCCATGTTACTCGGCCTCCTGGGCAAGCGCGGCGGTGACGGCGTCCTGGGAAATGTCGAGACCGTACGCGCGAACCTGTTCGGCCGTCTTCTCGAAGACTTCCTCGATGGTCGCGGTGGCATCGATGAGCTTTACGCGGTTTGGCTCCTCGGCGGCAATTGCGCAAAAGCCCTGGTAGACACGCTCTTGGAAGGCCATGCCCTTAGCCTCCATGCGATCTGCCGCACCGCGGTCGGCCATGCGCAGCGCCGCCTGCTCGGGCGTGATGTGATAGACGAGTGTGAGCGCCGGGTGCGTACCCGCGACGGCCAGGTTGTTGGCGTCGCGCACTATCTGGCGATCGAGGCCATCGGCAAACGCCTGGTAGCAGGTCGTGGAATCGTAGAAGCGGTCGCACAGGACAACCTTGCCGGCAGCAAGGGCGGGCGCGATGACCTCGTGCACCAACTGAGCGCGTGCCGCCTCGTAGAGCAACAACTCGCAGGTGTCGCCCATCGCCGTATTGGCGGGGTCGAGCAGCAGAGCACGGATCTTTTCGCTGATGGCGGTACCGCCCGGCTCGCGCAGGCTCACAACCTGGTAGCCAGCGAGTTCAAGAGCGCGGGCAAGCAGGCACGCCTGCGTGGACTTGCCGGCGCCATCGACGCCCTCGAGCGTGATAAAGCTATGTTGAGCGGGCTCAAAAGCCATGGGCGCAGCCCCTTCCTACAAGGCGCGTAAATGCAGATATATCAACCAAGCCATGATACCCCAGTGCTCGGTGCGTCCCAAATCCAACCTAGCCATCGAGGCATCCCCGAAGTTGCGGTGAAATAGGGACTGATTGAAGCTCTGAGACCGCCAAACAGTCCCTATTTCACCGCAACTTATGATGGGGAATTTTGTGCGCTGGGTATAATCATCGTATTGCATTGAAATGTGGCGAAAGGAGTGGCAATGTCTCGGTATTGCGCCTCGTGCGGCAAGCTTCTTGCAGATAATGCCAAGTTCTGCACCTCGTGCGGTGCACCCGTTGAGCAAACAGCCGCGAGCGATAGCCAGCCCGCTTTTGAGCAGACCGGCTCCCTTGATACGCCGCAAGCCAAGGCGGACGACCCCCTCGCCTATCGCCCCGACCCCGCCGCAAGCCCCGCGGCCGTCGAGACCACGCAGCGCATACCCGTCGCGAGCGGCTCGCCCCAACAGCAGCCGGCTCCCGCACACGCGCCCGCTTCGCCACAGACCCCCGCTCCCAAAAAGAGCGGCGCCGGGCCGCTTATCGCCGTTATCGTTGTGCTGGTGGCGATCATCATCGCCCTGGTCGTTTTCTTTGTGATCAAGCCTTTCGACAGCGCCGCCACGCAGACGACTGCCGAGGTAGCTAAGCTGCACCATGACGTCGACGACGATGACCTAAAGCCTCTCGGCGATCCCAACAGCCTGTACGACGATGATGACGACGAGGATGGCGGCGAAGCAACGCTCTCCGAGCAGAATCTCTACCGCCGACTGAGCGAATACTACGACTTGCTCGAAGACCTCGACAACTACGTCCGTGGCTGCGCGCAGAACTTCAACGGCAGCTATCTGGAAGAAGATCGCACCACCCGTCAAAATCTCGCCGACGTCGCCGAGCGCACAGAGGACACCATCGAGCAGTATTACGACATCGTCGAGGACCTGGACGTCCCGACGAGCTCTAAGAACTACAGTTCCTGGAAAGACATCGTTGCCCTGTATGACGACCTGGATCACCGCATTGACGCAATCTGTGATGCCTGGGAGATCAGCCTGAAATACACCAAGCCTGCGGATCACAAGAATGAGATCGTGGCGCCGCTGTCGCGCGACAACGTGGCGGGCACCAATGACAATAAGTACCGCCTAGACTTTGAGGAGCGCTACCCCGGCGCCAAACCCGTCGAAGTGAACTAGTGCTTTGTCGTTCCCGAGCCGGCAGTTAGGGACGTTCCTAAACTGCCGGCAGGAAAGGAACGTCCCTAACTGCCAGATAAAAAAACGAGCGAGGATTTTGAGGTCCTCGCTCGTTTTTGTTTTAGGTGATGCTTCGACCGTGCGGCTACTTGTCGGCAGCGGTCTTTTTGGTAGTCGACTTCTTGGCCGTCGTCTTTTTGGCGGTCGTCTTCTTGGCAGCAGTCTTCTTTGCCGCCGCCGTCTTCTTCGCCGTGCTCGCCTTGGTCGTGGTCTTGCGGCCGCGGGCCGGCTTTTTCTCCTTGGTCGGGCAGTCCATGTTCACGCAGATGCGCCACGGGCCGCGCGCCGTGTTGACCACCACGATGGGGGCGCCGCACTCGGGACAGGTCTCACCCGTCGCCTCGAGCTTACCGCGCGCCGGCAGAGGATAGCTCACGCCGCAGTCATCGTAGTTGGTGCAGCGGATAAAGCGCTTGCCGCTCTTCTCACTCTTGTGCGCGATCAGGTCGCCATGGCGTCCGGCCTCGGCGCACACCTTGCACTCGCCCACCTTAAGGTCGGGCTCGTAGTTGGTGGGGCACGTCGGGTTCACGCAGATCTCGAAAGCCTTCTGACGGAACGGCTGACACTTAATGCGCGGCGCGCCGCACTCGGGGCACACGGCTGCCTCGCCCTCGAGCGGGCTCACCTTGACGCCACTCGGCACCGGATAGGTCACGTCGCAGTCGGGCCATCCCATGCAGCCGATAAAGCTGCCGCGGGTCTTGGCGCTCGTCTTCATAACCAGGTCCTTGCCGCACTTGGGACAGGCGCCCACGCGCGCATCGGCCGTGACGGCGTCGCTGATAGCGTCGCCCAGCTCCTGCGTATGCTTGAGCAGCTCGTCGAGCACGCCGGCCAGCAGTGCGCGCGAGTGCGTCACGACATGCTCTTCGGTGTCCTCGCCGCGCTCGACGCGGGTCATGTCGCCGTCGAGCTCGCTGGTCATATCGGGGCTCGTGATGCGCGGGGCAAACTGCGTCAGCGCATCGATGATGGCAATGCCCAGCTGGCTCGGCTCAACGGGATCGTTTTTGAGATAGCGCACGGCGTACAGGCGCTCGATGATGCTCGCGCGCGTGGACTTGGTACCCAGGCCGCGCTTTTCCATCTCCTGCACGAGCTTGCCCTGGCTGTAGCGCGCGGGCGGCTCGGTCTGCTTGGCCTCGAGCTTAATGTCGAACACGTCGACCGTATCGCCCTGCTCCAGCGGCGGCATCTGCTCGTCGCGCTTGAGACCGTACGGGTATGCCTCGCGGAAACCGGGGGTCACGAGCACATCGCCCGAAGCCACGAACGGCTCGCCGTTCACATCGAGCTCGAGCTTGGTGTTCTCGATGGTCGCAGGCCCCATGAGCGTCGCCAGGAAGCGGCGGGCGATGAGGTCGTAGAGCTTGCGCTGGCCGCCATCGAGCGCGGACGGGTCGCCCTCGCCCGTAGGATAGATAGGCGGGTGGTCGGTGGTCTCGACCTTGCCGCGCGTGGGCTTCATGGGACCGGCGAGCACCTTTTTGCACACGGGCGCCAGCGCCGGGTTGATCTTTGCCAGGTCGCTCACCACGGCGCCCAGATCGAGCGTCGCAGGGTACACGGTATTGTCGACACGCGGGTAGCTGATGAGACCGGCCATGTAGAGGGACTCGGCGATGCGCATGGTACGCGCAGGTGAGATGCCCTCGGCTGCGGCGGCAGCCTGCAGCGAGGTGGTCGCAAACGGCGTGGGCGGCTGCTGCTTGCGCGAACGCTTGGTCACCGCGGCGACGGTTGCCGTCGCAACGCCGTCGACATGGCCGTACGCCGCCTCAGCAGCATCCTTGTCGGTAAAGCGCGCCGTCTTGTGCGCAATCTTAAAGCGGTCGTCCTCGGCAGCACCCTGCGCGGCGCCCATGCCGCGGATCTGCCAATAGTCCTCGGGCACAAACGCCATGCGCTCGCGCTCGCGCTCAACCACCAGGGCGAGCGTCGGCGTCTGCACACGGCCGGCGGAACGCACGTTGCCAAAGCCGCCAAACTTGGCGAGCGTCAGGTAGCGCGTGAGCACCGCGCCCCAAATGAGGTCGATGTGCTGACGGCTCTCGCCGGCGTCGGCCAAGTTCTGGTCGAGCGAGACGAGATTATCAAAGGCCTGCGTAATCTCGGCCTTGGTAAACGAAGAATACTGGGCGCGGGCGACCGGCAAGTCGGGCGCAACCTCGCGCACCTTGTTGAGGGCGTCCGAACCGATCAGCTCGCCCTCGCGATCGAAGTCCGTGGCGATGATGACACTGTCGGACTTCTTGGCGAGGTTCTTGAGCGAACGAATGAGTTCCTTCTCGGCCGGTAGCTTAATGACGGGCGCCCAGGTGAGGTAAGGCAGGCTCTCGAGTTTCCAGCCCTTGATTGAGATGCCATCGGCAAGAAACGGCTTGCGCTTGGTGTCGTAGGGCGGACGCGCCAGGCCATCGGGTATGTCGGCCGGCAGCATCTCGCCGTCCTCGGTGACCGAATACCAGCCCAGCTTTTTATCGAACAGCACGCTGTCGCAAAAATCGGGCGCTAGGATGTGACCGGCAAGGCCGATGGTCACGCACTCCTCGCCCTTCCACTCAAAACGGTAGATGGCGGTGTTGTACACCTTGTCCTTTTTGGGCTTGCCCGTGGACAGACGCTCGGCAATCTGACGCGCGGCGTCGTTTTTCTCGGCGATGATGAGCTTCAAAAGAGGCTCCTATCTCGTATCTCTGCGGCTACGCCCGCCCGTATGGCGGCCGACTTACGCCCTTGCTTGCTCAATCTGCCCGATGAGCCAATCGCACCAGGCATCCATGCCCTCGCCCTTGCGCGCGCTCACGGCAAACCGCGGCGCCTGCGGATTGAGGTCATCGAGTGTCTTAGTATACCTATCCATGTCAAAATCGAAAGCCGGAGCCACGTCGACCTTGTTGAGCAGCTGCGCGCCAGCGTGCTGGAAGATGCCCGGGTACTTGATGGGCTTGTCGTCGCCCTCGGGCACCGAGAGGATCATGATGGACAGGTTCTCACCCAGGTCAAAGTCGACTGGGCAGACCAGGTTTCCCACGTTTTCGATAAAGATGACATCGATGTTATCGAGCCCAACGGCCTGGTCGAACGCGTCAACGGCCTCCATGATCATATTGCCCTCAAGGTGGCACAGGCCGCCCGTGTTGATCTGGATGGCGGGCATGCCGGCTTCCTTCATGGTAATGGCATCGACATCCGAGGCGATGTCGCCCTCGATGACGGCGCAGCGCAAGCCGGCCTTGTCGCGCAGGTGCTCGTTGGTACCCAGAATCGTAGTGGTCTTACCCGAGCCAGGGCTCGACAACACATTGATCACATAGGTGCCTGTCTCATCAAATCGCTGTCGCAGCTGATCTGCCAGGCGCTCATTGCGCGACAGAATCGGCGACGCGATATCAATCGTTTTCTCGGCCATACTTAGCGCTCCTTAATTTGGCCCCTTTATACCCCATCACCAGATGGCTAGCGGGCTAATCGTCGGGGGTTTCGATTTCGATACTGGCGATGTCGAGCTCGCGGCCGTGCAGCAGGCGCACGTTGGCGCCGCCACATTGAGGGCAGCGGCAATGGAAACGGTCGTGATCGAAGACCTCACCGCAGTCCTGGCACTCGCTTTGTGGATGGACCTCCTCCACGGCAAGCTCGCAGCCGCGCGTGAGCGGGTCCTCGTCGCGAAACGTCTCCCAGGCAAAGTCGAGCGCCTCGCGCACGATCTCGGTCATATCCCCGATACGCAGCGTTACCAAAACGGCGCGCGAGGCCCCCGCCCCACGCGCCGCGCGAATCACTGTATCGAGTATGCCGTTGACAATGCCAACCTCGTGCATACCGATTTACTCCTCGTCGTCCTCGTCGTCCGAGAACAGGTCCAGACGACTCACGAACAAGCCCTCCTTGCCCTCGCGCGCGGTAATGACCACGCGAGCGATGGCGAGCGAAATCTCGTAGAGCGAGAGCAGGGCGCCATACATGAGCCCCAGCGTAACGGGCGAGCCGTCGGGCGTAATCACAGCCGAGCCCACAAGCAGGCCAACGTATACATAACGCCAGGCACTGCGGAAGGCCGCGTAGGACACGATGTGGAAGACGGACAGGTAGAAGATGATGAGCGGCAGCTCAAACGCCACGCCAAAGCCAATCATAAAGAGCAGCTCCATGTTGACGTAGTTCTCCAGATCGGGCAGCGCCGTAGCGACGGCCGAGGTCTCGCCGATGAGCCACTCAAAGCCTGCAGGGATGATGATGAAGTAGCAAAAGATTGCGCCCAGGAAGAACAGCACCGTCGAGGCGAGCACCGTGGGCACGACCCACTTGCGCTCGTTGGGTCGAAGCGCCGGCAGGAAAAACGCCAGAATCTGCCAGATGATCATGGGCGTGCACATGACCACGGCCATCTTGATGGCCAGCGAGAAGCGCAAGCCAAAGCCGCCGAGCGTGGTAGTGATGTAGAACTTACCGTCCGGCACAAAGGAGCGGATGGGATCTTCCAGGATGTCGAGCACAACAGGCGTGGCGAAATACAGCACGATAGCGGCGGCAAACACCGACACGACCACGATGGTCAGGCGGCGACGGAGCTCTCCCAGGTGATCGAAGAGCGGCATACGCGCAGGTCCGATAGGCATTACTCATCGCCTCCCTTCGGGGCGTCGGCGGCAGCGGCGTCGTCCTCGGCCTCGAGCTCGCGAGCGAGCTGGTCGACGACGGCCTTGCGCTTGCGGGGACGACGAGCGTAGAGGTCAGCCGTCGTGGGCTCTGCCGGCTCGGGCTCGGGCTCCGGCTCTGCAGCAGGCTCGGGCTCGGCTGCGGCAGCAGCAGCGGCGGCAGGCTCTGCACCCTTGGCCTCCTCGGCAATACCTTCGTCCTCGGTGGCACCCTCGCTCGCGGCCTTCTCGGCGGCAAGGCGGGCACGGCGCTCGGCAAAGGTCTCCTTCTTTGCGGGTGCAGCCGTCCCGGCGGCATCCTCGTCCGCATCGGAATCGTCATCGACGACAGCCTTCTTGGGCTTGACCGGAGCCGACGCGGCCTCGCTTACCGGATCGATGATCTCGGACTGAACAACGGCCGTCATCTTTTCCTGCGTCTCGCGGAACTGACGGATGGCACGGCCGATCGTGCGGCCCATCTGCGGGAGCTTATCCGGGCCAAACAGCAAAAAGCCGAAGACCACGATGATCGCGAGCTCACCCTCTCCAATACCAAACACACATACCTCCAAGGCTCGATGTGAGTCGAGCCCGCACCGCGCCATTCGGCCGGAACTCGTCTATTCATTCGGTCAAGTATAGCGCCCGGACGCCAAAACGTCCGAGCGCATCACAAACATATGCCAAACGGCACGCCCTTTTGGGGGCAAAGATTATGCCGCCGTGATCGAAATCTCCTGGTCGACGCCCAGCAGCTGAACCACGCGCATCACCGGGGGCTGCACATTGGTGCAGCTAAAGCGCTTACCGTGGTCGACCGCGTGGTGCGCGGCGCCCACGAGCACGCCAATGCCCGTCGAATCGATGTAGCTCACCTGGGCAAAATCGAGCTCAACGGCCTCAGTGGGCTGCTCGAGCGCCAAGTCGATGGCATTGCGCAGGCTATCGGCGTTAGAGATATCGATCTCGCCGGTTACCTTAATGGTGTAGATCTCCGGCGTGGGGTTGGTGGAAATACCCAAATCCATGTATACGCTCCTTTACGTATCGAAAATGCGGATAGTACGGGAAGCCGCGCGTTAGGCGCGCTCGGCACGCGCAAGCTCGGCAGCGACAAGCTTAACGGCCAGCACCAGCACATCGAGCGCGGCCTCCAGGTCCTCGACCGTGGGATAGCTTGGCGCGATGCGGATGTTGGTGTCGCGCGGGTCCTTGCCATAGGGCCAGGTAGCACCGGCCGGCGTGAGCTTGACGCCCAAATCGGCGCAAAGCGCGGCGACCTTTTGGGCCGAGCCCTCGGGACCATCGAAGCTTACAAAGTAGCCGCCGCGGGGGTGCGTCCAGGTGGCGCAGCCCGTGTCGCCCAAGCCCTCGGTGAGCTTGCGCTCGACGGCCTCAAAGCGCGGACGCAGGAACTCGGCGTGCTTTTTCATGTGCTCCTTGACCGCCTCGATGGTGGGAAGGAAGCGCACGTGACGCAGCTGGTTGAGCTTGTCGGCACTGATGAGGCCGGCCTTCAGGCACTTGGAGAACTCGGCGATGACCGCGGGGCTCGCACCGATAAAGCCGATGCCGGCGCCCGGGAAGGTGATCTTGGATGTCGAGGCAAAGGCCACCACGCGGTCCTCGGTGCCCGCCACGCGAGCGAGGTCAAAGATGTTTGCGAGCTCGTCGGTCTCGTCGTACAGGTCGTGCACGCAGTAGGCGTTGTCCCAGAAGATGCGGAAATCGGGCGCGGCCGTGGGCATCTCGACCAGGCGGCGCACAGTGTCCTCGCTAAAGGTGATGCCCGTGGGGTTGGAATACTTGGGCACGCACCAGATACCCTTGATGGAATCGTCGGCGGCAACGAGGCGCTCGATCTCGTCCATGTCGGGGCCGTTGTCGGTCATTGCGACGGGAACGTTCTCGATGCCCAAGTCGGCGGTGATGCCAAAGTGGCGATCGTAGCCGGGAACCGGGCACAGGAACTTGACCTTCTTGCCGTCATGCGCGGCCTCGTAAGCCTCCCAAGGCTCGCTGCCGCACGAGCCGCAACGCCAGAACATGCCGGCGATGTCATGCTCGATCAAAAGGCTCGACGAACCCAGCACGAGCGTCTGCTCGACGGGGCAGCCCAGGAACTCCCCTGCCAACTTACGTGCTGAGGGAATGCCCTCGAAGCAGCCGTAGTTGGAACAATCGACGTTGCCATCGTGCAGATCGGCGTCGGCATTGAGGATATCGAGCATGGGGCGCGAGATGTCCACCTGGGAGGGCGACGGCTTGCCGCGGGCCATGTCGAGCGCCAGGCCCTTGGCCTTGACCTCGGCGACCTCGGCTTTGAGTGCCTCGATGGCGGCATCGAGTTCGGTGGTTTCCATCTTCTGGTAGATCGTCTGCATGGGGTGCGACCTTTCGCGAAGCGGTACGTTGCAGTTCGTCTAAGTATAGACCGCCACCGCCGCAACGTTATGAAGCCGTGATAGATTAAGTCCATCGCAATAAATTACGAATCGCCGCGCATGCCGGCGTGGGGCGCCCAAGGAGGCACTATGGAGTATGGATCGTTCCAGGCCGAGGAATTCGGCGACCTGCAGCGCCTGGTCGACGGGCTGTTTTACGACCGCCACGTCATCGACCGCCTGGATCTAATCGTACAGGCCGAGATCTTGGACTTGGCGCCCGATCTCATGGAAATCGTCAACCTTTTGCCGCCCGGCTACTACGACCGTCAATCGCTTTGCGACCAGCTCAACTCAGCCTTGGCTGCCCACGGCTGGGGCGCCGTCTACGGCACCGTGGAATAAACCTCGAGGCCGACGATTTGGCCCGTTTCCCGACCCTGGCGAGGCTTGTTTTAGGGCTTGTGGCCAAAAAAGGGCAAATATGAGTACTGTTACCTTTTTAGTAGCAGCGATACTTGGTCGAAATCGGCAAAACTGGACTTGAAACTCGGTGGCGCGCGCAGACGTGGTGTAAGAGTGTCCTGAGGTCCGTCGCTGCAAGCCCCGATGTTACTCCTTCTTGAGGCCGCGCTTCTCGACTATCTCGTCCACTATCTCCCTGGCGCGCCGCCCGAGCGCGCGGCGCC
>JAUMSH010000043.1 GCA_031292915.1 Collinsella sp.
ATAAGATGCACGAAGGAGCTATCTATGAGCGAACCCCTGCGCACCGTGAACGTCGGCCTGATCGGTCTGGGAACCGTCGGCGGCGGCGTGGCCCGTCTGATCAAGAGCCACCACGATGAGTACCTGGCAGCCTACGGCATCGACCTTAAGCTGACCCGCGCCTGCGCGCTTGCCTGGGAGCAGGCCGAGGCGGCAGGCATTGAGCACGAGGCCTTTACGAGCGACTGGCACGATGTCGTCACCGACCCCGCCGTCGACATCGTCGTCGAGCTGATCGGCGGCGAGCATCCCGCGACCGAGATCTTTACCACCGCTTTCGAGAACGGCAAGCACGTCGTCTCTGCCAACAAGGCCCTGCTGGGCCGTCATGTCGAGACGCTCGCCGAGAAGGCGCGCGCATGCGGCGTGCAGATTAAGTGCGAGGCCAGCTGCGGCGGCGGCATCCCCATCGTGAGCACGCTCGAGCACGACTTGGTGGGCAACAAGATCCTGACCATCGCCGGCATTCTCAACGGCACCACCAACTACATCCTGTCGCGCATGGACGCCGAGGGCGCCGATTACGCCGACGTGCTCGCCGACGCCCAGGCCAAGGGCTACGCCGAGGCCGACCCGTCCGCCGACGTCGACGGCTTCGACGCCGCCAGCAAGACGGCCATCCTCGCCTCCATCGGCTTTGGCACCCGCGTGACCACCGACGATGTGTACCAGCAGGGTATTCGCACCATCGGCGCCGAGGACATCGCCCAGGCCCGCGAGCTCGGCTACACCATTAAGCTACTCGGCATCGCCCGCAACACCGACGCCGGCGTCGACGTCCGCGTGCATCCCACACTGATCCCCGCCGACCACATGCTTGCCAAGGTCAACGGCGCCATGAACGCTGTCTACGTGGTAGGCGATGCCGTGGGCGAGACCATGTTCTACGGTGCCGGCGCAGGCTCCTTCCCCACTGCGAGCGCCGTCGTGGGCGATATCCTGTCGCTCTCCGAGCAGATCAGCCGCGGCGTGGCTCCGCTGCCCGAGATTGAGCCCTATGGTCACAACCTCGCCTTTAAGCCCATGGACGAGCTCCAGACCAAGTACTATGTGCGCCTGAAGGTCGCCGACCGCGTGGGCGCCCTGTCCGAGACGGTCGACATCTTTGCCAAGCACAACATCTCGATCTCGCTCATCAACCAGGTCGAGGACGGCAAGTCGGGCGCCAGCGATACCTGCTCGGTCATCTTCCTGACGCACCGCGCGCTCGAGAAGGACGTCCAGGCTGCCGCCGCCGAGCTTGCCAGCGTCGACTGCGTGGCCGAAGTCGCCAACGTTCTGCGCATCGAGGACGTCGAGGCCTGGACCGAAGGCGTCATGGCCAACTAGCCCGATTCTCGGCAAATCAAATAACGCATGAGGGGCTCCCGTCCGATTGGATGGGAGCCCCTTTTAGTTACATCTTTTGCACGAAGTGGTCGACTAACGTTTGAACAACTTGACCGTTCGTCAACAACCGTGGATACCGTTTGCCGATATGCGACGGCAGCTGTATTTTGCCGCCGCTATGCTGTGCCGTGTATGTCCGCCCGCGATGAGAGGAAGCACCATGTTGCTCGAGGGCAAGAAAGCAATCGTCACCGGAGGCACGCGCGGTATCGGCTATGCCATCGCCTGCCGTTTTATCGAGGAGGGTGCCGCCGTCACCGTCTTTGGCTCGCGCCAGGAGACTGCCGATGCAGCCGTTGAGAAGCTGACAGCTGTCTATCCCGACGCCAAGGTCTGGGGCCGTTCCTGCGATCTCACCTCGCTCGAGGCCGTGACCGAGGCCTTTACCCAGGCTGCAGCCGACATGGGCGGTCTCGATACGGTCGTCAACAACGCCGGCATCTCCCAGCGCTCGCCCCTTTTGGACTACACGGCCGAGGAGTTCGCAAAGGTCATGGACCTTAACGTCGTCGCTGTCTTTAATGGCCACCAGGCTGCCGCCAAGATCATGGCCGAGGCCGGCCACGGCGGCACCATCACTACCACAAGCTCGATGGTCGCCAAGTACGGCCAGCCCTCCGGCGTCGGTTACCCCACGTCCAAGTTTGCCGTCAACGGAATGGTCCAGTCGCTCTCGCGCGAGCTCGCCCCCATGGGTATTCGCGTCAACGCCGTCGCCCCAGGCGTAACCAAGACCGATATGGTCGCCAACCTGCCCGAAGAGGTCATCAAGCCCATCATCGCCACCATCCCGCTCGGCCGCATGGGCGAGCCCGAGGATGTCGCCAACGCCTTTGTCTTCTTGGCAAGCGACATGTCCTCCTATGTCACGGGCGCCATCCTCCCCGTCGACGGAGCCGCCCGCTCCTAAAGGTCGCAAGCCACGACTCCTAGCCTCAACATTGCTCAACGCAAAAGGCGCGCTGCCTGCATCAACCGCAGGCAGCGCGCCTTCTTCTGTTTGAAGCGGAAGCCTGTCCCAGAATTTCGAATCAGAACGGGGCACGGTTTCCCCCAGGACCTCCTTGCGGAAACTGCGTCCCGTTTTGAACGCAGATTCTGGGAAGTGGTTTCCGCAACGGGTCTCTCGCGGAAAGCGCGTCCTACTCTGGACGCCCATTCCGGGACACCGTTTCCCAACGGACCCTGTTTCGGAAACCACATCCCGTTCCGAGCCTTCAAAGCGGGACGCGCCTTCCCCTAGGGAAGCATCTCGTTATTTGCCGTCGTCGTCCTGGGCTTCATCGCGCGCGTAGAGCTCCAGCATGCGGCGGCGATATTCGTGCACGGCGAGCTTGGCGCGCTCCAGGCGGCGGCGCTCACGCGGAGTCAGCTCGGACGGGTCAAGCTCATCACCATAGGTCTTATCGGCAAGAAGATGCGCCGCGTCCACGATGCGGGCATCGATGTGGCCGTTCGCTGCCTCGGCGGAAAGACGCTCGGCAATCGTATCGAGCGTAGGCAAGCCCTCGAATACGCGACCATGTCCATGCGAGGTCAGCAGCTCGTGCTCGCGTGCGAGCAGGCTCGCCAAATCGTGATGGGCGCGCAGAATATCGAGCGCGTCGGAAGGATGCTCGGCAACCTCTGCCACGGCAGCGACCGGTGCAGCGTCGACCACGCGGTAGAAGAGCTGCGCGAGCAGCGGCATCAAGAACACCGTGATGGCACCGGCGGCAACCATAACCGACGCAATATCTTGCGACAGCGCACCCGCGTTGACGGCAACGCTCGTCACGGCAACGATGATCGGAAGCGCCGTGGTGCAGTACAGGGCCACGGTAATGCGACCATACGCCGACACATCGCGCGTCGCAGGACAAATGCCCATAGAGATGAGGATGGGCACGGCACGAATAATCAGCAACGCCACGATAAAGCCCGCGAGCAAGCCCGGGCGCGACGCCACGGCCGTCAGGTCGATCTTTGCGCCCGATACGGTAAAGAACACCGGAATCAAAAAGCCGTAGGCCAGGCCGTCGAGCTTGGTCTCGAGCGTATGGTTGCCCTCGGGGATGATATAGCGCAGGACAAAGCCGGCGGCAAAAGAACCCAACACGATGTCGAGATCAAAGACGGCGGAGAATGCCACGAGCGTGACCAAGATGAGCACCGTCAGGCGCACGAAGGTCTGCGACGTGGTATCGGCGCGTTCCTCGACAAACGCAAAGAAGCGGCTGCCGACGCGCTTGGAGCGGCTTGGGACCACGGCCAGCAACACGCAGACCACCGCAAACAAGCCAAGGATTACAAGCGTCTGGATGCCGGTGCGGGCAGACAGCAGCACCGACATGGCGAGCACGGGGCCGAGCTCACCCCAGGTGCCATACGCAAGAATCGAGTCGCCCACACGCGTGCCGGTGAGCGAGCGCTCGCGCATGATGGGCACGAGCGTGCCGAGCGCCGTAGAAGTGAGGGCAAGCGTCACGGCGATACCGTCGAAATGACTGACCGAGAACCACGGGGTAAAGCGCACGGCAAGCCAGGCGATACCAAACGTAACGACCCACGTCGCCAAGCCGTAGCGCCCCTCGACGCCCGTGATGCTCTTGGGGTCGATCTCAAAGCCGGCGAGCAGGAACAAAAAGGCCAGGCCGAGCTCGGACACAAGCGAGACCTCGGCATCTACATGGATGACGCCGAGCATATGGGGTCCCAGCACCGCACCGAACACGAGCAAAAAGACGGTCTCGGGAACGGGTTTTCCGGGAATCGCCGAGGCGATGAAGGGGCTTGCAAAGGCCACGAGCGCGATGATGGCGAGTGAAACGAATGCCATGTGATGCCTTTCTCTTGTTTGCGCATCACTGTAGCACCCTCGCCGTCCTCAACGCGCCGCGAGCTGTCGTATCATAGTGAGGTTTACAAACATGCGGCTCAAGGCGACCCCGCGAGGCTTGCCCCGTAAACCGACCGCTGCCGCATACCGTACCGTACGCCCAACCGATCAGGAAGGCAGGAACCAATGGTCTCTCGTATCTACGTGGAGAAGAAACCCGGGTTCGACGTCGAGGCTCAGCAGCTCAAGGGCGAGCTGACCGAGATTCTCGGCATCAAGGGCATCGAGGCCCTGAGGATCATCAACCGCTACGACGTCGAGGGCATCGACGAGGAGCTTTTCCGCTCCTGCGTGCCGACCGTCTTTAGCGAGCCCCAGGTCGATGTGACCTACGACGAGCTCCCCGCAAGCGATGGCGCCGTCTTTGCCGTCGAATTCCTGCCTGGCCAGTTTGACCAGCGCGCCGACTCCGCCAGCGAGTGCGTGCAGCTCATCAGCCAGGGCGAGCGCCCCGCCGTGCGCTCCGCCAAGGTCTATATGATCTCGGGC
>JAUMSH010000049.1 GCA_031292915.1 Collinsella sp.
CATGGCCCAGCACAGCCCGCAGCCGGCGGTGATGGAGCCGGGCAGCGGCATGATGCGCCCGGGCACACCGGCGGCAAGGCACAGCTGCTCGCATTCCATCACATCGAAGGTGCTATCGAACGAAACGATGATCTTGCGTTCATGGTCGAGAGCATCACCGGACGGGCCTTCGCGGTGTGCATCGCGATACGCCGCGGCGGCCGCTTCCTCTTCCGCAGTATGTCCACAGCCACCGCAACCGCAGGTACAGGGTTCGGACCCGTCGCAAGTGCAAGGTTCCCCGGTATCGGGGCAAATATCGTGAGACATGGCAACTCCAATCGTCTAGGCGAGTAACTCGGCCGCCGCAAACTCCTCGGGCGTATTGACGTTCTCGAAGCAGAGCGTCGAGCCCGCGGCCTTAACGATCTGCGGCTCATCCATATAACCGGCCTGAACGCGATTGATCAGGCAGCGAATGCGCTGGCGGTCGGAGGCGAGCAGCTCTTGGGCAACCGGCGCACACGCGTCACGGCGCCAGACGGCGCAAAGCGGCTCAATCCCCCGCTCCTCGCGCGGTACGCACACGTCGAGCGCCTCGGCCTCAACACGATCGGCAAGCGCGCCGATGAGTTCCGGCGAGACAAACGGCATATCACAGGCGACGATAGCCGCATGAGGAAGCCGAGCCGCAGCCAGCGAGCTCGCGATGCCGCGCATGGCGCCCGCCGACCCCTCAAGGTCCGGCACTATTCGCGGCACCAGGCCGCCAAACTTGCGCTCCTCGAGGTAGGCAAGCTCGCTGGGACGCGACGTCGTCACGACCAACTCACCGGCAACTGGCGCCAACCGACCCAGTACGCGCTCGATGAGCGGCTCGCCGCAAAACGCCATGCGCGCCTTATCGCAGCCCATGCGCGAGGACAGCCCGCCCGCCTGGACGACACAAGAAAGATCGGTACGTCTTACGGTAGTCATACGGCAAAACACCTCCATCGGCATGCTCGAAACCCGGTGCACGATGCTAACTACAGCCGCCGAAATAGCGGCGCTACGAAAAACTCGTGCAAAAACAAAACAGCGCCTTTGCGGCACGCAGCAAGACCGCGAGCACAAAAGCGCTGGTAGCGTGTGGCGGGAACGTATGTGAATCGAACACATCCAAGACGTTTTGCACGCCTCGCAACGGTTTTGAGGACCGCGGAGCCCACCGGAGCCCATCCGTTCCCAAGTGCGGCGGTATTTTACCAAACCGAAACGGCTCCATCCCAAAAAGACGAACAAGAAGTTGCGGTGGAATAGTTCCTGTATTTGCTGCCAAAGCCTCCAAATAGGAACTATTTCACCGCAACTGAGGAGGCGGGAGCGTGTGACCGACCTAGCGCAGGGAGCGCAGGCCGCCGGCGTCCTTGTCGAGCACCGTAAAGCGCACGGCATCCAGGTGCTCCAAGATGCTGATGGCACGTTTGCGCGACACGCCCAGGGCCTCGCGCAGTACGCTCGTGGTGGCAGCACCGCCGGCTGCCTCAATGGCGGCGGCAACAAGCTCGCGCGCATGGGCCTCGGCGGCAGCGGACAGGGCAACGTCGCGCTCGACCTTAACGATCGAGCGATTGAGCGAAAGCTCGCGCAGGGCACGCGTCATGGTGTCGCGATCGAGCTGCAACTGCTCGCCCACCTCGGGCAATATCGGTGCATCGAGGCCGGCTTCGTCCAGCAAGGCAACGATACGTTCGCAGGCCTCGCGCACCACACGCGCCGCGGCGGCAGCGGAGTGCGGGTCGAATACCTCGGCACCCTCAGCGGCACACACGCCACGCGAGCAGCCCTCGGCAATCAGAGCCGCGGCAACGCCATCATCAGCGGCAGGCCACGCAGCATGGGCAACGGCGCCGGGCGTAAAGCCCGTCTCCTTGGGAGACGCCGCGTGCATGGCTGACAGGGCCGCCGCCAGTGCATCCATCGCAGCGTCGAGCACCACGGCGTCCGCCAAGTAGTCCGCATCACCCACAGCAAGCTTGCGAACAGAGCCCTGCGACACCAACCCGCGCAGTGCGGCATCGACCTCGCCGACACCAAGATCCAAAGCGTCGGCAACATCAACCGCCGTAACTGGCAGCATCTGCAGCGCCAGCCAAGCGCCCACACCGCCCGCGGTATCGCCGGACTCAAGCGCCGCAAACAGTGCGCGCTCGCCGGCAGAAAGCTCGCGCGAGCGACGGCAGCGCGAAAGCAGCACGCGCCCGCCGCCAATAAGTATAACGGGCGAATACGACAGCACCACGGCATGGTCTCCGGCACACAGCGGCAGCGGGTCCTCCAGGCGCACCTGCACGGTACGGGTCTCGCCCACCGCCATGGGGGCCTCGCCCTCCAAAAGCATGATGCGGCCGACGACCTCGGCCGTGCCGGCCATCACATGCACACGCGCGCCCGACTCGAGCACGCGCGGCTTGGTGCCCTCGCGGCCCAGGTAGGTGAACGTCATCATAAAGCGCAACGTCTGGCCAAAGCGGTCCGCCACGCCCAGCATCTCGCCACGGTCAAGCGCCGCGACACCGTCACCAACTAGGTTGAGCGCCACACGCTGACCAGGCAGCGCGCGCGGCGTATCGCCATGCACCTGAATCCCGCGCACGCGACAGACCGTACGCGACGGCAAGGCCATCAGCTCGTCGCCCACCGCAACCGGCGCATCGTGCAGCGTTCCCGTTACGACGGTGCCGGCACCCTTGATCGTAAAGCAGCGGTCGATCGGCAGGCGCGGCGCGGCATCGGTTCGCTCGGCACGATCGCGGCAAGCATCCCAGCAGGCATCCACGCACTCATCGAGCGCTGCCAGTAGCGCATCAATACCCTCGCCCGTCTTAGACGACACGGGGACGATCGGCGCGCCCGCAAACACGGTACCTGACAAAAAGTCATCGACGTCGAGCTCGGCAAGCTCGGTCATCTCGGCATCGGCCAGGTCGCACATAGTCAGCGCCACCACCATATGCGTGACGCCCAGCAGCTCCAGCACATGCACGTGCTCGCGCGTCTGCGGCATCACGCCCTCGACGGCAGAGACCACCAGCACGGCAACGTCGATACCCGTGGCGCCCTGCACCATGGCGCGCAGGTAATGGGCATGCCCCGGCACATCGACCAGGCCCACGATCTTGCCGCTCGGCAGTGCCAGCTCGCCAAAACCCAGCTCCACCGTCATGCCGCGACGACGTTCGACCTCCAGACGGTCGGGATTCTTGCCGGTCAGCGCCTCGATCAGCGCCGACTTACCGTGGTCGACGTGGCCCGCCGTGCCAACGATAACGGGACACTCCACCAGCGCCTGAACCTCACTCATCGAGCAATCGCCTTCTTAACGCA
Organism: Collinsella sp.; assembly: GCA_031292915.1. GTDB lineage: Bacteria > Actinomycetota > Coriobacteriia > Coriobacteriales > Coriobacteriaceae > Collinsella. Next base: position 3,349 of record JAUMSH010000049.1, read on the forward strand.
CGCGACGAGCGTCGACGCCGCCGTCTCGATATCGCAGTCGCCCACGAGCGTGCGCACATCAAACAGAATGCGATCGTGCGAAGTTCGCGTGACGACCGGCGTGTCAAAGTCCTGGACAAGCGAGCGCTTGAGCGCGTCAACGGAAAGACGCTCATCGACGAGGCACACGGCAACGCACATGGTGGGCAGCTCGACGGTAGGCAGCGAGCCGCCGCCGGGAGTCGACGACTCCTCGACGATTTCCACCTGCACGGCACACGGGCAGCCAGCCTTATCGAGGCCCGCCACCATCAGCTCGCGCAACTTACGTGCGCGACGCTCCAGATGAGCCTGCGGCAGCGTAAGCATGTTGAGCACCGGCACCTCACGATGGGCCACATCCGCCCCGTCCATGTAGATGCGCAGTGTGGCCTCGAGTGCCGCCAGCGCGAGCTTACCCGGGCGCAGGGCGCGCATAAGCGGGTGCGACCCACAGGCCTGGACCAGATCGCGACGGCCCATGATAATGCCCGCCTGCGCGGCACCCAGCAGCTTATCACCCGAGCACGACACGATATCGAGCCCTGCCGAAACCGAAGCCGGCGTGGTTTCTTCGCCGCCGCGCACCAAGATGTCGTCGGGCAACAGCGCGCCCGAGCCCTGGTCCTCGTAGAACAGCAGGCCGTGCTTGTGAGCAAGCGCCACAAGCTCCCGAGAACCCACCTCCTCGTGAAAACCCTCGATGCGATAGTTGGAAGGATGGACCTTAAGGATCATCGCCGTATCGGGCGTGATGGCTTGCTCATAATCTGTCAGGTGCGTGCGATTGGTGGCGCCGACCTCAACGAGCTTGGCACCCGAGGCCTCCATAACATCGGGGATACGGAAGCTGCCGCCGATCTCGACAAGCTCGCCGCGGCTGACGATGACCTCCTTGCCTGCGGCATGGGTCGCCAGCACCAACAGCACGGCGGCCGCGTTATTGTTAACGACCAGCGCGTCCTCGGCACCGGTAAGCGAGCGGATCAGCTGCGCGGCATGTTCCTTGCGCGACCCACGCGAGCAGGTGTCCACGCTGTACTCGAGCGTGCTGTACCCGCGCGCGACCTCGGCCACGGCCTTTGCCGCCGACTCCGCGAGCGGGGCGCGGCCCAAGTTGGTATGGATGACCACGCCCGTAGCGTTGACGGCAGGGCGCAGGCTCGGCAACGCGGAGCGGTGCGCACGCCACTCGATGGCCGAAGCCAGGTCGCGCTTAGAGCGCGGGGCAGCACCGGCGCGAATAGCTGCGCGCTCCTCGTCGAGCTCAGCCGTCACGGCAGCATGGACCACCGCGTCGCAGGTCTCCCCTGTCGCCTTCACCACCGGCCACTCGGCAAGCAGCTCGCTGACGGAGGGAATGGCGCGCAGGCGGGCGCGCACCTCATCGGACATGTTCTGGCTATCGCTCATGTGCGGCCTTTCAAAACCAAAGGTGAATCAATCGTTCGAACGTCAAACTATCAGCCAATTCGATCGGCTGAGTCAATCAATCGCTATTATCCTCGCGCGCCGCGATCTTTTCCACGCGAACAGCGTTTTCCTGGGTGAGCGCGGCGCCCGTCAACGGGTCCCAACGCAAAGGTGTATGGTCGAGCGGGCCTACGCCCAAGCCCTGAGTGCCACCGGCATCGGAGCCAAATGAACGCCCACCGGGGGCGGCCGACGTAAAGATGCACGCCGGATGCAGATAGGGCGTCGTCTCTACGCGCACGCGATCGCGGCCCATATCGCTCACGAGCTCGACGACCTCGCCATCGGCGATACCCATGCGAGCGGCGGCATCGGCATTCATCTGCACGGCATCCAGGTCCGATCCAGCCTCGGCGGCACCTTGGGCCGCAAGCCTTCGCGAGGTATGCGACTCAAAGGGACGGTTGCCGCTAATGAGGCGAAACATCCCCGGGCCAGGCTCCACCATGGGAGCGATCCAGTTGGGTACACGACCCAGGCCTGCTCGTTCCCATACGTCGCTTGCCAGCGCAATTTTGCCGCCATCCAAGGGAATCGCCGGCTCGCCCGTACGCGACGGCAACGCAACACCCGTGTCGGCCCAGCCGCGCTCCTTGAGCTCGTCCAGATTGATCCCAAACGGTGCCACCTGGGCAGCCGCCAGATCGTCAGACGTAAACCGGAAGTACTCGCCAACGCCACACGCCTGCGACAGACCGACAAAGATCTCCCGACCGGGACGCGTGTCGTTATGCAACACGGGCAGCACGGCGTTGCGGTAGAACACGCGCGCATCGTTGGTGCCTATCACCGTTCCCACGCCACGGTCGGCCTCCAGATACGTCACATCGGGCAGTACGAAGTCAGAAGCGCGCGCTGTCTCGGACCAGCGAATATCAATCGTCACGAGCAGATCAAGCTGTTCCAGAATCGATAGCCACGCCCCGGCGTTGCCATAGCCCGCGCCGGGATTGCTGGCATAGACGATGAGCCCACGCAAATCGCCGGCAAGAATCGACTGGCCGATGGTTGTGCACAGACCGCGCACCGGATCGACCAGTGGATAGCGTTCGGACCCCAACTTAGGCTCACGCGGCACCGGCGGCGTCGCGAAACGCGCAGGGTCCAAGTCGCCCAGTACAAGCGGCGTGGGCGGATTGAGTGCGCCGCCCGCGTGTCCGATGCAGCCCAGCAGCACATCGACCAAGCAGATAGCGCGCGCGGTCTGGGTGCTATTGGCATACGCGATACCGATGCCGCCATGAAAGCCCGCATCCACCACAGCGGCAGGCGCGGCGGCAGCGAGATCGCGCGCCGTGGCGACAATCTCTGCGGCCGGCACGTCGCACATCGACTCGGCCCACTCGGGCGTCCAAGCACGGGCCGCCTGCGCCAGTTCATCAAACCCCGTGGTGTAGCGGGCAACGAACTCGCGGTCGTACAGGCCCTCGGCAATCAACACGTGGGCAATACCCAACAGCAGCGCCAAGTCACAGCCCGGGCGCACGCGCAGCCAGCGATCGGCAATAGCAGCCGAGCCGCTGCGCCGGGGGTCGACCACGATAATCTTCGCCCCGCGCCGGCGCGCATCGTTGAGCGCATCGACGGCCCCCGTCGTCGACGAATCCACCAAGGAACGCCCCAGGTACATGATGCAGTCGGTATGCGCAAGGTCGGAGGCGGGGCTGTAGCCCAGGCTGTGCTCCCAACCGGTAAGTCGGCTTACCTCGCAGGCACCGTCGGCACCGTACACGTTGGGCGAGCCCAGCGCATGCATAAAGCGATACGCCCAGTAGCGGTCGAACGAGGGCACACCAAGTGTCATGCCCAGCGCACGGGGCCCGCGCTCGTCAACAATCCCCAAAAGGCGCTCGGCAATCTGAGCAAACGCCTCGTCCCAGGTAATCGCATCAAACCCCGAGCCATCCCGGCGGCGTCGCATGGGGTGCACAATGCGGTCGCGCTCGTCAAACGGCATTGCCAGGCGATGCCGACCGCGGGCGCAGAGGGCACGCGCCGCGCACGAATGCCCCGGCACCGGCAGCTCGGCCACCACGCGACCGTCCTCAACGCGTGCCGCAAAGGCGCAATCGGCATAGCATCCCCCGCATGTGGTCACCACGGCGCGACCGTCACGCTTCACAGCAGATGCCATCTCGATTACCCCTTTCATCAGCCAAACACAACAGGCCAAAAGCCCGGCAACGAGCCCCGGACCCAAAAAGCCTCCCGCACGGCAACGCCCCGCGGGAGGCCCAACGTCAAACAGACGGTACCTTACGCCTCGGACTTCTTAGCGTAGATAAACCAGTAGCCGAGCGCGACCAGAACCGCACCGCCCACGATGTTGCCCAGCGTGGCAGCGGACAGGTTAAACGCAATGCCCGCGGCGTTGAGCGCATCGGCGCCGGCGACGTCGGCACCATAGCCGCACGCGTGCATCACGGCACCCATGGGCAAAAAGTACATGTTGGCGACGCAGTGCTCAAAACCGCAGGCCACAAAGGCGGCGATGGGCAGCAAAATGCCCACAACCTTATCGACCACGGTCTTGCCGGCGGTACCGATCCACACGGCCAGGCACACAAAGATGTTGCACAGGATGCCGCGGAAGAAGATCGTCACCCAGTCGACCGTCACCTTGCCGGCGGCGACGCTCACCATGGAATTGGCGACCGCCTCGCCGTTGAGCTTGTAAATGCCGGCCATGTACACCAAAAAGACGATGAACAGGGCACCGACAAAGTTACCAACCCATACGACGGCCCAGGCCTTGAGCATCTGGACCAGGGTGATCTTTTTACTCTTGAGCGCGCAGACCATAAGCGAATTACCGGTAAACAGCTCGGCGCCGCACACCAGCACGAGCACAAGGCCCAGGCAAAAGCACAGGCCGCCCACGACGCGCTGGGCGCCCCAGCCCAGCGTGCTATCGCTCAAGAACACGGTAAAGAACAGGCCGCCGAAGGCGATAAACGCACCGGCGAACATTGCCAACAGAAAGGCCTTTGCGACCGGCAGGTTGGCCTTGGTCACGCCGGCGGTCTCAGTCTTGGCCTCGATCGCGGCAGGCGCCAGGCAATCGGGAGCGGGATAATCTGCCTTGGAATCTGCCATGTCAATCACTTCTTTCCTAATCAGCGGGGACAAGCGCTCCTATTGCTCTTGCCCCAAGCGGACAAAGTGGGAAAAGTCGTTGGCGGCCACGGCGTCGTACACGGCGTCGACGGCGTCAAAGACCTCCGGGGACATGGGGTTGTAGAACTCCGTGTCGCCCGGCTGAATCCCTATGAAGACGATATCTTCGCACGATTGCTCGATTTCCTCGATCAGAATCGACAAAGGGAGCGAATGCGTGGTGAACATCGACTTGCGGGCCACGTCACGTTTGTCGAGCAAGCGGATGGCGCCGACGGGCAGCGCCATGTCGGCGGCATCGACCAAAACCAAACGCGGCGGACGCTCGCGCTTGACCTCGATGATGTCGTCCTCGGGCGTTTGGCCACCGTCGATGGTGTACCAACCGGCAATGGGCGCGTCCTCCATCTTTTTGGAGAGCACGGGGCCGGCGGCATCGTCGGCACGCAGCACGCTTCCCGCCGTGAGCACGATACCCGCAAACGGGGCGCCGTTCACACGTCCATCCACAACGCGACCCATTACTGCAACCTTCCCGTCAG
>JAUMSH010000013.1 GCA_031292915.1 Collinsella sp.
CGGCAGGCTCCTGCAGGCGGCGGGGGCGGACAGGCCGCTCCGGTGGAACTCCCAGAGAATCCCCTCGCGCTCCTCTTTCGTATACATCGGACTCCCTCCTGGACCCAAATTGGGTCCGAGATTTTGTCCGAGGTCCCCCCCGTCCCAAAAAGATTGGTCTTAGGCGTGGTCGCGCCAGCCGAGAACGCGCTGCTTCATACCCTCGATTTCGAGCACGCCTTCGGCAAAGCCTTTGCGCACGAGCTCCTCGGGAACGTACTCGTCGTAGCGATCAAAATAAGGCACCTCGCCGGGATAGACGAGCTCGATGGGATCGAAGTCCTTCTCGGCCTCGGCGGCGAGCACCTCAAAGAATGTCTCCTCGTCGGCCTTCATCTTGAACTGCATAAAGTATGGACGCGACGGATCGAGCCCGCGAAGGCCCAACTCAGCGGCACATTTGATTTTAAGCATGCGCTCGAGTGCTAGGAAGGCGTAGCTGCCCAACCAGGGGAAGAGCACCCAGGTGTCGCCACCCAGGTTGATGAGCGGCTTAGTTCCCGCGCCCGAAATCTCGGCGGTATGACGAGCCTGCGCCAAGCGAGCCCGTGCGTTAGCCATGAGGTACGGATATGTCGCATGCTCTTTGAGCGCCTTGCGCATGCGTTCGAGTACGTGTGTATTGATGTCACCGGGGCAGTCGCCAAAGTAGGCCGGCACACGGCCCTTGACCTGCGTGGCAAAGACGGTGTGGCGCTTCCAGTCCACTTCCTCGACAATCCAGCAGTGTCCGGCGATGGCGATGCGCTCACCGGGCGGTGGCGGGTTGACGATCGTGCCCAATTCGGCCGACTCGCTGCGAACGGTGAACTCCTCGTTTTCCTGGAACACGGCGTAGAACTTAAAGTTGTTGATGATGCGCTCTCCCGCGAGACCCACGATGAGCCCACCGCCCTCGGTGACCTGGATGTGGTCGATCTTGATGAGGTGGCGCAGCAGTACGCGATAGTCATCGGCCGAGACGCGGTGGAAATAGCTGAGCGTGAGTACACGCTGAGCAAGCTCGGCCGGCGTGAGCTCGCCGGTGCTGGCGAGCGTCGACATGGTCTGGTGGTAGAGCAGGCTGTAGGGGAGTCGATCGAGCTCGGGCGGCTCGACCCACTTTTCCTCGCGATAGAGTTGTACGAGCGCGATGCCCTGCAGGAGCTTCCACGGGATGGTCTCGGGCATCATCGTGCGCGGCTCGGGCTCTTCCTCGCGCATAACAAACCACATCTCGGGCGGAAGATCGCGGCGTCCCGTGCGGCCCATTCGCTGCAAAAAGGAGCTGACGGTAAACGGCGCATCGATCTGGAACGCACGCTCCAGACGGCCGATATCGATACCGAGCTCCAGCGTAGAGGTGGTGACGGTTGTCTGTGCCTGCTCCTCATCGCGCATGAGTTCCTCGGCCGTCTCGCGCAACGATGCCGAAAGATTGCCGTGATGAATGAGGAAACGGTCGGGCTCGTGCCGGTTCTCGCAGTAGCTACGCAGCATGGAGCACACGGCCTCTGCCTCCTCGCGCGAGTTGGCAAAGACCAGGCACTTGCGGCCGCGCGTATGCTCAAAGATATAGCCCATACCGGGGTCGGCGTTGTCGGGCGCCGTGTCGGTGGGGTTGAGAAGCGCCTGCTCGGTCGCTCGTGGGATGTCGACTTCGCCCTCGGGGGCCGAGGAAGTGCGACGGTCTTTGGGAGCGGCTTTGCCCCGTGCCCGTTCGCGATGTTGACGGCGCTCCTCTTGTGTGAGCTGTCCGCTGTGACGCATGTCTTGGGCGCCGGCGGGCAGTGCCGCGGATGCCGCCGCCTCGATGCGCTCGCACGCAAGCACTTCGGCCTCTTGAGGACCTGTGCCCATGAATCCCCGTTGCTGTGCCTGGGGGCCCGAGTTGTAGAAGTGCTCCATGGAGATGCGCCACACGCGGCGCGGCTCTTCAAAGCGTGGGATAACGCAGTCGCGCCCCGTTCCCTGTGAGAGAAAGGCACCCGTGCGCTCGGGGTCGCCGATGGTGGCCGAAAGGCCAATGCGTCGAGGTTGCACGCCGGCCATGCGCGAGAGCCGCTCGATAAGGCAGAGCGTCTGCCCGCCACGGTCGCCGCGCATGAGCGAGTGGACCTCATCGATGACCACATAGCGCAGGTCGCAAAACATGCGCGGGATCGCCATGTGCTTATGGATTAAGAGCGCCTCGAGTGACTCGGGCGTAATCTGCAAGATGCCGTTCGGTTTTTTGATGAGCTTAGCCTTGTGCGACTGCGAGACATCGCCATGCCAGTGCCAGACAGGGATATCGGCCTCTTCGCACAGGTCATTGAGACGGACGAACTGATCATTGATGAGTGCCTTGAGGGGGCCAATGTAGAGGGCACCAACGCTTGCGGGCGGGTTCTCCCAAAACTCGGTCAGGATGGGAAAGAAGGCCGCTTCGGTTTTGCCGGAAGCTGTGGATGCCGTTAGGAGCACATTGTCTTGTGTGTTAAAGATGGCGTCTGCCGCCGCAACCTGGATAGAGCGCAGGCTCTCCCAATCGTGGGAGTAGATGAAGTCTTGGATAAACGGGGCGTAGCGGTCAAAGGCGTTCACGGGGCCTCCTCTCAAAAACGAATCTCTCAACGCGGCTGGCAACGGCTTGCTGCATTACAGTCTCAACGTTCGCCCAGATAAAACCTGCCAAAATAAACCTGTCCCTTTTTGGCAGGTTAGATGGTGAATTCGGCGAAGTTACGGTCGCCGCCTGCGGTGCCGGTGTCGCCTGTTGCTGCTGCCGGCACCAGCGCGTCGCCGCCGACGCTTTGCAGCAGCTCGGCTACGTTGGCGTCGGGGTTTTGGCATAGGATGTCGAGCAGCTCGATAAAGTCGCGAATGACTTCACGCGGCGTCAGATGTGTGTCGGCTCCCACACGACCGAACTCGATCTTGAGGAAGTCCACCAAGTCGTTCTCGGTAAGCGTGGGCGTCCAGCCAAAGTAGCCGGCGTGAATTTGCATGAGTTTTTCGATCAGCACCAGCAGCTCCTCGTAGGTGAGTGGCTGCAGACGGATGATGGGCGCGAGCATGTCCTTAAGGTCCTCGCGTGCAAAGCGGCCTTGAGCGAGTCGGCTGCGCAGGGCCTCGTAGGAGAACACGCCGCGGCGGCGGTCTTCGATGGAGGTTGGCGTGCCGCCCATGATCATGCCCAGGTACTGCGCCTTGCCCTGGAGTGTGTCGTTGTACATGGTCAGGATCTTCTCGTAGTTGTACTGGCGCGTGATCGCGTTGGGAATCTTATACAGATTCACGAGCTCGTCGATGAGCACCAACATACCCTTGTAGCCGCTGCAGACCAAAAAACGCGCGATGAGCTTAACGTAGTCGTACCAGTCGTCATCGCTGATGATGGTCGAGGAGCCCAGCTCGGCGCGAGCCTCGCTCTTGGTACGGTATTCGCCGCGGATCCATTTGGTCACGCGGCTCATGGCTTCTTCGTCGCCCTCGGATACGGCCGTGCGATAGCGGCGGAGCATGCGGGTGAAGTCGAAGCCGTGGACCATTTCCTCGAGCGGGGCCAGTTGGGCATTGACGACCGACTCGTCGACGTCGGCGTACGAGGCGACCCAGCGATCAAGAATAAGGTTGAGCGCACCGCCCTCGGGGCGCGTCTTGGTCGATATATTGCGTATGAGCTCGCGGTAGGTGGCAAGGCCCTGCCCCTGCCCGCCCTGCAGACGGCGCTCGGGGGATAAGTCTGCATCGGCGACGACGAATCCCTCACCCATGGCGTGCGTGCGGATGGTCTGGAGCAAAAAGCTCTTGCCGGCGCCGTAACGACCGACCAGAAAGCGGAAGCTCGCACCACCGTCGGCGATGAGACTCAGATCGGTGAGCAGGGCGCGGATCTCGACCTCGCGCCCTACGGTAATGTAGGGAAGGCCGATGCGCGGGACCACGCCGCCCTTGAGCGAGTTGAGAATGACGGCAGCGACGCGCTTGGGCACGCGGGGTGCTGCGGATGCGGTATCACTCATGGTCTAGGTATCCTCTCACGTCTGCTTCGTAGTCCTCAATAATCTGCGGCCCTGCCGCGCTAAATTCAATTACGGTGTCGCCCACCAGGTCAAAGAGCGCCTCGTTGATGGTATCGACGAGCATGTCCTCGCTCTGCCCCGATTGCGCTACCGCCGATTCCGCCTGTACTGCGTTTTGCTCGAGCAGTGCGCGAAGGAAGGCATCTGCGGCGGGCGCGAGTTCGTTTGTGGCGTCAGCGGGCGCAGCAGCTGCGAACGCGGGCATCGGCGCGAGAAGCGGTGCCACGACACCAAACTGTTCGGTGGATATGGTCGGCTCGTCGGTCAAGTCCTGCCGAATGGGTGCCACGACCGGTTCGACAATCGCGTCGGCTACGGGCTCGGCTTCCGGTTGCCCCGAGTCCGCTGCCTCGGCTTCTGCGGATGCGTCGTCCTCGCGCTCTTCGTCGATCAAAAGCGCTTCGCGCGTTTGCGCAGCGGCGCTCCGAATGTGCCCCAGCTGACTCAGATCGATATCGATCTTGACGGGCTGGTGTGCGGCGTCCCACGAGAGCCATGCCACAATCTCGTCATCGATAATCTTGGCCAGGTATTTGGGGACCTTTTCTTCCTTAAGGGGATGGGCGGGGTCCAGCGCCAGGCGCAGGCGTTGGTCGCAGGCGCGCATCATTTCACCGAGCTTGCTGCTCTTTTGCCTACTACCGTGGATACGCATGCATTCCCAAAAGCCGTTTTGGCAACGGTAGATATGGATAGGATCCAGGCGGTATTCGCAGTCCTCGTGGCGCTCGGGCGCAAAGAATACGGCCGAGGCAAACATGGTGTAGGGCATGGCCGTCTCCTCCCCAAATAAACTCGTCACGATGCCAGTCTTTCGGTGCGTGTCATAGTAGCGCGCCATGCGGACATACACGGCGCATGCCACGTGGCGCAGATCGCGGTGGTGGCTGCGGTCGAGCCGCGAGTTACTTAGGTTGTATGTGGAGAGTGCGTCGATGGCAGCCATGAGTCGCTCCTCGCGCACCTCATCGGGCGGAAGGGGGAGCGTGGGCTCGGAGGTTTTGCGACGCTTAGGGGTCTGGCCGGACGGTGTCGGTGCTGGGACAAGGTCTCGTGCCGCGCGTCGCAGCTCGATAAGGGCGTTATCGAACATGACGGTTTTAGAGTCACGAAGCAGCTTGGGGTCGAGCCCGTGGAACACGGCGTAATCCTGCAGCCACACGCGCGCAAACCGGTCGATGCCGGGCTCGAAGGCGCGATAGACATCCCAAAAAGCCTTGATCTTGTTAAAACCATCGAGCGGATTATCTACGCCAATGCCGCAGATCAGCTCATAGAGATACAGAAAGGCAAAGGACGTAGACGTTTCCTCGACGGTTCCGCGGCGCACTTGGGCACGCCAGGTAAAGTAGCCGCGCAGCTGCCGGTCGCTCATGGCGTTGTAGGTGGGAAAGTACGACTTAAAGGTGCCGTTGTAGGGGCAGTCGTCCTCAAAGTCGGCCATCAGCAGGCCCTGGCGGTAAAAAAGCTCGGCTTCCGAAAGCCAGCGGCCCGCACCGCCCTTGGGGTCATCCTGCCAGCGCGATATCTCGCGCATTTTACGGTACTGGTCGGGGAGGAAATTCTGCATCTGTCGGCCGGTTTTGAGAATCGGCTCGTCTGCGTAGATTTCGTTTGAGAAGCGGGCGGACTGATGGGTCCGGGCCTCGGCCATAATACGCTCGATGAGCATCTTGATGTCCTGGTCGGCCACCGCTCCTCCTCTCGAACGCAGCTACGGTGACCTCATATCATAGCACAGCATCAAACAGGTGTTCGAGATACCGCTGCGTTGATAGATTTAGAACAGGAGGGCGTAGATGACGGCGATGACGACGGAGGGGAGCATATTGGCCGTGCGGAAGGTCTGAGGACGGATGAGGTCGACGCCGACGCAGAAGATGAGCATGGAGCCTACGAGCGAAAGGTTGTTGAGGGCTGCTGTGGTCATGATGGGGGAGAGCGCGCCGGCAAACAACGTGATCGTCCCCTGGAACACGGCGACGGGCAGGGCGGAGAAAATGCAGCCGCGGCCAAGCGACGCCGTCATGGTGCAGACGATGATGCAGTCCAATGCGCCTTTCAGGGCAAGCGTTGACCAGTCACCGAGCAGACCGTCCTGGATCGATCCCACAATGGCCATGGCGCCGATACACACGGTGAGTGAAGTCGAGACAAAAGCGTTGGTGAACTCGTTATCGCCCTCGCTGCCGGTTTTGCGCTTGAGCCATTCGCCAAGGTTCTCGATAGCGGCTTCCAAGTTGACGGCCTCGCCGATGAGCGAACCGAGTGCAAATGAGACGATGAGCATGGTGGTACCGGTGGTCGCTAGCGCCTTTCCATCGATGATGAGCATCTTTTGCATGGTGCCGCCCAGGCCGATAAACAGGACGCACAGCCCCGATGCTTTCATGAGCGTGTCTTGGATGCGCGGTGTAATGAAGCGGCCGCCCGCTAATCCTAAAAGACCGCCCGCAACTAAAAGCACAACGTTGATGATTGTTCCCAAGCCCGGCATGAGCCCTCCTGTATTGATGCCAACGTGGCAATCGTAGCAGAACGAAATGCGAGGCACATCGCAACCCATCTAATACGTTATATAAGTGGTATTAGGAATGATGCGCAGCATTTAAGCCTCAGGTGGTTGTCGGGACATAGGGATAGTATTCAAAGCGCAGTGTCATAAGCCGCTGCGGGGATTCAATAGCCGCGGCGATGATATTGGCATCGCGGGCACGATCAAACCCTTCGAGCTCGATCTGGTACGAGACGTCTTGCATAATGTCCAGACGTCGCCAGGCTAGAAGTGTGTCGCCATCGAATTCCAGGGTCTTGCTTCCGTTTGCGGCAACGGCGTATAGACGCAGCTTGGCGGTGGTTGCAGGGTCGACAACTGTGACCTTTTTAATTTCGTTTCGAGTATTCTTGGCGCCCAACAAGGTGAGCAGTGTTGGGGCCACGACCTCGCCCGATGGCAAAAAGACGACTTCGATGGATTCAGGAAATGCGATGATGGCCGACTTGCGGACGGGCTGATTGGCGGCGGCAACTTCGATGTTCGCAGCGTCGATGACCTCTGTGTGGTCGAGCGCGGCAAGCACGCAGCAGTTACCTTCATCGATCTCTTGAGGATCAGCAAGTCCCAGACTGTCTGCGAGCTCGGTATCGTTTGGATCGGTAGCGGGCTCATTCGGTGCTTCGAAAGAAGCTGGGACGCTGTTTGTCGGCGGCGGCGTGTCGCCCGCATCTGCTTCTTTGTCCGCGCCCTCTTCTTGTATGGTTGCGTTAATGGGTTCGTCGTTTGAGGGGAGCGTCTTGGCGTCAAACGCGGAGGGGAGAATTCCGATGGCTCCGGATCCGTTCCACTCCATTTCGAGAAGCGCCGGGTCGGCAAGAATGCGTTGCCTGCTTTGCGCGTGGGCATCGATTTCAATAGGGCCTGCCTCTAACCCTCGTGTAAGGCTGAGTGATCCGGCTGGCTTCTCGAAATGAGCGTCTGTGTCTTTGGCGCTGACGGTGTAGAACAGCAGGGACGCTTCTCCCGCCGCGATGGCATCGGTACCGGCTTTGGTCAGCCGCAACGATGCCGTGAATGAGAGGGTGGGCTGCGTGTCGTCTGCATTCGCGGCGGCGCAGCCCAGACATATACCGCCTCCTTTCTCAAAAAACGTACCGTCGAAGGCGACCTTCGCTCCGTTCGCCGAGTCATCGACCGAAGCGATGTCGATGCGCAGCTCTAAATTGCATGGATCGCCATCCGCATCGAGCACAACCGAGCGCCACGTGCAGACGGCACACCCCGCCTGGGAGCCGTTTGCCTTGTTCGAACGCTTGATATCCACGACTATCGAGCCGTCCGTATTACGACGAAGGCATCCCGAGGTCGAGATTGCGGCCTGTGCGATCGAAAAACGCTTGCACGCAATGGCGCTCGACGGATTTGGTGCGGAACTTAGGGCTGCTGGTAAGGAGTCTGCCATGGCGGGAGTCGCCCAAGCGGCGACAGGCGTTCCGGTTGCGAGCGCGCCGCAGAGTGCGACGACGGGCAAAAGGTTCTTCGATGCCATGGGGTCTCCTTAGCTAATTTAGTGCGGTCTGTCCGTGTTTTGTTTCTGGCTGCGTTTGATGTGCAGACCGAGGCCGGCGGTTCCCGCGCCTGCTGCTGTGGCGCCTGCTGCCAAGAGCCATCGTCTGTCGCCTGTCTGCGCCAACGGTTCCTCGCGGTCGCCGCGGTCGAGCTCCGAGAGGTCGACCGTCACTTGCGTGGCGGCCTGAGCCTGTTCTTGCTGGGCAAAGGCCATGGCTGGCCCAAACGCTAGGATGCTGACGGCGGCGGCCAGGGCGACGGCCTTATGCCGTGTGCGCACCGGGCTCGACCGTCCAGGTGATCGTTGCAACCTGATCGCCTTCGCCGGTTACGCGGAAGATGTCGCGTGTGACGCGGGCGACGTTTCCGCTTGTCTTGAGCTTAATTTTGTCCGTGCCGCCGGCAATGCCCTGGTAGCCCATGTCGAAGGCTGCATTCTTGGAAAGATCGAGGCCCGTCCCTTGCGCGGCGGCGCTGGCGTTCTGGAGTGCGCCGTCGGGGCCGACCTTAAAGTCGATGGAGTTCTGTGCGGTTCCGGCCTTGGCGTCGGCAGCAATGGTCCAGGTGTTCATGGCGTCGATCTTCATGTTGGTGACATGGATGCCGTAGGCCGAATGATTGTCGATGGTGGTCGCGTCTTCAGAGGGGCCCTGAAGCGTGCCGTCGGCCTTGGCGACGAAGGGAATAACCGTCGGAACTTTGAACTCAACGTTGTCGATCTCGGTCCTGACCATTACTTTCGTGGTTCCAACGCGTCCGGCTGCCATAGCTGGCGTCGGGGCGACGCCCATTGCGAGCGCGAGCGCGAGCCCTGCGCCCACGACGAGCGCTCTGGCTCCGTTCATGTTCCTGGTGATGTCCATGGTCGTTCCTTTCTATTCGCCGCGGGCCGTCCCCGCGATGATTGGACGAATGCTGGTGAATTGCGTGCGGTGCCGCGTCGGCCGGAAAGCTAGTTCTCGGCTTGCTCAACCCGTACCTTGACACGTGTCGGATTGCCGTGGCTGTCGAGGGTCTTTGCATCGAGTGCCTGGATCTCGATGTACGCCTCGCCTTCTTTGATGTCGCCGGCGGGGCACGTTTCGATTGTCTTGCCGGTCTCGACCACACCGGATTCGTACATGGTCTCGTCGTTTTGGATGACGCGGAATCGCTGGGGAAATTTATTGTCTTGGACGTTTTGCACGTTGACGCGCAGCTTGCCGTCCTCCTGTAGCTGAGCGACCGGTGCGACCGAAATCGTCATCATGTTGTCGCGGACGATGGCGTCGAGCTCATCTTGGATTTCCTGACGCGTTTTGCCCTCGGCCGTCGT
>JAUMSH010000007.1 GCA_031292915.1 Collinsella sp.
TCTACGCCCGCAACACCGTCACCAACGACGTGCTGTACAAGGAGGGCCTGGACCTTCTCGTCGTGCCCTCCGCCGAGCTCTCCCGCGGCCGCGGCGGCCCGCGCTGCATGAGCATGCCCTTCTGGCGCGAGGACCTCTAAGTCTTTCCGTTTCCGGTGCGGTCCCCCTACAACCGCACCGGCTTCGCCCGTTAAACGGGCACCACTAATACTTACGTAATTCATTTCTTCGAAAGGAATCAAACCATGGGTGTTAACCTCTCCGGCCGTAGCTTCCTCAAGCTTCTCGACCTCACCACCGAGGAGATCGAGTACCTGCTCAAGCTCTCCAAGAACTTCAAGGATATGAAGCGCGCTGGCGTTCCGCACCGCTATCTCGAGGGCAAGAACATCGTTCTGCTCTTCCAGAAGACCTCCACTCGTACCCGCTGCGCCTTCGAGGTCGGCGGCATGGATCTGGGCATGGGCGTGACCTATCTCGATCCGGGTTCGTCGCAGATGGGCAAGAAGGAGTCCATCGAGGACACCGCCCGTGTTCTCGGCCGCATGTATGACGGCATCGAGTTCCGTGGCTTTGCCCAGGATGACGTCGAGGAGCTCGCTGCTAAGTCCGGCGTGCCCGTGTGGAACGGCCTGACCACTGAGTGGCATCCCACCCAGATGCTCGCCGACATCCTGACCGTCCAGGAGAACTTCAACTACGACATCAAGGGCAAGACCCTCGTCTTCATGGGCGACTGCAAGAACAACGTCGCTCGCTCCCTCATGGTTGTCTGCTCCAAGCTCGGCATGAACTTCGTGGCCTGCGGCCCCGAGGAGTGCATGCCCGCCGACGACGTCATCGAGGCCTGCAAGCCCATCGCCGAGGCCAACGGTTGCACCATCAAGCTGACCACCGACGTCAAGGACGGCGTCACCGGTGCCGACGTTATCTACACCGACGTGTGGGTCTCCATGGGCGAGCCCGACGAGGTCTGGGCCGAGCGCATCGCTCAGCTCACCCCGTATCGTGTCACCTCCGAGGTCATGGCTATGGCCAACCCGGGTGCCATCTTCCTGCACTGCCTGCCCAGCTTCCACGACACCAACACCACCATTGGCGCCGAGAAGTGCGAGCAGTTCGGCATCACCGAGCAGGAGGTCACCGACGAGGTCTTCGAGAGCCCCGCTTCCAAGGTCTTCGACGAGGCCGAGAACCGCATGCACACCATCAAGGCTGTCATGTACGCCACGCTCAAGTAAGAGCATCTAGCATCTCGCTCGGGGTGTATTGCTGCACACCCCGAGCAGTTTTATCTGGTAATAATCTCGCATCAAGCGGCAGGCACGGCACGGAAGAGCCGCTTCTGGCGAGATCAGTAAATGATTTATGAAGGGGGGATGAGAACTATGACTGAGACCGCTAAGAAAAAGCGCGGTATGCCTTCATCGTTCACCATTCTTCTTGCTCTGCTGGCAATTGTCGCAGTGATTACCGTTATCGTCTCCGGCACGTCCGGCGGCGCGGTTACTGCCGCCCGTCTGAGCGATTTCTGCACCGCCCCGATTAAGGGCTTCGCTGACGCTCTGCCCGTCTGCCTCTTCGTTATGATCCTGGGCGGCTTCCTCGGTATGATGACCGAGACCGGCGCCCTGGACAACGGCATCGCCGTTCTGGTGCAGAAGCTTAAGGGCAACGAGATTATGCTCATTCCCGTGCTGATGTTCATCTTCTCCCTCGGTGGTACCACCTATGGTATGTGCGAGGAGACCGTTCCCTTCTACGCCCTGCTCGCCGCTACCATGATGGCCGCTGGCTTCGACCCCATGGTCGGTGCCGCTACCGTCCTGCTCGGCGCTGGCTGCGGCTGCCTGGGCTCCACGGTTAACCCGTTCGCCGTCGGCGCTGCCGTCGACGCTCTGACCGGCGTTGGCATTGAGGTCAACCAGTCCATCATCATCGGCCTCGGTGCCGTCCTGTGGATTGTCACTACCGCTATGTCCATCTTCTTCGTGATGAGCTACGCCAAGAAGGTCAAGGCTGACAAGGGTTCCACCATCCTGTCGATGCAGGAGCTCAAGGACGCCGAAGAGGCTCACGGCAAGGCTGCTTCCGAGGTCCACAAGGAGGTCAAGCTCACCGGTCGTCAGAAGGGTGTTCTGATCGCCTTCGCCTTCACCTTCGTCGTCATGATCGTCGGCTTCATCCCGCTGGCCGACCTCAACGAGGGCGTCGCCAACTTCTTCGACGCTGGCGCTGTCTACGACGCCGACGGTAACGCCGTCGTCCAGGGATGGTCTGCCCTGATCACCGGCCTGCCCATTGGCCAGTGGTACTTCGACGAGGCTTCCACCTGGTTCTTCCTCATGGCCGTCCTGATCGGTATCATCGGTGGCCTGTCCGAGAAGCAGATTGTTAACACCTTCATCACCGGCGCTGCCGACATGATGTCCGTTGTTCTCGTCATCGCCCTCGCCCGTGGCATCTCCGTCCTCATGGCTAACACCGGCCTCGACGTCTTCGTCCTCGACGCTGCCGCCAATGCCCTGGCTGGCCTGTCCGGCGTGATCTTCGCTCCCATGAGCTTCCTGGTCTACTTCGGCCTGTCCTTCCTGATCCCCTCGACCTCCGGTATGGCCACCGTCTCCATGCCCATCATGGGACCGTTGGCTGTTAAGCTCGGCTTCTCGCCTGAGGTCATGGTCATGATCTTCTCCGCCGCCATCGGTGTCGTGAACCTTTTCACCCCGACCTCCGGCGCCATCATGGGCGGTCTCGCCCTGGCCAAGATCGAGTGGACGACCTGGCTCAAGTTTGCCCTTAAGCTCATCGTCGCGCTCTCTGTCGTCTGCGCCATCATCCTGACCGTCGCCTGCGTGCTGCTCTAAGTACCCAATGGGTACCCCACGGAAACCTTGACGATCCTGTAGAGGATCACCTGGTCATCGTCTGTCCGGTGGGGTAAACCCACCGGTAGACTCCTACCTTTAGCCCCCTTCCGTTCCGTGCGCGGGAGGGGGCGCACTTATGTTGCGCGGTTCTACGAACCGCGCAACCAGTCGACGCTGCGCGCCGCCCAGGACGACAATTTGTCATTCAAAAGGCAAGGCATGACCAAAAGGTCTATGCCTTGCCTTTTTCATGCCAACTTGTACGTCCTGGACGGCGCTCGCTGTCCGTCCTCTGCCTGCGGCGCTTTCCATTGTTGGTGCAGAGGGCGCTTTGCCTACTCTGGCGGGCTTTCGCTGACTTTTGCTCCACCTGCGGCGCTGCCATTGTTGGTGCAGGGGGTAGCTTGCTCGCTCTGGTGCCCGTTCGCTGGCTTTGGCTTTGCCTGTGACGTTTTCATTGTTGGTGCTGAGTGCCTTGTTTCCCGTCCCAAATGATCTACCCCGGGTCCCCGGTGGTTGCGGTGGGCGTGTTTGGTTGGTGCCTGTTGATGGTCTGGGTATCGGGGAGGGCGGGCTCCGTTATAATCGCCTAGAACATTAATTGGAAACGGGACGGGAGCCATACATGCGCCAGGGTTTCGACAACGCGAAGTATATCGAGCTGCAGGCTGCTCACATTAAGGAGCGCATCTCGCAGTTTGGCGGCAAGCTCTATTTGGAGTTTGGCGGTAAGCTGTTCGATGACTATCATGCGAGCCGCGTGCTGCCGGGTTTTGAACCGGACAGCAAGTTCCGCATGCTCAAGAGCATCGCCGACGATGTCGAGGTTATCATCGCGATCAACGCGAACCACATCGAGAAAAACAAGGCTCGTGGTGACCTCGGCATTACCTATGACGAGGATGTGCTGCGCCTGGTTGACCTGTTCCGCGGCAACGGCTTTGCCGTCGCGGCTGTGGTCATCACCCAGTACGCCGGCCAGCCCGCTGCCGATGTATTCCGCAACCGCCTGAACGCGCTCGGTATTCCCGCCAAGCTGCACTATCCCATCGAGGGGTATCCGCACGACGTCGACCTGATCGTGTCCGACGACGGCTATGGCAAGAATGAGTTTGTCGAGACCACTCGTCCGCTCGTCGTGGTCACCGCTCCCGGCCCCGGCTCAGGCAAGCTCGCCACTTGCCTGTCTCAGCTCTATCACGAGCACAAGCATGGCACGGCCGCCGGCTATGCCAAGTTCGAGACCTTCCCTGTCTGGAATCTTCCTCTGACGCATCCGGTCAATATTGCCTACGAGGCCGCCACGGCTGACCTCGACGACGCCAATATCATCGATTCGTTCCACCTTGAGGCCTACAACAAGACCACGGTCAACTATAACCGCGACGTCGAGGCCTTCCCGGTAGTCCGTGCCCTGATGGAAAAGATCCTGGGCAAGAGCCCCTACCAGAGCCCTACGGACATGGGCGTCAATATGGTCGGCTTTGCCATCACCGATGACGATGCCTGCCGCGACGCTTCCAAGATGGAGATCGTCCGCCGCTACTTTACCGCGGTCGAAAATGTGCGCCGTACCGGCGTGGGCGATGAGCAAGTCGACCGTCTCAAGATTATTATGAAGAAAGCCGGCATCGATAAGAACTACTCACCGGCGCGCTCGGCGGCCCTCACCAGGGAGCAGCTGACGGGTGGTCCCGTGGGTGCCATGGTCATGCCCGATGGCTCCGTGGTGACCGGCAAGACTTCCACGCGCCTGGGCGCCGCAAGTTCACTCATTATGAACGCCCTCAAGCATGTCTCGGGCGTCGACCTTGAGCTCGAGGTCATTAGCGATGAAGCGATCGAGCCCATCAGCAAGCTCAAGACGCATTTCCTGGGCAGTAAAAACCCGCGCCTCCACACCGACGAGACGCTTATGGCGCTGTCGATCACCTCGGCCACGAGTGAGACGGCCGCTCGCGTCCTTTCGGGCCTGGAGCAGCTGCGCGGTTGCGATGCCTTCTTTAGCGTGATTATCTCGCCGACGGACGAGACGGTACTGCGCAAACTTGGTATCAACGTGTGCTGCGAGCCCAAGTTTGAGCGCCGCGGTTTCTTCCATCGCTAAGTTTGAAGCACCGCGGTAATTGCATTGCATTTTGGCCGTATCGGGTTAGCGCCCGGTACGGCTTTTTGATCAATAAAGCGCCTATTTCGGCGAAAAAATAGCTGTTTACCTGCCTAGAAACATTTTGAGCGGTATACAATAACCGTAACTGTTTCATCCTTAGCGGGATGCCGCATGATGGATATTACCTGCCATCGTGAGGTGTGTCGGTCGCGCACGGCGCGTTAGATGCTCGTGCTCGGTTTGAGGAGGCTGCTATGGCGGGCAAGGGTCGTGCGAGTGTCAACGATATGAAGCGTGTCGAGGTGCTGGTGTTGATGGAGATCGACCAGCAAACCGAAGACAATGGCGGGCCGTATGGTTTCTCGCGCAAAACGCTTGCCGAGCGCGTGGGGGTTTCGCCGTATCGTGCCCGCGCTGCAATCGATCGCTTGGATTCCGAAGGCATGATTGATGTCGTCTCGCGTTATAGCGACGACGGCGGTCAGCTTGCAAATGGCATTTGCCTCACCGAACGTGGCGAGTGGTATCTTGAGGGCGTCCGTACCGGCATGCTCGTTCAAGAAATGCTTGAGGACGAGGTTGCTGATCGATAGCAGCATGTAACCCTTGCCATAGCGACGCCGCCTGGGAAACCGGGCGGCGTTTTGTTTCAAGATTGAGAAATGCAATCGCACGCGAGAAAAATTGCGAACGGTCCGCGGCGCGAGTATTACAATGAAGACCCGTAAGATGTGTATGGACAACTTCTACGGGAAGCGCAGGTAACTCAATATGACCAAGCATGTGTTCGTAACCGGTGGCGTGGTTTCGTCCCTGGGCAAGGGTATTACCGCGGCCTCGCTGGGCCGTCTGCTCAAGTCGCGTGGCTACAAAGTAACGATGCAGAAGGCCGACCCGTATCTGAACGTCGACCCCGGTACCATGAGCCCCTTCCAGCATGGTGAGGTCTTCGTTACCGAGGATGGTTACGAGTCCGACCTGGACCTGGGTCATTACGAGCGCTTTATTGATGAGAACCTGACCCGCGATTCCAACTTTACGACCGGCGCCATCTATAAGAGCTTGATCGCCCGCGAGCGTCGCGGCGACTTTTTGGGCGGTACCGTGCAGGTGATTCCCCACGTCACCAATGCCATTAAGGACAAGTTCCGCCGCATTGAGGAGCAGACCGGCTCCGATGTAGTCATCACCGAGCTGGGCGGCACGATCGGTGACATCGAGTCCCAACCGTTTGTCGAGGCCATCCGTCAGTACCGCAAGGAGGCCGGCCCCGAGAACGTCTGCTACATCCACGTGTCGCTCGTTCCCTATATCGCCGCCGCCCACGAGGTCAAGACCAAGCCCACGCAGCATTCCGTCAAGGAGCTCCGCAGCTTTGGCATCCAGCCCGATATCATCGTGCTGCGCTCCGACCACCATATCGATGACGCTATCCGCGGAAAGATCGCAAGCTTCTGCGACGTTGACACCGATTGTGTCTTTACCAACGAGGACTGCGCGAGCATTTACGATGTTCCGCAGCTGCTTGCCGAGCAGGACTTTGACCTGCGCATTTGCGAGCGCCTGGGTCTGGACCCGCGTGAGCGCGACATGAGCGAGTGGAACGAGTTCCTGCGCAAACAGAATCACGCCAACCATCACGCCGACAAGGTGAAGATTGCCGTCGTGGGTAAGTACACGCAGCTGCCCGATGCGTACCTGTCGGTTATCGAGGCCCTGCACCATGCGGGCGTCTTCTACGATCGCCATGTGGACGTCCAGCTGGTCGACGGCGAGAGCCTCGACGAGCAGAATGTCTCCGAGGTTTTGGGCGACGCCTCGGGCATCCTGGTCCCCGGCGGCTTTGGCAAGCGCGCCCTGGAGGGCAAGATCCTCGCGGCCGAGTTTGCCCGTGAGCACAAGATTCCGTAGCTGGGCATTTGCCTGGGTATGCAGGTGGACGTGTGCGAATTTGCGCGCAACGTCGTCGGCCTTGCCGGCGCCAGCTCCTCCGAGTTCGATCCGGATGGCCCGTATAGTGTCATCGATCTGATGAGCTCGCAGGAGGACGTGACCGAGAAGGGCGGCACCATGCGCCTGGGCGCCTATCCGTGCAAGCTCGCCGCCGATACCCTCGCTCGCGAGGCATATGGCGAGGAGCTCGTCTACGAGCGTCACCGTCATCGCTTTGAGTTCAACAACGCCTTCCGCGACCAGCTCGAGGACGCCGGTTTGGTTATCTCGGGCCTGTCGCCCGACGAGCGCCTGGTCGAGATGGTCGAGCTGCCGCGCGACGTGCATCCGTGGTATGTGGCAACCCAGGCTCATCCCGAGTTCAAGAGCCGCCCGACCAACCCGCAGCCGCTGTTCCGCGAGTTCGTGCGCGCTTCGATCGGCCAGCACGAGGGTGTCGACCGTCTGCAGGTGACGCCCATGAACCTTGCTACGGACTAAGGGTGCCGTCGAATAAGGAACATACCGAAGCTACTCCCTCGTCGCTCGCCGTGGCGGCGGGGGAGTATCTCGATTACCTCGCGGTCGAGCGGGGTTTGGCGCGCAACACGATTGCGGCCTATCGTCGTGACCTGACGACGTACTGCGCCTATCTGGAGCGGGCGGGTATTGTGTCTTTTGAAGAGGTGACCCGTCAGGTCGTGGAGGGCTTTGTCGCCGACCGTCGCGATGGGGGCTATTCCGATGCCTCGGTGGAGCGTGCGCTTGCGGCCGTGAAGGGCCTGCATGCCTTTTTGGTGCGCGATGGGGCTGTGGCCCAAAATCCAACGGCGGCGTTGCGCCTTCCTAAAAAGGCTGAGCGTTTGCCGGAGTATCTATCGGTGGAGGATGTCTCGGCGCTGCTCGATCAAGACTTCCCCGAGGGCGAGATGGGCTTGCGCGACCATGCCATCTTGGAAGTGCTCTACGGATGCGGTTTGCGTGTGAGCGAGTTGGTGGGGCTCGATGTGGGCGATATCCATATCGACGATGGCTTTGTGCTCGTTCGCGGTAAGGGATCAAAGGAACGCCTGTCCCCGCTGGTGGGAAGCGCGGCGCGAGCTCTGATGCTCTATGTAACTGAGGGGCGTTCTCGCTTGGCGGCCCATGCCCGCGGAACCGAGACCTCGGCGGTCTTTTTAAATAAGAACGGCCGCCGTCTGTCGCGCCAGGGCATCCATGCCATCTGTGAGCGCTACGGGCGCCAGGTGGGGCTGGTGGGACTCCATCCCCACACGCTGCGTCACTCCTTTGCTACCCATATGCTTGCGGGCGGTGCAGACCTCCGTGTGCTACAGGAGATCTTGGGACATGCCGATATATCGACCACGCAGGTCTACACGCATGTCGATCGTACGCAACTGACCGAGGTCTATCTGGCGGCGCACCCGCTGGCACATCGTTAACACATCGCTGACCTGCATATTTATAGGTATTTGGGGACGGGCCCCAGATTGCCGCGGCGTGCTTTTGCGCGCGCATGGGCAATCGGGGGCCCGTCCCATTTTTTGCCACTTGGCGTCGCGGTGGTGGGCCGCACGTGCCTTGGGTGGGGGAGTTTGGGGGCGATGTGAACGGCATGTAAAGGGACGCAAAAATCGCCTCAAGGTCAACTTGAAGGTTGAGGTTGAACGGCGGGGTGCCACAGGTGGCATCCCGCCGTTGCTGCAAACACAACATATTGTGTTTTCGAACATATGCTCGGGGTGTTTTACAGCAT
>JAUMSH010000039.1 GCA_031292915.1 Collinsella sp.
AGATGTGTATAAGAGACAGGTGAAATACGGACTGTTTTATGTCTCTGAGTAGCCTTTAGTCCGTATTTCACCGCAACTTATTGTTGGGCGGCGGAGTCGGTTGTCTCTGCTATCAGGAATCCGCAAAAGGCTTTGTAGTTGGGATACCGTAGCCGCGCATCATAGCGCCAAACTCTTCGACATCATATGTGTCCGATAGCTTGAAATGAATGACGTTATGACCCATGGCACGTAAGTTCGCATCGCGCAATAAGGCGGCTCGATAGGTTTTTGCCGCAGCATGTTCCAAATCTTTTTGAGTTTCGTCCTCAAACTTACCCAAACCATGAAGCTCTGCCAACATCCATGACCCATCTGGCATCCGCCAACCATAATCTGCCAGATAATAGCCGGCATTTCCTGGTCGAGCAATCTCAACCTGAAGCTCAGGCGCAACGACTCCAGCAAGGATCATTGCCGCTCGCGCCTCGGACTCTCCCCCGTTATCCGACCTCCCGTCCATATGCTCGAACACGCCAAACGCACGGGCGATGCCATGCAAACCGCGACAATTGGCCTGTGCATACGCACGCAGCTCCTCGCGGTCGACATCATACTCACGAGCCAATCCATCGGCGTAGCCAAGCGCATACCGAAATGCACTCGCGCGGGCAATATCGACCACCGTCCGATAGGGGTCCGTCAGCGTAAACGGGCCGAGCCGCCATAACTCACCTGGGCGCCATCGACGATACTCAACGAACTCATATGTATCGCGCCTGGTAGATCTCGGCAACAACATCTGAACGGCATTAAGCAGCGAGTAAGCAGAGCCGATACCGTACAGCAATGCCGCCGTTGAACCGCAGAAAATGGCATCCGGTTCGACGGCCGCAATAGCAGATGCAAGCTGGAAAATGCGGGCTTCCACGTCAAGGTGGCTCCAATAAACAGGATCGGCGTACACATGGTTATAGAGTCGAATTAAAAGCTCTTCCTGCATAAGCTCACGCGCGCGCCGCTCATCCCAAGGATCAGTCGTTATCAATAGCTGCTCGTCATGATGAATCCCGAGAGCGGAAAACAGCATCTTGGCATATGACTTCGGAAAATGTTTAGCTTTATTGGACATGACCCGCACCATAACAATCAAGAACGAGTGAACGCCTTTACGCTATCGCAGAACGGCATTTAAATACCTTGCCAAAAGCTGACCAAAAGCTTGACGTCGCAGGTCAGAGCTTCAAAAAATATTTCCACTCTCGGTAGACGGTCGCTACGACCCTCCCAACGGCATCAAAATCCACCCTTACAATTAGTTGCGGTGAAATACGGACTACATGGGCCATAAAAGCCGAAAAACAGTCCGTATTTCACCGCAACTTAGGAGGGGATGTGGGGTCCCCGGCATGTATATGAAAACGACTCTGGCGCCAAATGAAGCCAAAGCCGTTAAAACTATCCTATGGAGCGGGTGACGGGAATCGAACCCGCGTCATCAGCTTGGAAGGCTGGGGTTCTACCATTGAACTACGCCCGCAAGATATGGTCGGGACGACAGGATTTGAACCTGCGACATCCTGCTCCCAAAGCAGGCGCGCTACCAAACTGCGCCACGTCCCGAAGGTGTTGAGCAGCTAAGGTCTAAACCTTGCGTGTCCCAAAGCGAAGGAAATTATAGGGGAGACTCCCCGCCTGTGCAAGCATTGATGCCTTAGCTCCTCGAATGTGCAACAAAACGACTATGGAGCAGACCGATCACAAAGGCAACCACGGCAACCGGCGCCCACGCGGCACCGATATCCGCCAGAGGCAGTGCATCGAACGGCAGCCACGCGCCCGCAAAGAACGCATCGCGGACCGAGGTGATCACACTCTGCACAGCAACCACGCCGCCGACCCACACCCACACCTGCGGATGAGCGTCGCAAAAGCCGTGCACCAGGCCCATCAGTACCAGTACGATGGCAACGGGATACAAGGCGTTGAGCATGGGCACCGAGAACATAAGAATCACGTCGAGGCCCACATTGGAGAGCACGCACGAAAACGCCGCGAACACAAAGGCGAGAATCGCAAAGGGACGGCGCATGGCCTCCTCGGAGGCCTCCGCTCCCCCTTCGACCACATACGTCTCGCAGAAGTAACGCGAGCAGCAGCTGATGAGGCCGATGCACACGTTCATGCAGGCAAGGAAAAAGATCGCAAAGACGACGACCGTGCCGACAAGACCAAAGTGCATAGAGGCCGAACGGGCGAGGATGGCGGCGCCGTTAGTAGCATCGGGCATAACCGTGCCGAGCTGCATGCCGGCAAGCGCCAGGCCGCAGTAGATGACGGCCATGAGCACGCCGGCGATCACACCGGAACGCGAAATCTCGAAGGCCACGCGCTTGTCATCGGTAACACCCAGCTCGTGGATGGTCTCGGCGATGATAATGCCAAAGGCGAGCGACGCGAGCAGGTCCATGGTCTGGTAGCCGGTCAAAAAGCCCTGCACGGCAGCGCCTGCATCGTAGGGAGCCTGAGGCGCGGCAGCCGGTCCCAGCGGCGAGATCACGGCAGCACCCACAACCAGCACGATGAGCGCGATAAGCGCGGGGCCCGTTATGCGACCGAGTACGCGCGTGATGACGCCCGGACGCAGCGTGAGCGCAAACGCGACGACGAAGAACCCGATGGCAAACACCAGACGTGCCGTGCCGAGCGAAACACCCTCGGGTAGCAGCGGCACCAGCATTTCGAACGCCGTGGAGCTCGTGCGCGGAATGGCCAGGCACGGACCGATGGCCAGATACACAGCCGCGACAAAGAACTCACCAAACTTGGGGTGCACGCGCCCGGCCAGCTCGCGGGCCGTGCCGGCGAGCGCGACGGCGATAAAGCCCATGACGGGCAGGCCGATGGCTGCAATCAGAAAGCCGAGCATGGCGACCGGCGTGGCAGAACCTGCCTGCAGCGCCAGCAGCGGCGGAATAATGAGGTTGCCGGCGCCAAAGAGCATCGAGAACAGGGCGATGCCGACGGTAACGACATGGTCGGAGCGTAGACCACGCGAGGCGGATGAGGCCATAAGAGCACCTTTCGAATCGAAACAAAAACGGGACGGGCATAAGACCCGTCCCGCAAGTATATACGCTTTAGCAGGCTAAATCGCGCAAAGCGTCAATCGCGGTGTCGACTTCCTCGTCCGTGTTGAAATACCCAAACGAGAAGCGAACGACACCCTGACGCTCGGTCCCTAGCGCACGGTGCATGAGCGGAGCGCAATGGGCACCGGGGCGCGTCGCAATCCCCCACCCTTGCATGAGCGCATCCGAGATCTCGGCAGAGTCGATATCGCCCACGTTGAGCGACACAATCGCCGAGCGCGCGGGTTGGTCAAAGGCACCGTAGAGCTTAATCCCCGGAATCTCGCGCACACCGGCAAGGAAGCGATCGGCGAGCGCACGCTCGTGGGCAGCAATCGCCTCGACCCCACCCTGGGCCTCGATAAAGTCGAGGCCGGCAGAAAGGCCGGCGATACCGTGGCCGTTGAGCGTACCGGCCTCTAGGCGTGTGGGCCACCCCAATGGCTGCAGCTCATCGAAGCTGTGTACACCGGTGCCGCCCATGGCCCACGGAGCCACGTCAACACCCTCTGCCACGGCCAGCCCGCCGGTCCCCTGCGGACCCATGAGCCCCTTGTGGCCGGTAAAGCACACCACGTCGAGCCCCATGGCTTGCATATCGATATGCGCCGTGCCGGCAGACTGCGAGGCATCGACGATCACGAGCGCACCGGCCGCATGGGCCATGGCGGCTACGCGTGCAATGTCGACCGAGTTGCCGGTCACATTGGAGGCGTGCGTCACCACCACGACACGTGTGCCCGGCGTGATCAACCGCTCGAGCTCGTCATAGTCGAACGCGCCGTTCGCGTCGCAGCCCGCATGCTCAACGGTCACGCCCTGCTCTGCCGACAGGCGGTTGAGCGGACGCAGCACGGAGTTGTGCTCGAGCACCGTCGTGACCACACGGTCGCCGCGGCTCACCACGCCATTAATGACGGTGTTGAGCGCCGCGGTGGAGTTGGGCGTAAAACAAACATGGTCAGCCCGCGGGCAACCTAAAAGGCGCGCGAGCTTGGCACGGCAACCGTGAATCGTACGAGCGGCATCGAGGGCACCCGACGTGGCGCCGCGCCCGGCATTGCCGAGCGAGCACATCGCCTGCGTCACGGCATCGATGACCGTCTGCGGCTTGTGCATGGTCGTCGCCGCGTTATCCAGGTAGATCATCGCACGACCTCCCACATATCGATCACGGTAAAGCCCTCGGTGGGAACGCCCGCCGCGGCAAGCTCGCCGCGCAGCAGTTCCTCATCCGCAGGCAACGCCTTCCATGCCAAACCGCAGCCGGCAGCGACCTCCCCGGGCACGGGAATCGTGCGCCCGGGAAGGCCGCGCTCGATGCATAGGGTCTCGCACCCCATGGCGGCCGCCGTGGTAGGAAACGTGATGACAAGCGCAGGGCGCTTCTCCCTCATGGCAACTCCAACCAATACGCTACGGGCGCACGACGCGCACGGCCTGCTCCATCTTCTCCACGATCACGTACATGTTGGTGACCTCGCCCACGGCAAGCTGGTCCTTAATGCCATAGTGGTCGAGGCAGGTGCCGCAGGTGAGGATCTCAACACCCTGCTCGGCCAGACCCTTCAGGTCGTCGAGTACCGGTGAGCCCTCGACGGTGAGTTTAGCGCCGCCGTTGTAGAACAACATGGTCGCGGGCAGCTCCTCCTGCTGCGTCACGGCAAAGATGAAGGCCTTCATGAGCTTGTGGCCCAGCTCGTCGTCGCCACGGCCCATACAGTCGGTGTAGACGGAAATGACAAGCTTGCCCTTGCCGGCGCTGGCATCACAGAAGGCAGCGCCATCCTGCTCGGGATCGGCCACGGCAACGGCGCCAGAGGTCGCCACGGTCACGTGCCACTCGGCGTCAGAAACCTTCTCGACCGAGGCCGTGCAGCCCTTCTCCTGCGCCATCTTGGAGATATTCTTGACGGCGGTCTCGTTATCGACCGAGGTCACGACTGTGCCCTCGCCATCGAGCTGCTTCAGGGCTTTGAGCGTCTTGACGACGGGCAGCGGGCAGGCATCGCCCATGGCATTGACTTCAATCTTGGTAGACATAGTTTTTCCTTTCGAATTAATCGTTTTAGAACGGTACAGAGCTCAATAAACGTGTCGTTAACGGACAACGTGGACGGCAGGACCGCCTGGCACCGGCTCGCACACGCGACCGACAACGGCGGCGATACGTCCCTCGGCATCCAGACGGCGCGCAAGCTCATCCACATCCGCCGCGGGCGCCGCAATAAGCAAACCGCCTGAAGTCTGTGGATCGTACAGCGCATCCAACATGCCCGGCTCAAGGTCCTCGTCGGCCGTCACGCGCGGGCCAAAGAAGTCCTGGTTACGGTAGGAGCCCGCGGGGATAATGCCCAGACGCGCCATGTCGAGCACCTGGTCAAAGAGCGGCACCAACCCCGACGCAAGCTCAATCTGCACGCCAGAGCCCTCGGCCATCTCGCACGCATGCCCGATAAGGCCGAAGCCCGTAATGTCCGTGCAGCCGTGAAGTTCGAGTCCCTCGGCCAGACGAATCGGCGCCTCGTTGAGGGTGCGCATCGAGTCAAACATCGGACCAGCCTCGTCCTGCTCGACAAGCTCGCCCTTAATGGCCGTAGTGATGATGCCCGAGCCGATCGCCTTGGTCAGCAGCAGAACATCGCCCACGTGCGCGCCGCTGTTGGCGAGCATACGGTCAAGCGCGACAAAGCCGCTCACGGACAGGCCGTACTTGGGCTCGTCGTCGTTGATGGTGTGGCCGCCCGCGATGGAGCAACCCGCCTCAACGCACTTGTCGGCGCCGCCCGCCAGAATCTGACCGGCAACCTCGACGCCCAGGCAACTAGGTATGCAGAGCAGGTTCATGGCATGGCTCGGCCGCCCGCCCATGGCGTAGATGTCCGACAGCGAGTTGGCCGCGGCAATCTGGCCAAACAGAAACGGGTCGTCGACCATCGGCGGGAAGAAGTCGACGGACTGCACGAGGCCCAGGTTCTCCCCCACCTTGAAGACGCTCGCATCGTCAGCGGTATCGAACCCGATGAGCAGGCGCTCGTTGGGAACATTGGGTAGCTCACCCAGGACCTGGGCAAGGGCTCCGGGAGCCAACTTAGCGGCTCAACCGCTCGCGGCCGTCATAGACGTGAGCCTCACGGTGTCTTTAGCCATACGAACCCCCTTCCAACAAATCAACAACTTTAAGTATACGCGCCAGGCACGCTTCCCAAGAGACCGCCGACGGCTCGAACGTCGAAGGCGGCGCCGCAAGCGCCTGCGCGATAGCATCTGCCAGTGCGCGCTCAAACAACGGAAGGTCGGCCGCCACGGGCGTGTCGACATCCATCATACGCGGCGGCGCCACCCACGTCACGGGAGCACCGGGAAGCATCGCCTCCATCCAGGGACGAACGCCGGGCAAATCGGTCGCCACAACTTTGCAGCCGCACGCGAGGGCCTCAATCGTCACGAGCGGCAGACCCTCGTAAAACGAAGGCAGCACAAAGACGTCGGAACTGCGGTAGGCACGCACGAGTTCATCGCTATCCAGGCGCCCCGCCAGCGTCACCGGCACATCTGAGGCCGCGGCCAAGCGCTCGATACGCGCGTACTCGGTATCGTCCCCGCGACCGCCCACAAGTACCAAGCCAGATGGGCGGACGTCATCGTCAATCGGCAATGACATGGCTCGAACCAGCGACTCGACGCCCTTTTTAAAGCAAATCTTGCCCACGTACACAAGCGATCCAGGCTGCCTCGCCACGCTTGCGTCACGGCAGAAGACGCGATGGTCGTAGCCCGTCCCAATCACGTGGATGCGATCGGCATCGACGCCGCACACCAGGCCAATCTGCTCACCCTGCTCAGCATGGAGCGCAAAGACGGCATCGAGCCGACGAACCGCACTTACGATGCGATCGCGCTCGAGCGCATGCGAACGCAGCTGGCGCAGGTCGGTCGAATGGCACACGGCAACAACCGGCACGCCCCGGACGCACTCGCGCGCCAATGCGGTCACCAGATACAGGTGATGGCAGAGCACCAGATCGGGCTGAAACTCAGCCACCGCCCGATCGATTGCAGCAGCAAATGCCCGCTCAAATGCCTTGAGCATCGAAGGCGTCAGGTCACGATAGCGTGTGGAGGGATAGGGCATGACATCGGACATACCGCAGATGGGAAACGGCAGCTCGGGCGACTCGAACGGCACGGTAAACACGGCAGCACGCCGGTCCAGCTCGCCTTGGGTATCACCCGGTGCCGCGCCGCAAAGCACGGCGGCGCGATGCCCCGTCTCGATCTGCTCGCGCACGAGCGCGGCAAGGTAGGTGCCGCTGCCGGTGCTATCTGGTTTTTGCGCCGAGATATTGAGGATGCGCATGTCGCGGTACACCCCTAGGCCAAGGCGGCGGCGCGGACAGCCGCGCCGATCGCTCCGGCAAAGCGAGCCTGGGGCGAGGTGGTCACGGGTGCGCCCAAAAGTTCGCCCAGACGCTCCACCACATAGGCGTTCTCGCAGAGGCCACCCGTCAGGTAGTACGGGGCGCCCGCCGCCTGTCCGGCCATGGTCGCCACGCGCGAGACCACGCTCTCGATCACGCCACGCGCAATGTTCTCGCGCGGCTCACCGCGACCGATCAGGCTGATAACCTCGCTTTCGGCAAACACCGTGCACATGCTGCTAATCTTGGTGGGCTCGCCGGAACGCGCCAGGTCGGCCATCTGCTGCTGGGAAATGCCCAGGCGGTCGGCCATGATCTCCAAAAAGCGCCCCGTGCCGGCGGCGCACTTGTCGTTCATGGCAAACTTGGCCACGCGGCCACTTTTAAGCTGAATGACCTTGGTGTCCTGGCCGCCCACGTCGATCACGGTGCCGTGATCGCCAAACAGATGCACGGCACCGGCACCATGGCAGGTGATCTCGGTCACGACCTTGTGCGCATAGGGCACGGCAACACGGCCGTAGCCAGTCGCGACCACGCGCACGTCGTCGGCAGCCACGTCATAACCCGCCGCTGCCAGTGCCTCGCGCAGCCGCTCGGAAGCATCGACCGAGGAGAACCCGGTTGGCTGCACGCACGTCCACGCCACCGAACCCTCCCCGTCGACCACAGCGGCCTTAGCCGCCGTAGACCCGATATCGATCCCGATCCCTATCATGGCTCTCTCCCAATCTAAACATCAAAGATAGCGGCGCGTTCAGGCGCCTTAGCTCTAGGTTTCTCAGGTGCCGGAGATTGCCCCGAAAGAGGAGCGCAGCGTACTTTGGGTACGCAAGCGACGGTTTGAGGAGCAAGATCCGGTGCCTGAGGAAGCTAGAGGGTTTCGATGAAGGCGGCGATGCGGGTCTCGATCTGACCCATGTCGCCGTTGCTGTAATCGGTCTCGATCTTCATGTACGGAATACCCGCACCCTCGACAGCCTCCTGCATGCGGGCACTCTCCACGTTAAAGGTGTGGCAGGCCTGGAGCACGTTTTCGACCACGCCATCGACGTGATACTTCTCGCACATGGCCAGTGTATTTTCCATACGACCGTCATTGGGCGTCATGACCGAGCAGTTGATATCCAGGTAGCGGTCGGCGATGGCACGCAGGATGTCGGGAGCCTCCGGGTCGATCATCATGGCCGCCGTGCGCTCGCCCGAGCAGTCGTCCATACACACGACTACACCGCCGTTGGACTCGATAGTACGGCCGATCTTGTTGATCACGCCGCCCACCGGGCAACCGGTGATCAGAATGCGCTTGGCATCCGCTGCAACCGGGCGCTCGCCCTCGTCGTACGCAGCGCGCAGGGCCGCAATCTTTTGCTCCAGCTGCTGCGTATAGGCCTCGATATCAAAGCTGAACGTACCGGCAAACATAGTGCTCATCAGGTCGACGCCGCTCATGGCCGCCGGCTGGTTGGCCTGCAGCGCAAACATGTCGAGCTGTGCCGCACGCAAGCGGTTGCGACGACGGACGGCAGCGCGCAGGTCATCGTCGGTAATCGTGATGCCGTAGAAGCCCTCGAGTTCCTCCTTGAGCAGACGGCACTCCTCGTACCAGCCCTCGCGCTCGTAGGCGCGATCGCGACCCTGTGGCAGGTGCAGAATGTGCGTGCGCTTGAGCTCGTTAAGTAACTCGTACATCTTCTTCTTGCCGTCGCAGGTGGTCTCGCCGATGATCATGTCGCTAAAGTACGTAAACGGGCACTTTTGCGAGTAGGCAAAGCCGTAGGTCGACTTGATGAGCGGGCAGAGGTTTGCCGGCAGCACCTTCTCGGCCTCAGGAATCACCTCGTCGGACGTACCACACAGAGCGACACTTGCGGCCCCCGCGGCATCGATAATCTCGAGCGGCGTATAGCTGCACAAAAAGCCGACCAGGCGATTACCCGCCTGCTTATAATCCTTGACGCGAATAAACGCCGCCTTGCGTTGCTCGTTGAACTCCTCAAACGTGCGCGGCAACGGCTGTTCCTCGATATCGGCCATAGTAGTTCCCCTCTCTTGCACCGATATACCGACAATTAAACAACAAACCCACGCCATACCCAAAAGGAAGCATCCTCTAGGGAATGGCGTCGATAAGCTCCTGCGTATACGGATCGCTCGGGTGCGCGATCACGTCCTCGGCCGTGCCTTCCTCGACAAGACGACCGTGGTAGAGCACGCCAATCCGGTCGGACATATGCCGAACCACACGCATATCATGCGTGATAAACAGCAGCGCCACGCCCGTCGTGCGCTGCAGGTCGCGAAGCAAGTTGAGCACTTGGGCCTGAACGGACACGTCAAGCGCCGAGACCGGCTCGTCGCATACCACAAGGCGCGGCTCGCAAATAAGCGCCCGTGCCAGATTGAGTCGCTGACGCTGTCCACCCGAAAGGTCATGCGGATAGCGGTCATAATGCTCTGCCAGAAGACCGACCGAGGCCAGGGCCGAGAGCGCGCGCCCATGGCGCTCATCCGCATCGCGCACGCCGGCGATAATCAGCGGCTCCTCCAAAATGCGGCCGACACGGTTGCGCGGGTCAAAAGCCGTAGAGCTATCCTGGAATACCAGCTGGATCTCGCGGCGAAACGGCTTGCGTTCGCGCTCCGACATCGTGGCGAGGTCGTGCCCGCGATAGACAATCGAGCCGGAATCCGCACGCTCGAGACCACAGATCAGGCGTCCAGTCGTCGACTTGCCCGATCCGGATTCGCCAACCAGGCCATAGACCTCGCCCGGCGCGATCTCAAACGACAGATCGTCCACGGCGGTAAAGGCCTGACGCTTAAAACCTGAGCCCGGCATGGGATACGCTTTAGTCAGATGTGAGACCCTAAGCAGGGCTTCGCTATCAACAGCCATGGCACTCCCCTTTCTCGACAAGCCAGCATTTAGACCGGTCGCACGCATTCACGGCAAACAGCGGAGGCTCCTGCACGCGGCAACGCTCGTCCGCCCGGGCGCAACGAGGCGCAAAGCGGCATCCGCAGGGTATTGCCGTAAGCGGCGGCACTGTGCCCGGAATATCCGCCAGCGTGTCAACTCGCTCGCCTTCGAGCGGCGGAATGCTCGCGATGAGCCCCTGGGCATACGGGTGGCTCGGGCGCTCCATAAGGCCGCAGGCGTCGATTTCTTCTACGATTTGGCCCAGATACATGACGTGCACGCGCGAGCAGATGCTCGTGACGACACCCAAATCATGGCTGATAAAAAGCACCGCCATGCCCTCGGAGCTGTTGAGGTCGCGCAGGAGATCCAAAATCTGTTTTTGAGTCGTCGTGTCGAGTGCCGTGGTGGGCTCGTCGGCGATAAGCAGGCGCGGATGACCGGCAAGCGCCATGGCGATCATCACGCGCTGGCGCATACCGCCGCTAAAACCGCCCGGATACATGTCGAAGCGAGCCGCGGCATCTCGAATACCCACACGCTCCAACAGCGATAGAGCCTCGTTGCGGGCTTTGCGTCGGCTTACCTTACGGTGGGCCCGCACCGCCTCGATAACCTGCGCACCCACCGTCATGACGGGGTTGAGTGAGGACAACGGATCCTGGAAGATCATGGCGATATCGCAGCCGCGCACCTCGCGCATGCGCTTGAGCGGGCGCGCGAGCAGGTCCTCCCCGTCAAAGAGAATCTGACCGGTATAGGCCATCTTCTGTTCATGCTCCAATAGGCGCATGACACTCTGGGCAAACACCGACTTACCGCAGCCGGACTCGCCGACAACACCAACGATCTCGCCGGTATCGATATGTAGGTTGAGTTTGTTGACGGCTTCCAGCGCGTTGCCATCGCGGCCCACAAACGAGATGCACAGGTCGCGCACGTCCAAAAGATGTTCGCTCATGGGCTAGTCCTCCTTGGTCTTGGGGTCGAGGGCGTCGCGCAGGCCGTCGCCGGCAAGGTTCAGCGAAAGCACGCTCGCGATGATGGCGATAGCCGGGAAGAAGATCATCCACCAGGCTTTGCGCATCACGTTCTTGCCTGCCTGCAGGATGTTTCCCCAGCTGGCGTCGGGCGCCTTGATACCCAGGCCCAGAAACGAGAGGGCGGCCTCCGAGAGCACGGCCTCGGCAAAGACGAAGGTCGCCTGCACCAGGAAGGGTGCCATAACGTTGGGCACGATATGCAGCCACACGATGCGCGCGGTCGAGGCGCCCTGCACGCGCAGGGCCTCCACAAAGGGCTCCTCCTTGACCACCATCGCACGCGAGCGCACGATGCGCGCCATGCTGGGCGTATAGACGATGGAGAGCGCGATGATGACGTTCCACACGCTCGCCCCCATCATCGCCATGAGCGCGATGGCCAGCAGCACGCCCGGAATGGACATAAGGCCGTCGCAGATGCGCATGAGAATATGATCGAGCCTCTCGTTGTAGCACGCATAGGCGCCAATCACCAAGCCGAGCGCACTCGTCGCGAGCGTGACGGCAATGCCGACGCCAAGCGACACGCGCGCGCCCGCGATGACGCGGGCAAGCAGGTCGCGGCCAAAGTCATCGCAGCCAAAGGGATGCGCGGGCGAAGGTGCCGAAAGTCGCAACGTCATCTCCTGCGCATTGGGATCAACCGTCCACACCAGCGGACCGACGAGCGCGATCAGCGCAATCGCCAGGAAAATGCAGCCGCCGACCACAAACCCCTTGTTGGCAAGAGCCTTCTTAAAGTTTGCCATCATGCATCGCCCCATTTGCGAGCGCGCGGGTCAAAAGCGCCATAGGCAAGGTCGACGACCAGATTGATCACCGAATTCAACAAGGCGATGACCAACAGCACGCCCTGAATCACCGGATAGTCGCGACGTTCGATAGAGCTCGTGACCAGCTGGCCCAAACCGGGGATGTTAAAAATGGCCTCAGTCACCACGGCGCCCGTAATCAGGGCGCCAAAAGAATAGCCGACCGAGGTGAGAATCGGCAGCGCTGCGTTGCGCAGGGCATGGGCCAGCACCACGCGAACCTCGGAGATGCCCTTGGCACGCGCCGTCTTGACGCAGTCAAGCTGCATGGCCTCGATAACGCTCGAACGGGTCATGCGCATGAGCAGGGCCGCCTGCACGCATCCAAGCGATATGGCTGGCAACGCAAGGTAGCGTAAATGGCTGAACCAGCCCTCCGACAGCGGCGCATAGCCGGCCACCGGGAACACACGCAACGTGACGGCAAACAGCCACATAAGCATGAGCGCCATCAAAAAGCCGGGTATCGCCACGCCCAAAAGAGCAACGACTCGCAAGACAGCGTCGGTGCGAGACCCATGTTTGAGGGCAGCGACGACGCCGCAGGGCAGTGCAATCAACAGCGCGATGAGCTGTGCCAGAAGCGCGAGCGATAGCGTGGGGCCAAAGTGCTCGGCGATCGCCTGCGTGACGGGCTGGCGCATAAAATACGAATCGCCCAGGTCGCCGGTAAGTACGCCGCCCATCCACTCAACGTAGCGCTGCGGCAGCGGCTCGTTGAGTCCCAGGCTATCGTTGACGCGCTCGATCTGGTCGGCCGAAGCCTCCATGCCGAGCATCGAAGAGGCCGGGTCACCCGGCGTGAGATAGATAATCAAAAACACGACGACCGAGATGATGAGCATCACCGGAACCATCGCGCCTATACGTTTGAGCGTGTACTTCAACATGCGAGGCGTCTATTTCCCCTCTGAACGTGGACAGGGCGTGGCGGCCGCAGGGGACCAGACCCCTCAAGCCGCCACGCCATCTATTGCATTACTCCGGACGCTTGGCGTTCCAGATGATGGCGCCGTCGAGCACCTCGACGTCCTCGACGTCTGCCTGGGTGCCCGTGATGGAAGCGTAGTGGCAAAGCGGCTCGATGACGGCGATCTCGTAGAGGCGCTCCTGAGCCTCGGCCCACTTCTTGGCCGCGGCGTCGGTGTCCTTGGCGGTGCGGGTCTCGGCCACGAGCTTGAGCGCCTTCTCGTCGGACAGGCCATAGAAGGCCTTGGAGACCGAGAGGGACTGGGCCGGGATGGGTTTGTAGTTGGTGGAGGCCACAAAGAGGTCCCACTGCTCGGGCTTGCCGGAGCGGATGTCCATAAAGGTCGCGAACTCGTAGCTGTCGACCTCGGCGGTGAAGCCAGCCTTCTCGAGCTGCTCCTGCAGCGCGACGGTGGCGTTGTACATATCCTTGTAGTCGGGGGTGGTCAACAGCTTGACCGTCTCACCGGCATAGGAGGTCTTGGCCAGAGCCTTCTTGGCGGCCTTGGCGTCGGCCTGGTTGAAGTACTTCTTGCCCGCGTCGGTCGCCCACTGAGCGTTCTCGGGGTTGCCAAGGTTGGGATCGATGTTAAAGAGCTCTTTCTCGCCATAGGCGGCAAGAGCGGCCGCCTCGCAGTCGATAGCCATGAGGGCGCACTTGCGGATCTCCTCGTCGGCGAAGATGCCCTCGTTCATGTTGAGGAAGGCGGTCAGAACGCCGGCGTTATGGGTGTAGAGCTTGACGTCGTCGTTGCCGTCGAAGTCGTGGTAGTTCTCGGTGGGGATCTCGCCAGCGATATCGTACTCGCCGGTCTCAAACCCGCTCACGCGCGTGGAGGCCTCGGTCACGAACTGATAGTAGATGTCCTTGGTGGGCGCGGAGACCTTGCCGGTGTAGCCCGAAGCCTTGCCGTGAGCGGCGACATAGTCTTCGTAGCGGGTGAGATGGACGTACTGGTCCTGCTTCCACTCCACAAACTTGTAGGCACCGGTACCCACGTACTCGGTCACGCCGGTATCGCCCGCGGCCTCGATGACCTCGGAGGGGAAGATACCCGGATACTGGGAGTGGTTGCCCAGGATGATCAGAAAGTCGACGGCGGGCTCGGTCAGTGTGCAAGTGACCTCGTGGTCGCCCGAGGCGGCGAAGGTGGCGCCGGGCAGCAGGCTCGCGGCGCGGTCGTTGACGGTGAGCCAGCGGTTCATCGAGGCCACGACGTCCTCGGGGCCAAACTCCTTGCCGTTGTGGAAGGTGACGCCCTCGCGCAGCTTGATGGTGTAGGTCAGGCCGTCGTCGGAGACCTCATAGCCCTTGGCCAGCACGGGCTGGGGCTCGTAGTCGCTATCGAGGCCAAAGAGCGGCTCGACGACGTTGCAGATGACGTCCATGGTCACAAGCGACGACGTGGTGTGCGGATCGAGACCGTCCGGGCTCGCCGGTAACGCGATCTGCAGCTCGTCGCGATACTCCACATCCTGGCCAGTGGCAGCGGCGCTACCGCTCTCGGCGCCCGAACCGCCGCAGCCGGTGAGGCCGAGGCCCGCCATAACGCACAGGGCAGCGGAGCCGGTCAGAAAACCGCGACGGGAAACGCCCGCCTTGAAAAGGTCGTTGTTCATTGAGTTCCTTTCGTGTCTGAACAAACGGATAGAATCTGCCAGGACGGCGGAAATCCCCGCCCCGGCAGCTATGCGAAGCCGATCGGCGCCCTGCGGTGCATCCGGACACCGGCCGGCATGGCAACGGAGAAATCCCTATCGCGTGGATAGAAACACCCGGTGGCACGGCTT
The DNA here is from genome assembly GCA_031292915.1 of Collinsella sp. Lineage (GTDB taxonomy): Bacteria > Actinomycetota > Coriobacteriia > Coriobacteriales > Coriobacteriaceae > Collinsella. The sequence goes on from JAUMSH010000039.1 coordinate 15,070, forward strand.
GGCGCAGGTGCGGCTAAATCGTCTCGAGGAAGGCCTCGATGCGGGTCTGGAGCTGACCGGCATCCTCGCCGGCGTAGTCGGTCGTGATGTGCATAAACGGAATACCGGCCTCCTCGGCGGCCTTCTCCACGGCAAACGACTCCATCTCGTAGAGCGTGCAGAACTGCAGGGCCACGTCGACGATGCCGTCGGCATGCAGGTCCTTGGCCATCTGGACAATGTCCTTCATACGCTGGTCGTTGGGCGTAAAGACGGCGCAGTTGATCTTAAAGTAGCGCTCGGCGATGGCGTCGAGCATCTCGTCGACCGTCTCGCCGGACTCGTCGACCAGGTCCTTGTAGTAGCGCGAGCCCGTGCAGGACTCCTCGCCCACCACAACGCCGCCGGCCTTCTCGATGAGGTTGAACAGCTTCCAGTTGGGCACGGCCATGGGCGTGCCGGTGTACAGGATGCGCTTGGTCCCCTTGGGCGCCACGCCCTCGCCGGCCTCGACACGCTGCTCGCACTCGGCGGCCATCTCGTTGATGGCTCCGGTCAGACGCGGCGTGTCGTCCATAAAGGCGGCCTGAACGGTCAGCAGGCTGTCGAGACCGCTGATGGGCGCCGGATCGGCAGCGCGCGTGGCAGCCAGACGCTGCAGGGCGCGACGCTTCTCGTTGACGGCGTGGATGGCAGCCTTCAGGCGCTCGGGCGTAATCTTGACGCCGCACTCTTCCTCGATCTTGGCGGCAAGCTTCTTGACCTCGGCCTTCCAGGTCACGAGCGTCGACTCGTCGTGTACGTTGGGGATATCCATGACGTACATGTTCTTTTGCGTGGCAAAGAACTCGTAGGCCTTCTTCTTGCCATCGCAGGTGTTCTCGCCCACCACCAGGTCACTCGACTCGATGTAGGGGCAGACCTCGCCCAGCTTAAAGCCGGCAAAGCTCTTGATGAGCGGGCAGGTGTTACGCGGCAGATGCTCCTCGACCTTGTCCGTTGCCCAATCAGCGCCAGAGCACAGGCCCACAGGAATGCCGTCACAGGCAAGTACGATCTCCTCGGGCACGTAGACGCAGAACGAACCGACGATCTTGGTGGCCTCGCCGGCCTCCTTCTTGTCGAGCATCTCCTTAATACGGCCGCTGTGGATGTTGGTGGCGACAAAATCCAGGTAGGACGTGGACTTGGGGCGATTGTTCTGCGTCAGGAACATATCGCCGTACATCTGG
>JAUMSH010000061.1 GCA_031292915.1 Collinsella sp.
CGACCTGGAGGAGTACATAGCCCATTGGAACACGCGGCGCAGGCAGGTAAGATTGAAGGGCCTGACGCCGGAGGAGTTCCGGAACCGGGCCCTTGCGGCGTAGTCGCTATTTATTCAGTCCAAGTTTCGGGGCGCAGTTCACTGTCCCCTTTGTGGTGGTTTTGGTTGGCTAGCCTTCGAGCTGCGCCACTTTGTAGCGGTAGGCAGCGGCGATGACGTCCTTGCAGCCCTCGCGGCCCAGCTTGGCGCGGTTGACGACGATGTCCTTGCCGCTCGTCATCTTCCACTTTCCGGCACTGTAGCGCTTATAGAACGCCTCGCGCGCCTTCTGCTGCTGCTTGACCAGCTTGGCGCCCTTCTTTTTGTTAAGGCCACGCTTCTTGCGTACAATCTCGACGCGGTCCTCAAAAGGAGCGGTCACCAGCACGGCAATGTGATTGGGGTTGTTGCGCAGCAGGTAATCGGACAGGCGGCCTTCGATAATGCAGCTCTCGGTCTCACCCAGATCCAAAATCACCTGGCTCATCTTTTGGAACAACTTGTCCGAGTACGAACGCGCATCGTAGCGGTCGGGCAGAAACGCCATGTTCTCCACGGCCAGACGCTCGTCGTAGGCGGCCATCTTGTCGAGCGACTCGCCCGCGCGCAGCGAAGCACGCACCAGCAGCTCGTTATCGTACAGCGGAATCCCCAGCTCATCGGCGAGGATACGACCAATCTCGTGGCCCTCGGCGCCAAAGTCGCGCGCGATGGTAATGACCACAGGACTCTTCTTATTCACCAGATCGCTCATCGCGATTCCTTTCTCTATGTGACAAAGGGGCTGTCCCTTTGCCACATTCTACGCTGCCACCATTCGCCTCTGATACGCTCTCACCAGCAGCGAGATACCAAAGTTGAGCACAAAGTACATCGCAAACACCAGGCCGTAGAGCATAAGCACCTGCGACAGGTCAATCGCGTGGGCCATCACGACGTTTGCCGTGTACATGAGCTCGGCCACGTTAATGCCCGAAAGATACGAGCTGTCCTTAATGACGGTCGTGCACTGGCTAAACAGCGCCGGAATGATTGTTTTAAACGTCTGCGGCAGAATGATGTAGCGCATAGTGGCAAAGAAGCCGAAGCCCTGGCTCTGCGCTGCCTCAAACTGGCCGCGCGGAATCGAGTTGAGGCCGCCGCGCACAATCTCGGCCATAACAGCGCTGGTAAATAGCGTAAAGGCGATGGTCGAAATCACAATGTCCAAACCCTGCACCGTAAAGTAGATAAACAGGATCCACAGCAGGTTTGGCGTGCAACGGAACAGCTCGATATAGGCGCTCACCAAAATACGGAACGGGCGGGGCGCATAGCTTTTGACGAGCGCCAGCACCGTGCCAAAGATGAGCGAGAAAAAGATCGACAGCGCCGAGATCTCGATGGTCTTAACAAAGCCGCCCCAAATGTAGAGCAGGTTGGTCGCGTTGAAGATTTCCATGCGCTAGGCCTCCTCTACGTTGTCGAGCCCCAGCTCGGCCAGGCTCACGCCGCGCGGACGCTCCTTGGAACGGCGCTCGAGCCACTGCACCAGCATGGCGAGCGGAAAGCAGATGATGAAGTACATAAGGCAGCAGACGATGTATCCCTGCAGGTAACCGTACAGACTCACAAAGTTGTCGGAACGATACATAAGGTCGCCGCCGGCCACGAGCGCCAACACCGACGTGTTCTTGACCAGGTTGAGTGCCTGGTTGCACAGCGGCGGCAGAATGATCTTGAACGTCTGAGGCAGTACGATGTACCAGTAGGCCTGCGCACGGGTGAAGCCCTGGCTCTGGGCCGCCTCCATCTGACCGCGCGGAACGGCCTCGATACCGGTGCGGATGACCTCAGAGATGTATGCCGCGTGATACAGGCCCACACCCAAGAAGCCCAGCACGAACGGAGCGATGCGCACCGGCTGGTCGGCGCCGGTTATAGCCTGCAAAAACTGCGGACCGGCCATGTACATAAAGAGCACCTGTACGGGCAACGGGGTGTTCTGGTAAAACTCCACGTACACGCGGCTTATGGCGCGCAGCACGCGCGAGCGAGTGGTGGAGAACACGCCCAGCAGCGTGCCCAGCACCAGCGACAACAGCAGACCGGCAACGACCACCTGCAGCGTCACGCCAAAGCCCTCCCAGAAGGGCCCCATGTTTTGAAATGTCGTCGACCAACGGTCGGCGTCAAATAATCCTTCGAGCATTTGATTCCTTCCTTGGACGATGCGCCTATACAAGACCCCAGGTCTTGACCTCTTGGTCGAGCCAGCCATCGGCCAGGCGATCGCAAATCACCTGATCGACCACGGCCGAAAGGTCGCAGCCCTTCTTGGTCGCCACGCCGTAGCCCTGCTCGCCAAACTTGACCTCGGGCTGCAGCAACTCAACGGTCTCGTTCATATAGCCGGCCAGCGTGGAGCGATCCATGGCAAAGACGTCGATATTGCCGGCGTCGAGCGAACTCTTGATGATGGGGTAGCCGCTAAAGGCCCTAAACTCGGGCTTACAGCTAAAGCCGTTGTCCTTAATCATCTGCTCGATCAGGCTCTGCGTGGTAGCGCCCTGGCTCACGCCAATAACCTTACCGTCCAAGTCCTCAATCGAGGTAAAGCCCGAACGCTTCTTGACCATGAGTCCCACGTAGTCGGTGCGGTACGGCGTCGAGAAATCCCAGCTCTTCTTGCGCTCGTCGGTGATGGTGTAGGTCGCCGCGACCACGTCAAGTTGGCCGTTATCGATCAGCGGGCCGCGTGTCTTGGGCGTTACGTCGGTAAACTCGACAAGCTCCTGGGCGCGGGCCTCCTTATAGCTCACGCCAAAGACGGCAGCGGCGATCTGGTAGCACAAATCGACTTCCATGCCCTCAAAGCGGCCCTTGGCGGTATCGTAATAGCCATAGCCGGGAACGTCCTTCTTAACGCCGGCGTTCAGATGGCCACGCGACTTGATGGCCGCAAGCTTGGACCCCTTGTCGGAGGCCTCGCCGCTGGTGGAGTTGCCGCAACCGGTAAGCGCGGTCCCCGTCAGCGCAAGCATGCCGGCGCCCGCCAGCTGCAAAAAGTGACGGCGCGACACGGCCGCCCTCGTCATATCCGTCATGTCCATCACCGCGCCTAGTGCAGAATCTTGGACAGGAACTCGCGGCAGCGCGGGTTCTCAGGGTTATCGAAGAAGTGCTCGGGCGTGCCCTCCTCCAGAATGCGGCCGTCCTCCATAAAGATGACGCGGTCGGCCACCTGGCGCGCAAAGCCCATCTCGTGCGTCACGCAGATCATGGTGATGTCCTCCTGCGCGAGCTCAATCATAACGTCCAGAACCTCCTGGACCATCTCGGGGTCGAGCGCCGAGGTCGGTTCATCAAACAGGATGATGGGCTGCTTGGTGCACAGGGCACGGGCGATGGCGATGCGCTGCTGCTGACCACCCGAGAGATTCTGCGGATACTCGCCGGCCTTATGCGCCATGCCGACGCGCTTGAGCGCGGCGATGGCGATCTCGGTCGCCTCCTCCTTGCTCTTCTTTTGCAGCTTGATGGGCGCGAGCGTCAGATTACCCAGCACCGTCATGTTGGGATACAGGTTGAACTGCTGAAACACCATGGAGCTGTACTTGCGAGCCATCTCCAGGTGGTTCTTTTTGGTGAGCGGCGTACCGTCGATGACGACCTCGCCCGACGTGGGCTCCTCCAGATAATCGACACAACGGATGAGCGTCGACTTACCCGAACCGGAAGGCCCGATCATTACGAGCTTCTCGCCGCGTTTGACGGTGAGATTGATATCTTTGAGCACATGCAGGTCGCCAAAGTACTTGTTGAGATGCTTGATCTCGATCATGTCTGCCATGAATGTCCCTTCCCTGCGTTTACACGAGTTGAACTATTGTACGGAAAGAACCGCGTTTCCGCAGCCCACACTACATTCCCGTAAAGAACCCGCAACCTTTAACCCACTCATTGGGGACAGACTTAAATGAGTACCTGCTCATTGGGCACTCATTTAAGTCTGTCCCCAATGAGTGCCCAGCCCAGCAAAAAGAGGCGCGACCATGACGGCCACGCCCCCTCAACATCAACTATGTACCGCTCGGCCCTTACGCAAGCTTGGCGCCGACGATCTTTGCCGCGGCCGGCTTGTCGAAGTTGCCGCCGGTGGCCTTGCCGAGTGCACCCATAACCTGGCCCATCTGCTTCTTGGACGTGGCGCCCAGCTCGGCGATGACCTGCTCGATCAGGGCCTCGAGTTCCTCACCCGAAACCTGCGCGGGCAGCAGGCTCTCCAGAATCTTGACCTGCTCGGTCAGGTTGTCGGTACGCTCCTGGTCGGTACCGGCCTTAATGGACATCTCCAGCGTCTCACTCGTCTGCTTAATCAGACGCTTGATCATGTTGTTGACGTCTTCCTCGGTCACATCGCGACGCTCGTTGACCTCGATATTCTTCACCTCGGCCTTAACCTGGCGAATGATAGACAGGCGAACCTTGTCCTTGGCCTTCATGGCCGCAATCATTTCCTTCTGCAGCTCTTCGTTGGTCATCTGCATATCCTCCTCAATAGCGTGGGCGGTACTCACGCGGGCACCGCCCCATGATTACTTAGTCGTCGACGAATCGTCGGTCGAACTCTTGGTGACGCCCTTCAGACTCACGTTATAGGGTACGTCCTTGGGCATGGGGTTGACGGTGATGTCGGCATTCTTCTTGTACTGCTCCAGCCACTCGCTGTATGCAGTGCTTGCCGCCTGCGTCTTCACCACGTTGGAGACGTACTTCTTGATGGCCTTGGGCACCTGGTTGATGTCATCGACCTGATTATCGACATAGAAGTAGTCGGTGCACTTGATGATGTGGTAGCCATAGGTCGACTCGACGACTTCGCTCACGTCGCCCTTGTTGAGTCCCTCGAGCGCCGTCTGATAGCTGTCGACGAAAGTGGTGAGCTTATCCCAGCCCACATCACCCTTCTTCTCCTTGGAACCGGTGTCCTCGGAGTACTGCTCAACGGCGTCCTCAAAGCTCAGCTCACCGGAGTTGATCTTGTCCAGGCACTCCTGCGCCTTGGCCTTGGCGGCAGCCTTGTCCTCGTCGGAGGCGTCGGAATCAACCTTGATCAGGATGTTCGACGAGCGGCGAGCATCGTTGTAGTTAGACAGATTCTCGTTGATGTAATCGACGATCTCGCTGTCCTTGGGCTTGCTCGTGGGCGCCACGGCATCCTTGAGTTTCTGCTGCGCCAGGCTCTCCTTGAGCGAATCCTTGTAGGTGTCCTCGGTATAGCCGTAGGTCTTGAGGGTCTTCTTAAAGGTCTTGGCACCACCCGCGCTCTTGCACGCGTCCTTCCATGCCTTCTCGACCTCCTCGTCCGACACCGTCACGCCGTTCTCCTTCTGTGCCTGTTGAAGCAGAATTTGCTGCGTGTAGGAGTCGATAAGCTGCTTGCGGTACTTCTTGGGCGTGAGGTCGTTGTCGACCAGATACTGTGCCCAGTCCTTGTCCTTGGTGTAGCCGTAGGACGTGCGCATGCTCATGATCTGCTTGGTCACGGTGTCCTCGGTGAGGTTGGTGCCGTTGATAGTAGCAGCGACACCGCCGGTCAGCTTGTAGCCCGAGGTGTCCTCGGCCTGCGACATAAGGCCGGAGCACGCCATCGCCGAGACGGAAAGCAGCATCGCCAGCACGCCGATGACCACCAGAACGATCTTGACGGTCTTAGACACGTACGTCTTGCGCTGCTTCTTGCGAGAGCTGGAGGCAGCGCGGGTCTGCTGCTCGGGCGTCGACGCGGCCTCGGAGTTCCTTTTCTTATTTGCCATAGTTGGCCTTTCGCATAACGAATCGAACAAACGCCATTGTGTCACAACGCAGCCCCCGCGGCACGCTTGGTGCATTGGGGACAGGTTAATCTGCACTATTTTGGTGCAAAGGGGACAGCTCTGGCAGCCGGCAGTTAGGGACAGTCCCCAAGTGCCGGCTCAGCCCCACCTTAGAAGTGACGGCGGATGGCGTCGACCATGCCCTGGGGCGTGGTCTGGCCGAGCACGTCGGCTGCGGCATCGGCGCCCATAAAGATGTTCATGAGTGCCTGCAGGGCCTCGACCTGGCCGCCCGGCTCGGCAATACCCAAATTGATGACGATCTGCGCCGGCACCGGAGCGCCCATGCCAGCCATAGCGTTAAATGTCACGGGCGCGGCGGGCTTCACCACCGCGATATAGGGCTTGGCCACAAACCCCGGATCGGTATGCGGAATGGCAATGTTTGCCGCCGGCATGGCAAGACCCGTGGGATAGGCATCCTCGCGCGTGCGAACGGCGTCGAGCCAACCGGATGCAATGTAGCCACGTGGAGCAAGCTCGCCCTCGAGCCGCGCAAACACCTCATCCGGCGTTGCACACTCCCAATCAAAAAACACCAGCTCAGGCGTAAACAGCGCTTCGTTATCCGCCATGCGCTCACCTCTCTCACCTAGTCACCTGGGACGTTCTTAAACGACTAGTCATTCAAGAACGTCCCCAATGACTAGTCGTTTAAGAACGTCCCCAATGACTACCTAAAACAAAGGGTGGCCACTTGCGCCTTGGCGCCAATGACCACCCTGACTACTCGGCTAAATTGTACTGTGCGCCGCTAGCCGCGAGGCGCATCAATTGCGACCTTGCCGCTCTCCAGCACGTGAACGCGGCCGTCGGCGAGCATCTGCACGACCCCGGGATACAGCACATGCTCGATCGCGTGGATGTGCTCCTCGAGCGTGTCGACGTCCCAGCCCTCCTCAACAGCCAGCGCACGCTGGGCGATGATGGGGCCATTGTCGTAGATCTCGTTGGCAAAGTGCACGGTCACGCCGGTCACCTTGACGCCGCGAGCAAACGCATCGTCAATCGCATGGGCACCGGTAAAGCTCGGCAGCAGCGCCGGATGCAGGTTGACCACGCGATTGGGGAACGCCGCCAGCAGCGGCGTGTGCACCATGCGCATGTAACCGGCCATCACCACGTACTCGCAGCCGCGCTCGAGCAGCTCATGCGCGATAATCTCGTCAGCCGCGATGGGGTCGGCATAGACATCCTTGGACAGCGTGAGTGTCTGGATGCCCGCACGCTCGGCGCGCTGCAAGCCCTTGGCCGAAGGACGGCTCGACACCACAAGTTCAATCGAGGCGTTGAGCTTGCCGGCGGCGATCAGGTCGATCAGCGCCTGCAGGTTGGTACCCGAACCGCTGATGAGCACGCCGATCTTGAGCGGCTCGGCCGTATCGGTGCCGGTCGGACGGGTGTAGGGCACAAAGCCCAGGCCCTCGGCAGCAGCCGTCTGCTCGTTAGCGCTCATCGGAGTACACGACCTTACCGGAACCCTCGACGCACTCGCCCACGCGGAACGGCTTCTCGCCTAGCGCGACCAGAGCCTCGGTCACGGCAGCCTCGTCCTCGGGGGCGACGATCAGGCACAGGCCGACGCCCATGTTGAAGGTCTTGCATGCCTCGTTGGGCGCGAGCTCGGCCTGACGCGACACATAGGTGATGACGGGCGGAACATCCCAGCCCATCTCGGCGCCGTTGCGGGTGACCACGGCGTCGACGTCGTCGGCCAGCGCGCGGTTGAGGTTCTCGGTGATACCGCCGCCGGTGATATGGGCAATGGCATGAACGTTGGCGCCACCGCGCAGCAGCTCCAGAATCGGCTTCACATAAATGCGCGTGGGAGCCAGCAGAGCGTCGGCCAGCGAAGCACCGCCGAGCTCCTCGAGCGGACGGCTCAGCTCCTCGGCCTTAGCGGCGGCCTCGGGCGTACCCGGCTTGATGCCGTCGACACCGATGACCTTGCGCACGAGTGAGTAGCCGTTGGAGTGCACACCGGTGGAGGGCAGGCCCAGGATCACATCGCCCGGGCGAACGTTCGCGGGGTCGAGCATCTTGGGACGATCGACAACACCCACGGTAAAGCCGGCAAGGTCGTAATCGGCGGGGGCCATGACACCCGGGTGCTCGGCCATCTCGCCGCCCACGAGCGCGCAACCCGCGAGCTTGCAGCCGTCGGCCACGCCCTTGATGATCTTTGCCATGTGCTCGGCCTCAATGTGGCCGATGGCAACGTAATCCAGGAAGAACAGCGGCTCGGCGCCCGAAGCCAAAATGTCATTGACGCACATGGCAACCAGGTCCTGGCCCACCGTCTCGTGACGGTCCATGATCTGGGCGAGCACGAGCTTGGTGCCCACGCCGTCGGTGCCGCTGATCAGGATCGGGTCTTCCATATCCTTAAGTGCGGCGGCCGAGAACAGGCCACCAAAGCCACCTATGCCGCCGATAACCTCGGAGCGGTTGGTGTCCTTGACCATCTGCTTAATAGCGTCGACGGCGCGGCCACCCTCGGCAGTATCGACGCCGGCGTCCTCGTACGTCACATGCTTGCTGTCGCTCATCTGAGCCTTCCTCTCCACTACCGTGGCGCCGCGCGGGCGCCAAACGGTGCTCATAGTTGCGTTCATTTCGGCGCGCACCATAACAGCACGCGCCGTCATATCAACAAAACAGCAGATAAAACCTGCCAAAATAAATCTGTCCCCACACGGCAGGTTTTAGGCCTCGCCGTGCTCCTCTTCCCAGCTGCGGTCGTCGTATTTCTCGACCACGGCGTCGTCGTCAAAGTGCAGCGGCTTGTCCAGGTTGCGGGGCTTAAAGCCCTCCATGAACTTGTCGCGGCCAAAGCTCTCGGGAATCGCCACGGGGTAGCGTCCGGTAAAGCACGCATCGCAGTAACCGCCCTTGGGCATGACCTTAAGCAGGCCCTCGACCGAAAGGAAGGCCAGCGAATCGGCGCCAATGTACTCGCAGATCTCATCGACCGTCTTGTTGGCGCTGATAAGCTGCGATTGCACATCGGTATCGATACCGTAGAAGCACGGCCAGATGACCTCGGGCGAGTTGATGCGGATATGAATCTCCTTGGCGCCGGCGTTGCGCAGCATCTTGACGAGCTGCACCATGGTGGTGCCGCGGACGATGGAGTCGTCAATGACGACCAGGCGCTTGCCCTCGATGTTGTCGCGCAGCGGGTTGAGTTTCATACGCACGCCCATGGCACGCAACTCCTGCGTAGGCTCGATAAACGTACGGCCCACATAGCGGTTCTTGATAAGGCCCTCGCCAAAGGGAATACCGCTCTCGTGCGAATACCCCTCCGCGGGCGGCAGGCCGGAGTCGGGCACGCCGATGACCAGGTCGGCCTCGACGGGCTCCTCATGTGCCAGCTGACGACCCATGTCATAACGGCAGGCGTAGACGCTCTTGCCGTTCATAATGGAATCGGGGCGAGCGAAGTAGACCTGCTCAAAGATGCAGTTAGCAGGCTCTTCGGCGGCAGGCACGCCCTGCTCGGACACAAGGCCCTCGGCGCTAATGCGCAAAATCTCACCGGGACGGACGTCGCGGACGTACTCGGCGCCCACAATGTCGAGCGCACAAGTCTCGGAGGCGACGACCCAGCCGCCGGCGCGGGTGACATGGGTGGTGGCGTCGACCGTCGCGGCGCCGTCCTGCGACGGCAGCTGCGAAACGGATGCGGCATCGGCCTGGTCCAGGCCCTCGTCCACCAGCTTGCCCAGCACGAGCGGGCGAATGCCGTGCGGATCGCGGAATGCGTAGAGCGCTTGCTCGTTGATGAGCGTCATGGCGTAGCCGCCGCGCACGAGCTCCATGGTCTTGCGAATGCCCTCGCGCAGGTGGCCCGTACGCTGAGTAAAGTAGCCGATGAGTTTGGTCGCGACCTCGGAATCCGAGTTGGAGAGGAACGGCACACCCAGCTCGATCAGCTGGCGGCGCAGCTCGTCGGTGTTGACGAGGGTGCCGTTGTGCGCGAGCGCGATAATGACGCTATTGATGGTAGAGAGGTGCGGCTGAGAGGCTTCCCAGCTCTTGGCGCCGGCGGTGCCGTAGCGCACATGACCCACGGCCAGCTGACCGGAGAGCGTCGACAAGTCGGCATTGGAGAACACGCGGTCGAGCAGGCCCAGATCCTTGCGGACCATAACCGTACCGCCGTCACCAACAGCGATTCCCGCCGATTCTTGGCC
>JAUMSH010000070.1 GCA_031292915.1 Collinsella sp.
CATTAAGCAGCGCTACCCCAACTACAAGCAGATCTTCATCACCGAGAACGGCATGGGCTACAAGGACCCCTACAAGGACGGTTTTGTGGACGACCAGCCGCGCATCGACTACATCGAGCAGCACCTGCGCTGGTTGCTCAAAGCCATGGAGGTGGGCGTCAACGTGGGCGGCTACTTCCTGTGGAGTCTGCAGGATCAGTTCTCCTGGACCAATGGCTACAACAAGCGCTATGGCTTCTTCTACGTTGACTTTGAGACCCAGAAGCGCACGCCCAAGGCAAGCGCCTACTGGTACAAGCACGTGGCGCAGACCCGCCGTCTGGACTAGCGGCTTGCGACTAGCGGGATTGCCCCGCTCACACAACCTGTCCCCATTTCTCAGCCGGGGGCGGCACGTCACACGGCGCGCCGCCCCCGGTCTTTTTGTTTTTGGGCTGGTCGGGAGCCGTTTGTCTCGATCTGTAACATCTAGCCGAGTTTTTTGGTCCTAGCTGTTACAGATTGAGACGAACAGGATTGCTCTTTCCGAAGAATCTAAATCTGTAACACGTAGCCAGCTTTTGACCGTCTACCTGTTACAAATCGAGACAAACGGAGTAGGACCTAACCCCGTATGTCCCTAACAGTCGAGCGTTCGACCAGCGTACTCGGCACATGAATCGCCTCGATAGACGAGCTCTCTCCAATCGCCGCCTCAAACGCAAGCTTACCGACACCGCGCAAATCAAATCGCAGCGTCGTCAGTCGATTGTGAGGAACAAGTCCCTCGAGTGCGTCGTCGATACCAACCACGCTCACGTCGTCGGGCACGGACAGGCCCGCGTTCTCGAGCGCGGCGATAACGCCCAGCGCCATCTGGTCATTTGCCGCAAGCACGGCAGTCGGCGCCTGCGACCCGCCGGCAAGCACCTCGGCCGCAATCCGCTCGCCCATGGCGTACCCACTGTCCGCACTCCAATCGCCACGCAGCATCGGAGCGGCATCGACATGAGCACGACCCAGCGTATCGCGCCAACCGGCCTCACGAAAACGCGAGGAAATCGAGTTTTCCGGACCCGCCACAAACCGCATATTCGAGTGACCATGTTCCAGCAGATAATTGGTCAACAGCTCGCACGAACCATACTGGTCGGAGTCGATCGTCGTGCAGCGCGGATGCGCATACATGGACAGGATGACCGTTCGCACTCCCGGCTGGGGAACAAACTCCTCAAAATCGGGAGCCATGCGGTTCATGTTGAGAATCATGCCGTCGACGGGTCGCTCGACCATGCGGCGCGAGGCATCGGCAAGTGTATAGGGCTTGTCGCCGCCCATCTCGATCATAGTGACGGCAAAATCGTGCTCGCGCGCCGCTTGCATGATACCCTCGAGCGTCGCCAGGTTACCGACACGTGTGATGTTGTACATGCACAGGCCAATAGAACGATACGACCCGCCGCGCAACGCCGCTCCAGCAAAATTGGGACGAAAGCCGAGCTCTTCCATGGCGGCCAGCACACGCTTGCGCGTCTTTTCCGTCACGTTGGGCATACCGTTGACCACGCGAGACACAGTCTGGCGGCTCACGCCAGCAAGCGCCGCAACCTCTGCCGCGCTCGCCGAATGACCATTCCTTGTCTGCTGAGCCATGCCTTCCACGCTAACCTGCTTCCCAACTATTCCCCGCGCCCATGGCGCATCGTACATACATCGATAACGTGCTCATGATACCCGAGCCATATACCACAACATGAAAACTTCTGTCAATCAAAACCGCTTACCGAACAAATACAACCGTTCGCGGCTGTTTGAAGTTGTTTTGTTTCTATACATCCCAGCCGGATGTTAACGTGCTCATTGTCAAATGTTCACGTGCTCATTTTGGTTCTAATCATTTTAAGATAGTGTTTATCGGACTTTTTCACCGCTGAACGCTAACCAGGGAGCCTCCTGAGCGCAAACGCACAATATCGAACAGCGAGACGAGAGGGTGTATGCATATGTCTTTGCTAAACCGCGTACAGCAGCTGCCGAAGGGCTTTGTTTGGGGCGCCGCAACCGCCGCGTACCAAACGGAAGGTTCCACGAAGGTGGCAGGCAAGGGTAAGACCATGTGGGACGATTACCTTGTCGCCCAAGGTCGCTTTTTGCCCGACCCGGCCAGTGATTTCTACAACCGCTACGAGGAGGATATCCGCCTTTCTGCCGAGCATGGACTCAACGCCATCCGTGTGTCCATCGCCTGGACCCGCATCTTCCCCAACGGCGACGATGCCGAGCCCCTCGCCGAGGGCGTTAAGCACTACCACGAGCTGTTCGCCTGCTGCAAAAAGTATGGCGTCGAGCCCTATGTGTCCCTGCATCACTTTGACTCCCCCGCTGCCCTGTTCAACCAGGGCGACTGGCTCAACCGCAAGACCGTCGACGCCTATGTGCGCTATGCCGAGTTCTGCTTCCGCGAGTTCCGCGAGGTCAAGAATTGGTTCACCATCAACGAGCTCATCAGCCTCTCGCACTCCCAATACATCCAAGGCAACTTCCCGCCCAACCATCACTTTGATGTGACGAGCGGCATCCAGAGCCAGCACAACGAGCTCGTTGCCCACGCCCGCGCCGTCAACCTGTATAAGGATCTTGACGAGACCGAGCACCTGGGCGGACGCATTGGCATGGTCAACGTCCTGACGCCGGCATATCCTGCCACAGACTCGCCCGCCGACCAGCACGCCGCCGACCTGTACAACGCCTTCTACACCGACTTCATCATGGACGGCGCCTTCCTGGGTCACTACTCCGCGCGCACCCTCTCACTCATCAACGAGATTCTGCGTGCCAACAACGCCACGCTTACGGTTGAGGACAGCGACATGGAGGAGCTCGCCAAGGCGGCGCCCCGCAACGATATGTTCGGCCTCAACTACTATCAGTCGGCGTTTATCGCCGCCTACGATGGCGAGTCCACCAACAGCTTTAACGGCACCGGAGACAAGGGCACCTCGTGCTTTAAGTTTAAGGGCGTCGGGCAGCAGGTCGATATGCCGGGTATCCCCACCACCGACTGGGATTGGCTCATCTACCCGCAAGGCCTCTACGACACGCTCAAGCACATCAGCGCCACCTATCCCAACCTCCCCGTCATCTATATCACCGAAAACGGCCTGGGCCACAAGGACCCCGAGCCCGACGCAAACGGCATCGTCGCCGATCCCGAGCGCATCGACTTTGTCGACCAGCACATGGAGAAGGTGCTCCGGGCGCGCGCCGAGGGCGTCGACGTCCAGGGCTACTTTATCTGGAGCCTGCAGGACCAGTTCTCGTGGGCCAACGGCTATAACAAGCGCTACGGCCTGTTCTACATCGACTTCGACACGCAAAAACGCTACATCAAGCAGTCGGCACTCTGGTACAAGGAGCTCGCCGACACTATGGCGGACGCGCAGTAGCGCATCGCCTCGCTTTCTCCCGAGAGGGGAGCGGCCCTATGCGATACAAACCCAGCCGCTCCCCTCTCTCCCCCTGGGACCGACCCCGCCTGCACCCGGGCTTTTAGCAAGCGGGAGACCATATAGGTTTTCAACGTCCATGCCATTAAGATTTCATGCAAAGAGGAGCGTGAACTATGGAATCGATCGTTAAGTTCTTGGAGAAAGGTCAGCCGTACTTCGACAAGGTCTCTAAGAACATCTACCTTCAGGCCATTAAAGACGGCTTTTTGGCAGCAATGCCCATCATCCTGTCTTCTTCTGTCTTCCTGCTTATTTCAACCCTGCCGGGCGTTGTCGCCACGGTCGGCGGCTTTACGCTGCCCGACTGGTGGAACGTCGACGTCGTGAACTTCTGCAACAAGGTTTACAACTTCACGATGGGCGTCGTGGGCATCATGGTCGCCGG
This sequence comes from Collinsella sp., assembly GCA_031292915.1. Classification (GTDB taxonomy): domain Bacteria; phylum Actinomycetota; class Coriobacteriia; order Coriobacteriales; family Coriobacteriaceae; genus Collinsella. The sequence continues at coordinate 3,874 of JAUMSH010000070.1, forward strand.
CACCACCGCAAGCGCGCTGACCGGCTCCAAGAACCGCCGCATGCCTGCCGGCAAGGCCATCAACGCCACGAGCACCATGGTCGCCGCCATGTGCGCTATGCTCATCTTGGCCGTTACCCAGACGAGTGCCAAGATCGACGGCGCCGATGTCTCGGTGTTCTTTACCGACAACATGGGCACCAAGGGCCTGCTGAGCTCCTTTGTCGCCGCATTTGCCACGGTCAACATCTATGCCTTCTGCATTAAGCGAGACATCACCATCAAGCTGCCCAAAGAAGTCCCCGGCGCCATCGCCCAGAACTACCGCGACATCTTCGCCTTCAGCTTCTCCATCCTGTTTGTCGCCGTCATCGACGTTATCTGCCGCACCTGCTTGGCCGTCCCGTTTGCCAACGTCATCTCCACGCTGGTGAGCCCGCTGTTCGCCGCTGCCGATTCCTACGCCGGCCTCGCCCTCATCTGGTTCATGATCCCGCTGTTCTGGTTCATGGGCATCCACGGCCCCTCGGTCGTTAAGCCTGCCCTCAACGCCGCGCTGTTTGGCAACATCACTACCAACCTCGCCACGCTGCAGGCCGGCGGTCACCCCGCCCTCGCCCTGACCGAGAACTTCGGTAACTACATCGGCGAACTCGGCGGCACCGGCGCCACGTTCATTGTCCCGATCATCTTCCTGCTCTTTATGCGCTCCAAGCAGCTCAAGGCCGTCGGCAAAGCCTCTGTCGTACCCGTGATGTTCGCCGTCAACGAGCCGCTGCTGTTCGCCGCGCCCATCATCCTCAACCCGTACTTCCTGATCCCGTTCCTGTTTGCCCCCGTGGCCAACGTCCTCATTGGTAAGTTCTTCATCGACTTTTTGGGCATGAACGGCTTTATCTATGCCATGCCGTGGGCACTCCCCGGACCGATCGGCACCTTCATCGACACCAACTTCCAGCCGATCTCTCTGGTCCTGGTTGTCGTCCTGCTGGTCGTTGACTTCTTGATCTACTACCCGTTCTGCAAGGCCTACGACAACGTCCTGTGCAAGCAGGAGGCCGAGACCCTGGCCGAAGAAGAGGCCGAGGAGACCAAGGCCGTCAAGACCGCTGCCGCCCCCGCCGTTGAGGCTCCCGTTGTCGAGACCGCTTCTGCCACTGAGGCCTCCGCAGCTCCGTCCGCCCTTAAGGGCAAGGACCTGAGGGTTCTGGTTCTGTGCGCTGGCGCCGGCACCTCTGCACTGCTCGCCAACGCGCTTAAGGAAGGCGCCGACGAGCTGGGCATCGACATTACCGCCAACGCCGGTGCCTACGGCAGCCACTACGCCATCATGGACCAGTACAACGTCATCGTCCTGGCTCCGCAGGTTCGCACCTATTACAACGAGATGAAGGCCGACACCGACCGCCTGGGCATCACGCTGCTGTCGCCCAAGGGCAAACAGTACATCGACCTCACTAAGGATCCCAAGGGTGCCGTCGCCTGGATCGAGGAAAACCTCGAGGCATAAGACGCTGACACCACCTGCCGCTCGCAGACAATAAATGGCCCGTGCATCGATGTGTGATGCGCGGGCCATTTTGTTTAGACCGCACCCGTCCTCCTGTTCACCTCGATCCGTAACATCTAGCCGAGTTTTTTGGTCCTAGCTGTTACAGATCGAGGTGAACGCACAGGCCAAGCCGAAAATCTCAATCTGTAACATGTAGACCGCTTTTGACCGCTTAGATGTTACAGATCGAGACAAACGGAATAAGCCGAGCCGAAAGATCTCAATCTGTAACATCTAGCAGGGATTTTCGGTCCTAACTGTTACAGATTGAGATGAACAGGCCGAGCACGTCTACGCCCGCAGGTCCTTCACGCTGGAACGCTCGACCAGCACGCCCGAGACGAGCGTACGGCTTCTGGAGCTCGGGGCTTCCAGACCGGCGACGACCTCGTTAAGCGCACGAACGCCCAGCTCGCGGTGGCGAAACTTCACCGACGTCAGAATCGAGTTGGGAATCGTCTTGTAAAGCTCGTCATCAAAGCCGATCACGGACACGTCGTCGGGCACACTGAGCCCTTTGTCACGTAAAGCCACCATCACGCCGTTTGCCATGCAGTCGTTAGCAGCGAGGACCGCCGTGCAATCGGGTTTATCGGCAAGCACAAGGCCCGCGGCATAGCCACTATCCGCATTCCAATCGCCTTGCAGAGGCTCGGGCGGCTCAATGCCACGCGCCTCGAGCGCCGCACGCCAACCTTTCATACGGCACTGGCTCGACAGCGACTCTTTCTTACCAGAGACGAAGTACACGTTTTTATGCCCGCGATTCAAGAAGTACTCGCACGCCATGCGCGCACCACCCTCTTGATCGTCACTGACGGTAGAGCAGGTAGGATGCTCCATCGGCGTGATAATCACCGTCTTGAGGTCTTTCGGCGCCTCAAAGGTATCAAAGTCATCGACCATCTGACGCAGGTTGAAGATCATGCCATCAACAGGCAGCTGCGACATCCTGCGCGCCGCTTCGGCAAGGGTCATCTTCTCCCCCGCGCGCTTCTTAATCATCGTGAGCGCAAAGCCGCGTTCTTCGGCGGCATCGGCGATACCGTCAATCATGTCCACGGCGCCGCCCGACAAGTGGAACATCACCACGCCGATGCACCCGTAACGGCCTAACTTGAGTGAACGCGCGGCAAAGTTGGCTCGAAACCCGAGCGCCTCCATGGCCGAATGAACCTTATCGCGTGTCGACTCTCGCACGCTATCGGGCTCGTTGATCACACGCGACACCGTCTTGAGAGAAACGCCCGCGGCAACTGCCACATCATTCATTGAGACATTTTTCTTGTCCATCGTTGCCACTACTTCTCCAGTCGGTTTTGCATCGCTTGTTTTTTGTGTTCTAGCATACACTACCTGCCCAACTGACAAATCAACCGTTTACCGGACAATATCGACCGCTCACCCGTATATCCTTGTTGCTCTTCCAAAAATGTCTTACGTTGTCATTAACGAAATGACAACGTTGTCATTTCGCAATGCCTTCCTTAAGCAGGAAGGTTTCCGGGCAGTCCTGACCATCCATCGACGACCAGTTCCATCCACATGCATCGCGCATCAAGTAGCAAAGGAGCTCTATGGACGCCATCGTAAAGATGCTCGAAAAGCATCAACCGTTCTTTGAGAAGATCTCGAGGAACGTCTACCTCCAGGCCATTAAGGACGGATTCCTTGGGTGCATGCCCATCGTCCTCACCTCTTCGATCTTTCTGTTGATCGCCACCCTTCCTGGCGTAGTTGGCATCACGCTGCCCCAGCCGCTCATCGACTGGTGCAACAAGCTGTACAACTTCACCATGGGCGTCATGGGCATCATGGTTGCCGGCACCACTGCCAAGAACTTCACGGCGTCCATGAACCGTCGCATGCCCGCCGGCAAGGTGCTCAACGACGGCTCCACTATGGTTGCCGCCCAGTGCAGCATGCTGCTGCTCGCTGTTACGCAGTTCACCACCAAGTTCAACGGCTCCGAGCTTTCGGTCTTCGATTGCACCAGCATGGGCACGCGCGGTCTGTTCTCCGCCTATATCGCCGCGTTCATTACCGTGTGGGTCTATAAGTTCTGCGTCTCGCGCGATCTGACCATTAAGCTGCCCAAGGAGGTTCCGGGCGCCATCGCTCAGAACTTCCGCGACATCATCCCCTTCGGTGGCGCCGTCATCATTTGCGGCATCATCGATGTGGTTGTGCGCAACCTCATGGGCGTTCCGTTCTCCGAGCTGCTCATCAAGCTGCTCTCCCCGCTCTTCACTGCAGCAGAGACCTACCCCGGACTTATCCTTATCCAGGCAGCAACCGCGTTCTTCTGGTTCATCGGCGTCCACGGTCCCTCGATCGTCCAGCCGGGCATCGACCCCATCCGTCTTGCCAACCAGGCCGAGAACCTGCAGGTTCTGCTGGCCGGTGGTCACCCCGCCCACTCCCTCACCTTTAACATGTCGCTTGTGGGTGAGTTCGGCGGCACCGGCGCCACGTTCATCGTGCCGCTCCTGCTGATTCTCTTTATGAAGTCCAAGCAGCTCAAAGCCGTCGGTAAGGCCTCGATTGTTCCTGTTGCCTTCGCCGTCAACGAACCGCTGCTCTTTGGCGCGCCGATGATCCTTAACCCCTACATGCTCATCCCCTTTGTTGCCGCCGGCTGCGTCAACGTGAGTGTTGCCAAGTTCTTTATCGATAACGTGGGCATGAACGGCTTCTCCTTCGTGGTGCCTTGGGCTACCCCTGCCCCCATCGGCATTTTCATCACCACGAACTTCCAGCTTATCGCCCTGGTGTTTGTCGCAATCATCATCTTGCTGGACGCCATCATCTACCTGCCGTTCTTGAAGGCATACGATAAGCTGCTCTGCGACCAGGAGGCCGAGCGCGCCGCCGAGCTGGGTCTCGAGTCCGATGGTGCTGCCACCATCGCCGCCAGCACCTCTGCGCCCGCTGTCGAGCAGACCACCGCTGCCGTCGAGCCGACCGCCGCTGCCGCCGACAGCGAGCCTGTCGCCGATCAGCCCGAGCCCGCTGCCGATGCATCCGCTAAGAAGGATGTCGACGGTCTGAAGGTCCTCGTCCTGTGCGCCGGCGCCGGCACCTCTGCCATGCTCGCCAACGCCATCAAGGAAGGTGCCGCGCAGACCGGAGAGAACATCGCTTCCTCCGCAGGCGCTTATGGTCAGCACACTGCCATCATGGATCAGTACGACGTCATCGTGCTCGCCCCGCAGGTTCGTAGCTACTACAACGACATGAAGGCCGACACCGATCGCCTGGGCATTAAGCTGCTCGCTCCGCGCGGTAAGGAATATATCGACCTTACCCGCGACCCCGCTGGCGCCATCAAGTGGCTCCGCGAGAACCTCGACTAGTTTCCTCCCTCTGTTGGTGCCCGGATCCCCAGTTCGGGCACCTCTCCCTATCCGTATCCCACAGAAAGGATGACTCATGACCAACCCCATGCAGTTCCCCGACGGCTTTGTATTTGGCGGCGCCACCGCCGCTTACCAGGTTGAGGGTGAGACCCGCACGCACGGCAAGGGCAAAGTACCCTGGGACGATTTCCTGGCTGCCCAGGGTCGCTTCTCCCCCGATCCCGCAAGCGATTTCTACAACAAGTATCCGGTCGATATCGACCTGTGCCAGCGCTTCGGCATCAACGGCATCCGTGTCTCCATCGCTTGGAGCCGTATCTTCCCCAGTGGCACCGGCGAGATTAACCCCGAGGGTGTCGCCTTCTATCACGAGCTCTTTGCCACCTGCAATAAGGCCGGCGTTATCCCCTATGTCACGCTCGATCACTTCGATACGCCCGAGGCCTTTTACCAGAACGGCGACGAGGGTTTCCTGACGCGCACGACGATCGACGCCTTTGTCGAGTACGCCAAGTTCTGCTTTGCCGAGTTCACCGAGGTCAAGCACTGGTTTACCTTTAACGAGATTCCCGCAACCGCCGAGGGCAGCTTTATCGTCGGCAACTGGCCGCACGGCGAGAAGTACCGCCTGGACAAGGCCTTCCAGCTCATGCACAACATGATGGTGGCCCACGCCAAGGCTGTCGTCGCCTTCCATGAGGGCGGCTTTGAGGGCGAGATCGGCATTGTCCAGAACCTGGAGCCCAAGTATCCCCTCGACCCCAACAACGCCGCCGACTGCGAGGCAGCTCGCATGGCCGACGTCATCAACAACCGCTGGGTACTCGACGCCACCTTCCGCGGCCACTATGCAGCCGACACCATGGAGGCTGCGACCAAGCTGGCCCATATCGCCGGCGGCGAGCTCGACGTCCGCGACGAGGACACCGCCGCGCTGACCGCCGCGCTCCCCTACAACGATTGCCTGGGCGTCAACACCTACAAGTGCCAGTTCCTGCGTGCTGCCGAGGGCGAAAACGACATCAACCACAATGGCACCGGCGACAAGGGCTCCTCGCGCTGGTTCCTCAAGGGCGTGGGCGAGTCATGCGTGCGCGAAGGCGTACCCACCACCGATTGGGACTGGATCATCTATCCCGAGGGCCTGTACGATCTGCTGCTGCGCATTAAGAACGATTACCCCAACTACAAGAAGATCTACATCACCGAGAACGGCATGGGCTATAAGGACGACTTCGAGGACGGCTTTATCGACGACGCCCCTCGCATCGACTATATGCGCCAGCATCTCGCGTGGATCCTCAAGGCGATCGACGGCGGCGTAAACGTCGACGGTTACTTTGTGTGGTCGCTGCAGGACCAGTTCTCCTGGACCAACGGCTATAACAAGCGCTATGGCCTGTTCTACATCGACTTTGAGACCCAGAAGCGCTATCCCAAGGCGAGCGCGTACTGGTACAAGAACGTCGCGGAGACCGGCCTGCTTATGGCCTAACTTTTGCCGCATACCCCCTGTCGGCCGCATGCGAATCCCTCCACGGGTTCGTATGCGGCCTTTTTGTTTTTGGTGGGCCCGAGCGGATCATTCGTCTCGATCTGTAACATCTAGCCGAGTATTTCGGCCCTAGCTGTTACAGATTTAGACGAACGGGTGGCCCGGGCCGAACAATCTCGATCTGTAACATGTAGACAACTTTTGACCGTCTAGATGTTACAGATCGAGACAATAAGATAGTCAAATCCGAACTTTCCAAGCAGTTATGAACCATGGTTTCCAGTTTTCGGTATCACGAACATACTTTCGGTATCATTTAATGATATTATGATATCGAAAGTATGTTCGTGATACCGAAAGGAGCCGCATGCGCCAGTTCGATTACACCACAGTCCCAGCGGAACTCGAAGCAACTCCAATCACCAACCTCCTCCTCTCGATACGCGAGCATAAAGGCCGTCAGCTTGCTCTGAGTCAAGTCAAACCCGAGCTTCTATCATCCCTAATGGAGGAGGCTAAGATCCAAAGCACCCGATCCTCCAACGGACTTGAAGGAATTGTTACCACCCAAAAAAGACTCAAAGCGATCATGGCGTATTCCGCCAAGCCAAGCTCCCGCGCAGAGGAAGAAATCGCTGGATACCGAGATGTGCTGTCGCTTATTCACGAGCAACACGATTCCATTTCCGTAACGCCATCGGTCATTCTGCAGTTGCATCGTGACCTCATGGCGCACACGGCAATCTCGTATGGAGGCCATTGGAAAGATGGCGATAACGAAATCGTCTCCATTGACGATCAAGGTAATCGATTTGTGCGCTTTAGGCCCCCTTCGGCTCTAGCAACCCCGGGACTTATTAAAGAAGCCTGCCAGTCCCTCAACGATGCTTTATCTCGCCAAGTTTGCGATCCCCTCCTTATATCGCTCCGCTTTATCTTCGATTTTGTTAGCATTCATCCCTTCAACGATGGCAATGGCAGGATGAGCCGGCTCCTTACAACGCTGCTACTCGAAAAGACTGGATACGACGTTGCGCGTTACATCAGCATCGAACGACTTATTGAAGACAACAAGGCGCTCTACTACAACGCCCTCGCTGCAAGCTCCGCTGGATGGAATGAAAATCAAAACACCGAAGCACCCTTTATCCGTTTCATGCTCGGAACAACCCTGGCCGCCTACCGACAGCTCGAGCAGCGTACCTTAATTGAATCAAGCACTCGTCCCATGTCGAAGCAAGCGCGCATCGCCGTTCTATTTCAACAGAGACCCGGCGTCATTAAGAAATCCGACATCCGATCCAACTGCCCCGATATCAGCGAGGTTACCGTTAAACGAACCCTCGGTCAGCTTGTTAGTTGCAGCGCAATCGAAAAAACAGGAGCGGGTCGTTCGACGGGCTACATACTCAAAGACGTCCATGCTCTAGAACTATTCTTGCAATCCACATTACCCGATAGCGAGGCCGCAATAACAAAAGAGGCTCCAAAGGATAAGCTCCTTGAACGTGTAAACCACGCCGAGGATGAAAGCAGAGAGGGGCTCTATGAAGACTACGATTCATTCTCAAGGGGCATAAAGACGAAATACGGAGTCTAGTCATATCCCAGAATAGCCTCATCCTTGTTGCCCAAAGTTATTTACGCGTCATTGTAAAGCGGTACCCCCGCGCCGGCAGGGGGCAGATGTATCGCTTGCAGCGCTAGCTAGCAAATGACCTGCGTGAGTTCCTCGATGGCGGCGCGATCCTCGGCGGCGATGCCCGGCTCGCACACCACGGCGTCCAGGCTGTCCAGACGGCAGAAGGTGTAGAAGTCGCGCTTGCCGATCTTACTGGAGTCGGCGATCAGATAGCGCGAGTCGGCCTTGCTAAAGGCGAGCTGCTGAATGCGGCCCTCTTCCATGTTAGACGTGGACACGTCGCCGTCCAAAATGCCGTTGGCGCCGATATAGGCTGCGTCGATGCCCAGCGCACGCAGGGTATCCTCGGCCGTTGGTCCCACAAAAGCGGCGGTGCGGCGACGGTACATGCCGCCCACTAGGCACAGGTCGCAGTCCTCGCGCGCCTCGAGCAGGTTAAACACCGAAAGCGAATTGGTCACGATGCGCAGACGAAATGCCGGCAGCATCGAGGCCATCTGCTCAACCGTGGTGCCCGTACCCAAAAAGATGGTCGAGCCTTCCTCGATAAGCTCCACGGCGCGGCGCGCGATCTGCAGCTTTTCCTCGGCATGCTTGGTGCGCTTTTCGCTGTGCGAATACTCATGGCGCAACATAGCATGTGGACGGCCCTGCGCACTGCGGGCTCCACCGTGTACGCGTTCGATCTCGCCCAGGCTTGCAAGTTCCTCAAGGTCGCGGCGGATCGTCATATCTGAGACACCTAACGCATCAGAAATCTCTTTAACCGAGACCGTGCCCTGTTCCTCGAGCAGCTGACGAACCTTATCCTGTCGCTCTGCCTTAATCACGATGAATCCTCGCCATTCTTTGCGCGCATATCATTCAAACAGTAACGAACAAATTGTATCAGACTCGTACGCGTCAAAAATGAACGCCCGCGCAGCTCCAATCATCACTTTTTTGAGAAAAATACCCCCTGCTTTAGTGGGGTGTAGTGATAATCTCGCCTGTTCGCGCTACAGTTTGTCGGAAATACCTCGATGTTAGGAACCAAATGATCACTTCCGAGCTTTTCGGCACCGCGCCGTGCGGTACCCCCGTTCATCGTTACACCCTCAACGGGTCCGAGATCTGCGTTCGCATTATGGACTATGGCGCCACCGTGTTGGGCATCGACGTGCCCGACATTCCCGGCAACGTGCGCGATGTGGTGCTGGGCTTCGATAAGCTCGAGGATTACTTTGACAACCCCGCTTGCTTTGGCGCGACCATCGGCCCCGTGGCCAACCGCACCGCGGGCGCCACGATCACCATCGACGGCACGGACTGGCATATGCCGGCCAACGAGGGCATCAACAACCTGCACAGCGACCTTGAGCACGGCCTGCACAAGCGCGTGTGGGACGTTGAGCTCGACGAGGTCCACAATGCCGTGCGCATGACCACCTCGCTTAAGGATGGCGAGCTTGGCCTGCCCGGCAACCGAACCTTTACGGCCGTGTTTGCCGTTACACGCACCGGCGTCTTTCGCATCGAGTATGGCTGCGAGAGCGACCGCGCCACTTACGTGTCCATGACCAACCACACGTACTTTAACCTTGCCGGCCATAACGCCGGAATGGACTGTGAGCACTTCTTTGTTGCTAACGCTGCCCACTACCTGCCCATCAACGAGCAGAACATCCCCACCGGCGAGATTGCTCCGGTCGAGGGCACGCCGTTTGACTTCCGTGAGCTGCGCCCCGTCGCGCCTGGCATGGAGGCCGACGATCCGCAGATTAAGCAGGCACGCGGCTACGACCACTGCCTGTGCATCGATGACTATCAATACGGTCGCAACCTGCGCCGCGCCCTGCATGTCGAGGAGATGTGGACCGGCCGCGAGCTGGACTACTACACCACCGCCCCGGGTGTGCAGCTCTACACTGGCAATTGGCTGGGCGACGAGCACGCCAAGGACGATGCCAACTATAGCTGGGGCGCCGGCTTTGCCCTCGAGGCAGAGATGTACCCCGACACGCCGCACCAGCCGCTGTTCCCGCAGGGCATTGTGGGCCCGGGTCACCCATACAGCAATGTGATCGAATACCACTTTATGAGGCACTAGGCCCACAACGCGACATATTGCACAGCAACGCCCGCCGGCACCACCGCCGACGGGCGTTTTTTCATCTTTTGGGCTCAATTTCGCTGTGACTGTATGAGCGACATATCAAAACTATGCCCATTTACTACGTTTAGCCCGGGGTGCTCGACCATGCACCGGTTTTTGCTAAATTCGCGAGCCGCCTACCTGCGGTTTTGTTTTTCTCAAATTCGACATGCTCGGCGATAGCCGATCAAACGTAGTAAATGGGCATTGTTTTTGACAGGCAGCATCGCACGCGTCCCTCGCAAGGGCAAAATGATTCGTTTTTCTCCGTCCCCAAGGGATCAGTTGAACAGATTGCCGATGGGGTCGGGATTGGAGCTGGGGAGATAGCGGATTTCTAGTTCTATGCCGAGCTTTTGCAGCTCTTTGAAGGCGGCGACATCTTCGCCGTCTACGGCGACTGCGGGCGTTATGGGGTGCTTGCCCTCCCCTGCCTGCATATGGCCAATGCTGATCTTGGTGATCGGCACGCCACCCTTAACCAGCGCGAGTGCATCGGCGGGTGAGGCCACCATGATCAGAATCAATTGGCGCGGCGTTGCGGTATGAATGATGTCGATGGCCCTTTGCACCGAGAAAAACCGTGTCCACACGCCCTCGGGCACCGCGACCCTCATAGGCGCCCACTTGCGCGAATCCGCCGCAATCTCGTCGTTAACGATCAGGACGAGGTTGGAACCAACCGCCTCATTCCACAGCTCAACGTCTTGCCCGTAAATAAACCGATCATCGATGCGCGTGAGAAGAATCTTGGGTTGAATCATCACTGCCCCATTCTGCTTGAGACCCGTAAGAGCAAGACATCACGTCTCCAATATTAGTGCATTTAAAGTGAGAAAAGCCGTCAGAACACTTGCGCGGATGTGCGATGTCCCGTATCATAGACAGCCGTTGACGCCTCAGTTGCGTCACCACATGGCCGCCAGCGTAGCTCAGTTGGTAGAGCACCGCTCTCGTAAAGCGGGGGTCACCGGTTCGAGCCCGGTCGCTGGCTCCATTGCACAAGATAGCCGCCTTCGGGCGGCTTTTTTGTTACCGATTTCAGGCGCACATCCGCCGGAATTCGCCCACTCGGTGGACTTCGGGTTTAATGCCTAGGGGCGGGGATTTACCAAAGTGAAATTTTAATGAAAAGAAACCCAGCTGCAACAATTGCCATGGCAAGGGCTCGAATTGGCCATATAGATCTAAAATAGTCACGATACCTTCTCTTTTGCTGGAACGATATATCTATACAAGGTTGTGAGCGGAAAACAAAAATACGTCGATTGCTATCCGACAAACGGGTCTGGAATTGCATTCACCGGCATTTCGGGGCAGATTGATACACATGTACGAAAGGGAACCTATGTGGTGCGTTGGGTTGGAGCTGCTGCAGGCCCGATATGGATTGCGGTCTTGCGCCCCGATGTCCAAATAGGTTTCTCTCTCTAGACGGGAAGTTGCTCATGGACGCCATATATTACGGAGATGACTGGGTCGATCATTATACTTGGCGCCTGGTCGGCTCGAACGACAATGGGGATGTGGTGTTTGATGGACTATGTCCAAAGCATCTCCATCCTTTTGTCTCGTCGTTAATTGAGAGTTCCGCTCGTGTTGCCCCCTACAGCTCGGCATCGCTTCATGATACGGACGTTTTGAAGACCATAAGGGAATCAATTGACGATGGCACGGTGAGCGGCCCGCTGTTTTCTCGGCTTGTGGGGCTAGATGAGATTGGCTCGAAACGACTGCTTGCGGGCGAAAAAGTGGAACTCACTTATCGGTCGATGATTTCAATCCTGCGGCTAGCCGATGTTCTTCGCAAATAAATCCAAGCACAACGCCGCCGGCAACTCCCCTACTCAACAAAAAGCCCCGCCAGCCGCAATCCCCAAAGGAACCGCGATCAGCGGGGCCTAAGCGCGCTCCTCCAAAGGAAAACGCTCACAACACGAACAACTCAGCCGAGCAGTTCGCTACTCCTCCCAGTAAGCGTCTGCAAGCAGCTTAAAGCAGATCTTCTTGACCTGCTGCGCGCCATCGCCCGAGAACTCGAGCGTGGGCATATGAGGCTCGCCGGCAACGAACAGCGCAAACTTATCGTCGGCAAGATCGCCGGCGATCGAAGCGTCGGAATCGACCAGATCGTAGTCGTCCTTCTCGTCAAACTCCTGGACCAGCGTCAGGCTGCCCGTAGCGACCTTAAAGGCCTCGCGACCCTCGACGTCGATCTGCAGATCGTGATAGCGCTGATGCGTCTCGTAGTGAGCCTCGGCCTCGGGACGCGTCGTGGGAGCCATGACGTTCGCAAAGACCTTGTCGCCCAGAATCGGATGGCTGCCGACCTCGAGCTGCGCCGGGTCGTTCTCCTCGAGCCAATCGATCAGCACGTCGAGGCCCTTGAGCATTCCGCGGTATTCCTCGATATCGCCCAGTGCACCGTAAATCATCTAAATCCCCTCTCGGATCGTTTCTTTGGCAGCTACTCGGCAAACGCGTTACCGACGCTGTTGCCACCCACATACGTCTCGACCAGGGTAAGGTCGGGATTGAACACGACAGCGTCGGCGTCGCGCCCCGGCATAATGCTACCGCACTTGTCATCGGCTCTATCCACAAGCAAGCAATCGATGCCGGGGCCGACGCCCAAGCTCCTACAGCTCGGTCACGACAACGCCGTTGTAGACCTCGTCCCAACGGTCCATGACCAGATGGCCGGTCATAGGATCCATGGCGTTGAGCTTGCCGCAAGTGTTGGCGGTACGCAGCACCGTCTCGTCGTCTGCGCCAGCAGCGATGGCATGCGCGAAGCCTGCGATAGTGGAGTCACCAGAGCCCGTTGCGTTAACGGCAGGGATATCGGGCGTCTTTGCGCGGAACGCACGGCCATTGTGGAAGCCAACGGAGCCGGCAGCGCCCATGGACACGACGACCCAGGGGATATCGGAGAAGCGGGCATCAGAGGCGAGCGCGGCGCGGAGCTCGTCCACATCGTCGGTGGTAAAGCTCGTGCCCAGAAGGCCGTTGATCTCGGTCAGGTTAGGCTTGACCAGCTCGGGCTTAATTTCGGACTTAAGGGCGGCCTCGAGCGAAGCACCCGAGGTATCGAGCAGCACCTTGGCGCCGGCGTTCTCGGCAATGCCCGTGATCTTGGC